>NZ_CP054051.1:2002850-2336659 GCF_013372265.1 Aliarcobacter cibarius
TGTTGTTAGTTTGTTTTACAATAACTTACACAAAAATAGAAGTTATCCTGAATATTGGTTTTGAGTTAAAAGAACTATAAAATTATTATAGTTCTTTTTTATTTTAGTATCTTAATTGATAAGTTATATCACCAGCTCCAACACCTAAAAATATTCCTTCATCATAAGTTTTAATAATTTTATCATCTTTTATAAGTTCAATTTTTCCTTTGTATGAAACAATTCTGTCAGCAAAAATTGGATTATATGAAGCAAACTCTTTTTCAAAATCGATATCTATTTTTTTCTCACCAGCTACAGTCCACAAAGGAAGAATAATTAACTCATCACATCTTCTAAAACATTTTTTAAAACCTTCGAGATTATCACTAGTTCTACTATACTTATGAGGTTGCCATAGAACTATTCTGTTATTAAAATTTGTAAGATTATCATATAGCTCAATAGATTTCATTGTAGCTTCAATCTCTGTTGGATGATGTGCATAATCATCAATTACAACAAATTTTTCATTTGCTTGAACGATATCAAATCTCTTTTTAATACCTTTATAGTTTAAAAGATTTTTTCTGATAGTCTCAATATCAAGCTCATTTAAAGCAGCAAGTATTGCTAAAGAAGCATTTAATACTATATGAAAACCAAATCCCCAAACTTCAAAAGTACCATAATCTTTTAAATCAAATTTTGTACAAGGTTGCCCATCTTTTAGAGTGTAACAAAGATTTTTTATATCTTTACTTGGATATAAAAGTGTAGCATCCTCAAATTTTAATTTAGCAATATCTTTATCTTCAGCATTTAAAACTCTTTTTTTTGCCAAAGAGATAAATCTTTCATAGGATTCGTAAAATTTATCATAATCATAATGATAATATTCCATATGCTCAGGTTCAGCATTTGTAACTATTGCACAATAAGGATTTGATAATAAAAATGATGCATCACTTTCATCTGCTTCAAAAGCAACAACGTCATTTACATATCTAAAATTTGAACCAAACTCTTTTGAAATTGCACCAATTAATGCACTACTTTGTAAGATTGTTGCTAAAATTGCAGTTGTTGTCGATTTTCCATGAGCACCGGCTACACAATAGTTTTTCTTATCACCTAAAATTATAGGTAATGCCTCTTTTCTTGAAAGAGTTCTTATTTGTTTAAGCCTAGCTTCTATTAATTCTGGATTTTCATCTGTCACTGCCGCTGAATAAATTACCAATTCTAAATCATCAGTTATATTTGTTGCTTCTTGAGGACAAGATACTTTTATTCCCTCTTTTTCCAACTCTTTTGTAATTGGAGAACTTTTCATATCACTACCACTAACATTATGTCCATCAAAATTTAAAAATCTAGCTAAGGCCGAAAGCCCAATTCCACCAATACCAATAAAATGAACTCTCACTATTTTCTCTCCATTATTAAATGCTGTAATTTTTTATACTCTTCTTCTAAAATATTTTGATTCTCTTTTAAAAATAATACTATTTCAAAATTAAAATTTGTCAAAAAATAACCGTATTTTTCATCATCATTAATAGCTTCAATATCAACAAACCCGTCATAAAATTCATCAAAATTTAACTCTTTGTTTAAAAAAACAATCATACAATCTATAGAATTCTTTAAAGTATCATCTTCAATAATATTAGCAATTACAAATAAAAGTTCTTTCGCTCCTGCAAAATTTTCATTTGTCCATTTTTCAATTGCATGTTCATATAAAGCTCTTATATAAAAAATATTAGGCTCACTTAAATCTAATTTTTCATTTTTATTTAATAATTTTTCAACACTTAAAAATGCCAATTTTAAAATTTCATCGTATAAAGAGTTTATTTTCTCTTCATCTAAATCAAGAACTAACATAGAATCAAGTGTTTCATACATAAGTTCAATATTTTTTGATTTTATAGAGTTTAATCTAGCCTCTTCTAAATATTTCAAGAAATCAGGATTCTTTCTTGCCTCATTTAACTCTTCATTTGTCATTATTTTCCTTTATTGTTCATCAGATACTGGTATTAATATTTGGTTAAATCTATCTATATCAAAAGATACTAAATCACTATTTGTGTAAAAGAACTTTATAAAAAATCTCTTTCTAAACATTTTCTCTTTTAAAGGTAAAATTTGTAAAATTTCTTTTTGTTTTCTAAGCTCTCTAATTGGATTTTCACTACCTTGAATAATCTCAAGCTTCTCATTAAATATCTTTGCTAAACTCTCAAAATGATCAAGTAACCTTACTTGATTATCTTTTTCTCCAATAGGATCAAAATCAAATATTTTTGTTTTAACTTTAAGTTGAGATGCAACATCAAAAACTATTGGAGATATTTGTTCATAATTTCCACTATCATTTAAAACAACTCCAACATTTTTTACAGCTCTTAAACTCTCTTTTCCAAATTTAAATATAGGGATTTTTAGATCAAAAATAACATCTTTTATTGCTTCTTTATTTTTAAACATAGGAAGTGTAAGCATTAATAAACCAATATTATATTTTCTTGAATCTTCTTTTATTATCTCTTTAAATCCTTTATTTGCATAATCAATTTGTAAAATAATAGTCGGAAAATGTCTTACTTCATCTTTAATAATATCCATTATATGAACAGTTGTAGGTCTTGTTATTTTAATGATGAGAAGTGAGTTTTTCAACTTATTGTTTAAAAACTTAGCTTCTGCAAGAGCTTTTTTTACACTTTTTTCACTTTCTAAATAAAGGTCTAAATACAAGTAAATTTTACTCCCAAAAGGCATAGGGAATTGACCTTGAGTTTTACCTATAACATTGTATATATTCATTAAAACAGTAGGTTTCCCAATAACCAAAATCAAATCGTTTGGTTTTAAAACTAATGTTGGTTTTAAATCAAGCATTTTTTGATTTCTATAAATACCAAAAATTCTCCACTGTTTTTGTTCTATTGAAGCAATTGAACGGTAAGCATAAGAACTTCCAAAAGGAATTCTTATCTCCATAATTTCACCTTGTTTTAAACCAATATTTTGAGCTAAAACTGGAACATTAGGTAATCTTTCAACCATTCCATTTGCTAAAACTTCAATCCCTTTATATATATTTAAAAATGGATCATTTAACTTTATTCCCCAATAATCCAAAATTGTTATTTGAAGATTTTTTTTATATTCTCTTATATTTTTTATAACACTCAACATCTCATCTTTTGAATTAAGAGCCATTAAAACTTCACTATGTATATTTTTTCCTAATACCATAGCTAATTTTGAATTTGATGTTGGATCAAACTTATAAAAAGTAAAATTTGAAGGTTTTTGAACTGGTAAAATCACATCATTTAAGTAAACAACATCATAGTTATTGTCACCTGTATTTGACTCAACTATTCTTTGTAATAACTTCTTTGCAACGATACCATCAAGTATAATTAATATTTTTTTCATGGCCAAAATTATATCTTAAAAAGTTTAATAGTAGATTTTGGGTACTATATATTTTATTTTAAAAAGGTTTATAAAATTTATGGAATTTAAAATTGACGCAACTTCAAAAGGCGCTAGGGCTTGTACTATAAAAACAGCTCATAGCACTATACTAACACCTGTTTTTATGCCAGTTGGTACACAAGGAACTGTAAAAGCTCTTGATGCTAATGACATGTTAGAAATGGGAGCAAAAATTATACTTGGGAATACATATCACTTATATTTAAGACCTGGTAGTAAACTAATAAAAAAGTTTGGAGGTCTTCATGGTTTTTCAAAATTCCCAAACTCTTTTTTGACAGATAGTGGAGGATTTCAAGCATTTTCACTAAGCGATAATAGTAAACCAGATGAAAATGGAATTATGTTTAAATCGCATATTGATGGAAGTCGTCACTACTTTACACCAAAAAGTGTTTTAGATACTCAATATGACTTAAATAGTGATATTATGATGATTTTGGATGATTTAGTTGCTCTTCCTAATACAAAAGAAAGAATTGCAAAATCAATAGAAAGAACTACAAAATGGGCCAAAGAAGCAATAGAATATCATATGGAACAAAAAGCTAAAGGTATTGGTACAAAACAAAATATTTTTGCAATTATTCAAGGCGGTACAGATAAAGAATTTAGAAAAATGAGTGCTGAACAATTATGTGCATTAACTGATTATGATGGTTTTGCTATTGGAGGTTTAAGTGTTGGTGAACCAAATCAAGATATGTATGATACAGTTGAGTGGACAACTCAATTTATGCCAAAAGATAAACCAAGATATTTAATGGGCGTTGGAACTCCTGAGGATTTAATAGAAAATATTGAACGTGGAGTTGATATGTTTGATTGTGTAATGCCTACAAGAAATGCAAGAAATGGAACACTATTTACAAGCTTTGGAAGATTAAATATCAAAAAAGCCGAATTTAAAGAAGATGCTTCTGCTATTGATGAGAATTGCGAATGTTATACATGTAAAAATTTTACAAGAGCTTATTTAAACCATCTTCTTAGAGCTGGTGAAATAACATATTTTAGACTAGCTTCAATTCACAATATTCACTACTATTTAGATTTGATGAGACAAGCAAGACAAGCTATTTTAAATGATAATTGGGTTGAGTTTAAAAAAGAGTTTTATACAAAAAGAGGCAAATAAACTTTTTTTTGATAGAATAAAAGAATAAAAAATTAATACAAATTTAGAATAAGGAAAAAAATGAGTACAGTTGACGATAAATTACTAGCAAAATTAGAAAAACTTTCAAGTCTAAGAATAGAAGATAATGACAAAGAAAAAATTAAAAGTGATCTTTCACAAATGCTTGAATTTGTTAATAACTTAAATGAGGTTGATGTTTCAAATGTTGAAGCAACTTTTAGCACTATTAGTGGTGGAACTCCTTTTAGAGAAGATGTTGCAGTTCAAAATAAAGAGATTTCAGACTCTATTTTAAAAAATGCACCAAAAGGTGAAGATAGCTACTTTGTAGTTCCAAAAATTATTGAGTAAAAAATGATTATAGTATATGGAATAAAAACTTGTGGCAGTGTGCGAAATGCTTTGAAATTTTTCAAAGACCACAATATTGAAGTTGAATTTTTCGATTTTAAACAAAAATCACCAACACCTGAGCAAATAAAAGACTGGACAAAGAAAAGTGATATAAATGTTCTTTTTAATAATAAAGGAACAAAATATAAAACCTTGAATTTAAAAGAACTAAATTTAGATGAAAATGGAAAATATGAGTGGCTTTGTAAAGAACCTCTTTTATTTAAAAGACCTGTAATTGAGTTTGATGATAAATTAATTGTTGCTTGGAATGAAGAAGAGTATAAAAAAGTTTTTCTATAAAAGTACTATCTAAAAACTATTTTAGTATTTAAAGCTAAAATTTATAAGCTATACTAAAATAGTGTCCAAATCCTGTTGAGTCTGTTTTTTTACCATTTAAAATCTCATTGTCTTTCCATTGAGTCATATTTTTATAAGCTTTTAGTCCATAACCTATAAGCCATGATTTATTATGTAAATATAGTCCTAAATATGATTGTAAAGAGTCACTTGTTCTATATTGTCTTTCAAAAGAATTTTCATCAAGATCACTTCCAAACTCATAATCTAAATAACCTTGAAACGAAATAAATCTACTATCTGTAAAAAAATAAAGAGGTTTAAACCAGTTAATATGAGCTACATATCCATCGAAAGTATGTTCATTACTAGCTCCATAATTCTCATCTATATATCTTGTATAAAAATTAACTCCACTAGTTCCTAGCCAAGGAATATCTATATCACTTCCAATACCCATCCACAATACGTTTAAACCTTTTCCATTTGGTTCATCAGCATAATAATAATCAAAAGCTAAATATAACTCTTTTAAAGCTTTATATGAAAAATCTTTGTTAAATAAATAATCCAAAGATATTCTAGGTTCTATATCCACAAAATAGTTATTACTTCCATGCTTATCACTACTTTTACTATTTAAAATATCTATAAAATCTACATATCCATATAAATCAAGCCATTCATACCTTCCGCCAAATTCAACTTCAAGATATGTATCATCAAATTTAAAAGGTCCACCTCTTTGGTTTACACCCTTCATCAAAATAACATTTGCCCATTGTTTATTTTCTATTGTAGATATATCTTTTGCAAAAAGTTCTATATTAAAAAAAGAGAAAAATAGTAAATTTAAAAGTAATACGATAAATAAAAATTTTTTCATGGTAAATCAAAAATAAAGAGTTTTAACTCTTTATTTTCTAGCTTCTTTCAGAGTTTCTGCTATCATAAATGATAACTCAAGCGCTTGATCAGCATTTAACCTTGGATCACATTGCGTGTGATATCTACTTGCTAAACCATCTTGAGTAATGGCTGCTGATTTACTTCCTGTACATTCTGTTACATTTTGTCCAGTCATTTCAAGATGAATTCCACCTGCATATGATCCTTGAGCTTTATGAATTTGAAAGAACTGTTTTACTTCTCCTAAAATTGCTTCGAAATCTCTAGTTTTATATCCATTATCTGCTTTTATAGTATTTCCATGCATTGGATCACTTGACCATAAAACTTTTTTACCCTCTTTTTCAACTCTTGCTAGAAGTTTTGGGAAAAACTCAGCAATCTTTTCATTACCCATTCTAACTATTAAATTTAATCTTCCAGCTTCATTTTCAGGATTTAGTGTATCAATTAATTTAATTAATTCATCTTCTTTCATAGATGGACCAACTTTACAACCAATTGGATTTTTTATTCCTCTGAAATACTCAATATGAGCACCATCTAAATCTCTTGTTCTATCTCCAATCCAAAGCATATGAGCAGAACAGTTAAACCAATCACCTGTTATTGAATCTCTTCTTGTAAGTGCTTCTTCATAATTTAATAAAAGTGCTTCATGTGAAGTAAATAATGTTGTTTGATTAAGTTGTGGCGTATTTTCACTAGTAATTCCACAAGATTTCATAAATGTTAAACTTTGAGATATTTTATCTACTAGTTCTTCATATTTTGCACCCAAAGTATTATCTCTTACAAATCCTAAATTCCAGTGGTGTATTTGATTTAAATCAGCCATTCCACCTCTTGCAAATGCTCTTAAAAGATTCATTGTAGCAGCACTTTGGTTATATGCTTTTAGAAGTTTTTTTGCTTTTGGTTCTCTTGCATCAGTATTAAAATCCATATCATTTATGATATCTCCTCTATACGATGGTAAAGATATACCATTTATATCTTCAAAATCTGCACTTCTTGGTTTTGCAAATTGTCCAGCAACACGACCAACTTTCACAACGGGACAACCTCCTGAGAAAGTAAGCACAACAGCCATTTGCATAATTACTTTAAATAAATCTTTTATATTTTGTGCATTAAAAGAACTAAAACTTTCAGCACAATCCCCACCTTGAAGTAGAAAAGCTTTACCATTTACAACATCAGCTAGCTGTTTTTTTAAGTTTAGGGCTTCTCCTGCAAAAATTAAAGGAGGATAACTAGCTAACTCTTTTTCAACATTTTTTAAAATATTTAAATCATTATATGTTGGTTGTTGTTTTATTGGAAAATCTCTCCAACTACTTGGGCTCCAGTTTTTCATTTCTACACCTTTTATGTTTTTATTATTGGAAAAATTTTATCCAATATATCTTAAATCAAAATTAATGTTTTAATTTTGATAATAATTCTTTAAATGATACTTTAAATGCTTCTAATCCATCTGTTAAAAGCTTTTCATAAACTTCATTCATGCTAATTCCATTTTGCTCAAGGAGAGTAAAGTATTTATTACACTCATCTTCACTCATAATAGAACTTTGATCTTTTTTCCCATCTCTTAACCAATCTTCAATAGTTCCAAGAGGGGTTGTGTTTATAGAGTTTGGATAAATTAAATTATCTACATAATAAGATGGGCTTAATTCATTACCTTTTACACCAGTACTTGCAAAAAGTGTTCTGATATTTGCATTTCCTAACTTATTTACTTCATGATAACATTTTGTAGCATTTACAATTCCTAATTTAGAAGTTTGTAACATTTTTGAACCTAATGTAGTATCCATTAATCTATCAAATCTTGAAACAAAAATAGATACAACACCTTTTGTATCTTTGTTTGAATCTTTAATTCCCTCATCTAAAGCCATTGCACATTTTTTTGCTTGTTCTGGTGAGAAAATTAAAGTTGCATTTATATGAATTCCTCTTGAACTAAGTTCTCTCATAGCAATATATCCAGCATTTGTAGCAGGAATTTTTATCATTACATTGTCAGCATTTAAACTTTTGTAAATTCTAAGTCCTTCTTCAATAGTTCCAGCTGCATCATCACAAAGCATAGGGTCAACTTCAATTGATATAAATCCATCATTTGAATCTATTTTATGAAGAGATTCTAAAAGAGTTGCTGCTCTTTTGATATCTGTTAATGCTAATTCTTCATAAATTCTTTTTTGGTCATTTGCTTGTAACATATCAAGTTGTTGTTTATAAGCAACAGAACCTGTAATTGAAGCCTCAAAAATAGCTGGATTTGATGTAGCACCTTTAATAGTTCCATCATTAATAATTTCTTGAAATCTATTTTCTAAAAAATCTCTCTCTATAAAATCACACCAAATTGAATAATTTATATCTTCAAATAATCCCATAAAATTCTCCTTTTAAGGTAATTAACTTATTTAATATACTCTAAGATTTTTGTTAAATCTTTTGTATCTACTACAATATTAGCCTCTTTTTTAAGTACTTCTTTTGCACAAAAAGCAACTCTTGTATCAGCTTCTTTAAACATACTTAAGTCGTTTGCTCCATCTCCACAAACCAATGTATCGGCTTTTGAAATTTTTAAAAGTCCTTGTAGTCTTCTAATCATATCACCTTTTGAATAGCCAAACATCATATCACCACCAACAAGTCCTGTTAGTATTCCATCTTTTTCATGTAAGATATTTGAAAAGTCAGCATCAAGACCTAATTTTTCTTTAGCTGGAGAAGTACCAACTCTAAATCCCCCACTAAAACAAACAACTTTATAATTTATTTTTTTCAATTCAGTTACAATTTCATAAGCACCTGGCATCAAAGGTAGTTCTTTACAAATATCAACTACTTTTTTATGTTCCATACCTTTTAGAAGAGAAACTCTTTGAATTAAAGATTCAAAAAAATCCAATCTTCCACTCATAGCTTCTTCAGTTATTTTTTTAACTTCATCTCCTAAACCAAACTCTTGTGCCAAAATATCAATTGTCTCACCATCCATAAGTGTTGAGTCAAAATCGAAAACTGCTAATTTCATAAATATCCTAAAACTTTAAATATTAAAGGGTATAATATTAGCTAAATTTAACTAAATAGTTTAAAAAAGGAATCTTTTTTTATGTTTGAAACACTAATTCAAAAGCTTCAAGAAGATAGATACTTAACTCTTGAAACAACACCTCAGCATGAACCATCTATGCACAATATTATTGAAAAAATTAAAAAATTTAAAATCGACACAAAAGTAGATGGATTTACTTGTACAGATAATCCTCTTGCAAAATTAAAGTACTCTTCACTTTTTGCTGCACTAAAACTTCAACAAGAGTTTAAAAAACCAGTAATTGCAACAGTAGCAATGAGGGATAGAAACAAAATAGCTTTACAATCTGATCTTTTAGGTGCAAATGATTTTGACATAAGAGCAATACTAGCATTAACAGGTGATCCTGCAAATATGAGTGATCAGCCAAATACAAAAGGAGTTTATGAAGCAAACTCTTTAATGCTTTTAAAAATGATAAAATCTTTCAACTACGGAATGGATTTTGCAGGAAGACCTTTTAAAATTGAACCTAAACAAATTTTTCCATTTGCAGTTGTAAATGCTTATGCAAAAAACTTTGGTTCATTAGAGAAAAAAATGAATCAAAAAATTCAAAATGGAGCTGTTGGAATTATAACTCAACCAGTTTTTGATATAGAAAATGTTAAAAAACTTTTAGAATACTTTGAAAATGCTAAAGAAAATGTTGATGGTGAAAAGAAAAAAGCACAACTTATTCTAGGACTTTTCCCTATAACAAAATTAAGAACAGCCCTATTTTTATCAGCTCAAGTTCCAGGTATTCATGTTCCTCAATTTTGGATTGATGAGTTAGAAAAAGCCCATAGTATTAGTGAAGAGGAAGAGTATAAAGTAGGAATGCAACTAAGCCAAAATCTCTATAGAGAAATAAATAAGATTCATCCAAAAATTCATTTAATGACTGCAAATAATAAATTTGATGTTGCAAGTGAGATTATAGGTTGAAATTAGCTGCTATTGATATAGGACTTAAAAGAATTGGAGTTGCTATTTGCTTAACAAGTGATATCGTAACTCCTCAAATGGCAATAATCAGAAAAAATAGAAACCAAGCTGCCGCAGATGTAAATACTTTTTTAAAAGAGTGGGAAATTGACAAACTAATTGTTGGATTTCCTAGTTCTAGTGAAGATTCTCAAAATAGAATAAAACATTTTGTAAATTTATTAGAACTTAAAATTCCTTTTGAATTTCAAGAAGAAAACATGAGTTCAATTGAAGCTGAAGATTTAATCAAAGGTGAAATCAAATACAAAAGAGATGGTAGAGTTGATTCTTTAGCTGCAAAAATAATTTTGGAAAGATATCTACAAAAAAAATAGCACTACTAGTCAATAAATTTTAGTAAAAAAATCTTTACTAAAATCCACAATTTGTATTCAATAAAAAATCAGAGTCTTATCTTTATGTACTGTTAAAATTTCTTTTACTCTTTGTTGCCAAGTAGCCCCAAAAGTTTCAAGTTCTTCTTTTGAAGCAGATTCTTGTAAACCTCTTTGCATTAATGTTGGATTAAAATTACTCAAAGCAATATTTGTTAAATCATAACTAACCTCAATACTTTTTTCATTATCAATTCTTGTAAATCTTATATCACCTTTTATAGATGATTCATATTTAAGAAGATTATTTCTAGCAAATTTACCTTGTAAACCTTTAAATCCATCTTCTTCTTTTGCTCCCGTTAAAAATGAAGCAACATTTGCTAAAACTCCTGTAATCCCAGAAGATTTAGAATCTCTTAGCTCAACTTTTATTTCACCTCTTACAGGTAACTCATTTTCATATAATTTTTTTAAAGAATAAATAGTCATTAAATAAGCACCAGCAACAGTTGGACAAGAGTGACCACTTAACTTTACTACATCTTTAAAAGTATATTCGAAATCTTCATCTACACCTAAAAATTGACCTAATTTATCCTTTAAAACTATGCTTTCAACATCTTTATAAAAATCTATATTTTTCATTAATTGCACCCTTTACGTAAAATTATCAGTAATCATTTTGCAAGATGGGTTTTTAGGAGAGATTTAAGGGGCGACCCATCATTGCAAGCTCTTTTATAGAGAATTGAATTCTATACTACAATTAAAAATTATATATTGACTCATATCAAATTTAATTTTTTAACTTATTTACAACTACTGCTATTGCAAATCCACCATCATGAGTAATACTCAAATAAGATTTTTTAATTTTAAATTTTTTTCTAAGAAATTTACTATATTTGAGTTTTGGAGCACCATTTTTATCTTTTTTTATTTTGATATCGTAAAAACTACAAATTTCCCCAATCCCAGTGCCTATTGCTTTGCTCGCTGCCTCTTTTGCAGCCCAAAATCCTGCTGCTGTTTCTGCTTTTTTTACAATATCTTTTTCTTCTTCATTTAAAAATCTGTTATAAAACTTATCTCCAAACTTTTCGTGCATCTTTTTTATTCTTTCAATGCCTACAATATCTATTCCTATCATTTAAACCTATCTTTTGTATAATCTATGTTATGAATCTATTTTTTAAAAAATTATTATATATTATTGTTATGCTATTTATTATTAGCTTAATTTCATTTATTGCAATAAATTTAGCACCAAACTCGTTTTTTGCAAGTGGAGAGTTAAATCCAAATATTACTCCAGAAGCAATAGCAGAACTAAAAGCGATTTATGGACTTGATAAACCTCTTTATATTCAATTTTTCTCGTGGATAAGCTCAATAATTCAGCTAGATTTTGGAATATCTTTTTCAAGTGGTGCAAAAGTAAAAGATGAGATTTTAAATAGAATTGAAGTTACACTAATTTTAAATATTATTTCAATGATTTTAATTTTTTTAATAACTTAACTTTCGCACGTTAAGTTGATTAAAATTGTAGCTAAATCTCCCTAAAATATTACTGCTATAGGTAATAATATTATCCTTGTTGACATAAAAATAATTTAGTTGTTTTTCTATGATATTTTTCTATTTTGAACTCTCAATAAAGCCCTTAAATAGGAACTTTTAGATATAATATCTATTATATTAAAGGGTAAGAATGCAGATAGAATCTAAGATAATAAGCATCATAAACGACAAACTAAAGAATCCAATTTATGAAACATTGCGACTATTAAATATGAAAACGATTTTAACAAAGAGCAATTTTTCTAAAAAAGAGGGAGTTGCTGTTCATATGGTTGTATTACACTTTGTATATATGCTAGTTATGAATAAAAAAATATCAACTTTTATGGATCAGAGTAATGATAGCTTTAAAAAAGATGTCTATTACAGACTACTTGCTAATGCTCACTACAACTGGAGAAAACTATTATCACTTAGTTCTTTAAAGATTTTATCACTGCTTCATAAAGTACAAGATGCAAAGCTAGTAAGAGTTCTTATACTTGATGATACTGTTGAAGATAAAGTTGGTAAAAATATAGAGGGAAGTTGTGACAACCTTTGGAGCAATAAAGCAAAGAGAAAAATCAGAGGTGTAAATGTTGTATCACTAAACTATAGTGATGGTTATTCAAATTTTATGTTGGACTTTGCAATTGCTATGAATAATTATGCAAGGGTAAAGATAGAAGAGTTTACAAATATTATTGATCATCGAACCAATGCACATAAGCGAAGATTGGAAAGCTTAAAAGGGAAATCACAAATTGCTATAGAGATGATTAAAAGAGCAGTAGCTAGTGGTATATATGCAGATTATCTGCTTGTGGATAGTTGGTATTCTAAACCTGTGTTTATAGAAACAATGAATGAGCTAGGATTGCAAGTTATTTCAAGAATGGTAAACAATGATAGAATCTGGAACTTCACAGGGGAGAAAAAAACTCTTGATGGTATCTATAACAAGTTTAAAAAGCTTAAAACTATTAAGATGGGTCAATATGGCAAAAAGATAAAGTTTGAATACTTCGGGGTCATAGTTGAACATAAAAAAGCAGGAAAATTAAAAATTGTTTTTATAAAAACCAAAGAGAATCTCATCCCTATTGTATCTACAAACTTAGACTTGAGTGATGAAGAAATTATCGATATTTACAAACGACGATGGGATATAGAACAAGGGTATAAAGAACTTCGTGAACACTTTGGGTTTGGTAAAGAAGAAAATCGAATTTATGAAGCACTTATTGCTCGCATAACACTCTCATTTTTTACATACAATGTTGTTAGCTATATAAATCGTATCAGTAATGAACCAAAAACTATTGGTGGATTGTTTAAAGATCTAGAATGTGAACTTCACACCTTGGCAATTGCTATGCAAGCATTTTTAGCTATTTTAGATGAGATTGCAAAAATTGAAGAAGTTGTCAATAGAAATGAGGATTTTACAGCAATAATCGATCTATTAAGAGATGTGACTGGAAAACTACTTGGTTTTAGGTGCGAAAGTTAAGTTAATAAGTTTATATTTTGGTATAAAATCAGCAATGAAGCAAAATAGCTTCTTTGATAGATTTACAAATCAGCTTTCACTTTTAAGCTTTTCAATGCCATCTTTTTATCTAGCACTTGTATTGGTTTTAATTTTTTCTATAAAATTTGAACTTTTCCCAATAGCGGGACTTCACAGTGTAGCAAAAGATGGAAGCTTGACTTACTATTTAGATTTTGCTTGGCATTTAACACTTCCTATATTTATTATAGTTTTTGGTGGAATTGGAAGCTTGATTTTATATATAAGAGCATTAACAATTGAAATTTTAAAAAGTGATTACATATTTTTTGCAAGAGCAAGAGGATTAAACAATAAAATTATTCTAAGACACTATATATTACCAAATTTATACCCTCCAATTATTACTCTTTTAGGACTAAGCCTTCCTGGAATTATTGGAGGAAGTGTAATTTTAGAGACAATTTTTTCAATAGATGGAATGGGTCTTTTATTTTACCAGAGTGCTTTAAGTCATGATTATCCCGTGATTATGGGAATACTTATTATTGGTTCCTTTCTTACACTTTTAGGAAATATATTAGCTGATTTAGTATTATTAAAATTAAATCCAAACTACAGTGAAAAATAAAATCAACAAAAATAAAAGGAAAATATTTTGCAAGTTATTAAAACAGTTGAAGAATTAAAAACTATTAGAAAAAAGTTAAATGGAACTATTGGTTTTGTTCCAACAATGGGTGCTTTACATGATGGGCATATATCTTTAATAAAAGAAGCTAGAGCAAATAATGACTTTGTAATAGTATCTATTTTTGTAAATCCTACACAGTTCTTAAAAGGTGAAGATTTAAGTACATATCCAAGAAAAGAAGAAGCAGATATAAAAATTTGCCAAATGTGTAAAGTTGATTTTCTTTTTATGCCAGATATAAATACTATGTATGAAGAAGATGAAGTTTTAATAAAAGCCCCTCAAAATAGTTATGTTTTAGAAGGTCTTACACGACCTGGTCACTTTGATGGAGTTTTACAAGTTGTTTTAAAACTGTTTAATCTTACAAGACCTACAAATGCATATTTTGGAAAAAAAGATGCTCAACAATTAGCTCTTATACAGCAGATGGTAAAAAATTTATTTATAGATATAAATATTGTACCTTGTGATATAGTAAGAGAAATTAGTGGTTTAGCGCTGAGTTCAAGAAATGTATATTTAAGTACTGAACAAAAACAAGAAGCTCTTAAAATATCTAAATCTATTTATATGGCTGGAAATTTAATCGCTAAAGGCGAAAGAAATTCGAAAGTAGTAAAAGAAAAAATTTATGAAATTTTAGAAAATCTTGACGTTGAATATGTAAAAATTGTAAATAAAAAATTTGATGAAATAAATACTATTGAGCCTTCAAATACAATAATTTTAGTAGTTGTAAGATTTGGAAAAGTAAGGCTTCTTGATAATATTTGGATGTAATTAACTCAACTTTCGCAGATAAAACCTAACTGTTTTTTAGTGTAAACCCTGAGCATTAGGATAATCTGTTCCAAATCTTTATTTCTCTTGACAATTTCTTGGGCTTGAACTAGTTGTTCTAATATTTTTATAAATAGTTCCATCGAAATTGCAAGGGTTTCAAGCTGACACTCTAAATTTCTGAAAAGTTCTCCTAATGTTTGTGGTTCATTATTGATACGATTGATATAGCTTGTAAGGTTATAAGCAAGGAAAGATAGAGTAATCCTAGCAATGAGTGCTTCGTAAATTCTATTTTCTTCTTTACCAAATTGGAAATACTCTCGCAAATCTTTATATCCTTGTTCTATGTTCCATCTTTTTTTATAGGTATTAATAATTTCAATATCTGATAAATTTATATTTGTTGAAACAATTGGAATAAGATTATCTTTTGTTTTTATAAAAACTATTTTAATTCTACCAAGTGTTTTATGTGTAGTTGTAGTTGATACATAGCTGTATTTTATAGAATTGTAGTTACCTAGTTTAGAAGATTTATGACTTTTTACTCGAGTGTACAGTCTTTCAAGCGTATTATATTTTCCTGTAAATTGCCAAATTCTATTTGATTTTGATAATCTTGCAATTACATCAAGACCTTTTTCTTTTATTTCATAAATAAAATTTGGTTTGGCATACCAACTATCAACAAGTAAATAATCTGCATATATTCCAGATTTTAATACTCTATTTACCATTTGAAGAGCTAAATTATTTTTACTATTATTACCTTCAACTCTTCGTTTATAAGCATTACTTTTATGATGAAAATAGTTTTCATTAACATTTACAATTTGATTTTTGTTGTAGTTAATAGAAAAATCTAACATCATATCAGTATGGGAATCACTATAATTTAGTGATACAATATTCAAACCTTTTACAGTTCTATGTTCCTTATTATTCCAAAGATTTCTACAGCTTCCTTCTATAAATTTTCCTCTTTTAATTTCAACTGTGTCATCAATAATTAATACTCTAGTATCAGTAGCCTTTTGAAGTATATGAAGTTTTGAGATTAATTTTACAGAACTTAATAGTAATAGTTTTCTCCAATTATATTTACTGTTTTTCAAAAGTCTATAATATACATCCTTTTTATAGCTATCAGAGCTTTGTTTCATAAATGTAGAGATTCTTTTATTAATGATAAACATATATAAAAAATGTAAAATTATTAAGTATGGTGATTTTCCAATATCTCTTTTTATAAAATTACTCTGTTTTAAAATTGAACTAAAATTTATATCTCTTAAAACAGATAATACTGGATTTTTTAATACGTTGTTCATAGCAGTTTGGATAAAATTATCAAGTCTCATAAAAAAGCCCTTTATATAGTTGATTGTCGTGATGAAATTATATCAAAAAGTGCCTATTTATGGGCTTTATTGTATCTTTTACATATAAGAAATTAATGATTTTTTATGTGCGAAAGTTGAGTAATTAATTTAAAAGAGCGTTATACTCTTTTAAATTTTGCTATCTCTTTGTTGTCCTTATCAAAAAATATTAAAATCCCTTTTTCTACTTTATATTTTTTTACATTTTCTAAAATTTTAGAATATAAACTCTCTATACTCATATCTTGACACATCATCATAGTACTTCCAATTTGAGATATTTTTAATAAATCATTCTTAGACTCAAATTTACCAAAAAAATTATTGCATCCTAAATTACCATAAACTTTATTTTCTTTATCGAAATTTATACTTGCTACTCTTTCAATTTTTTTTATAGCTTTTTCATTTAAACTTTCTAATTGCCATTTTGTATCTTTCAAAGATTGATCATAAGATAATTTTTGAACATCTTTTGTTGAACTACAAGAACTCAAATTAAAAGCTAAAAACATTGTAAAAATCAAAAAAACGATATTGTACTTCTTTGACATAATTTAAAATTCCTTTCTTTTATTTATATTCTTCATATTACTGTTTTTAAACTTATTAATTTGTATAAATGGTCTTATATGTTAAAATCTATAAAAATTTATGAACAAGAATGGACAAAAATGAAATTTAGTGAAGAGAAACCAAAGAAAAAATTACATATGGTAAGCCTTGGTTGTACAAAAAATTTAGTTGACAGTGAAGTAATGCTTGGAAAACTAAAAGATTATGAATTAACAGATAATGAAAGTGAAGCAGATTTAATTATAGTAAATACTTGTGGTTTTATAGATAGTGCAAAAGAAGAAAGTATAAATACAACTTTAAATCTACACAATGAAAGAAAAAAAGATTCTGTTTTAGTTATGGCAGGATGTTTAAGTGAAAGATACAAAGATGATTTACAAAAAGAGTTAACAGAAATTGATATTTTTACAGGTGTTGGAGATTATGACAAAATTGACAAGTTAGTTCACGAGAAAAGAAGTAGTTTTTCAAATGAAGTATTCTTAGCAAGTGAAGAAAATGATAGAGTAATTACTGGTTCAAACTATCATGCTTATGTAAAATTAAGTGAAGGATGTAATCAAAGTTGTTCATTTTGTGCTATTCCATCATTTAAAGGGAAACTTCATTCAAGAACACTTGAATCACTTGTAAAAGAGGTTACAAACCTAGTAAAAAAAGGATATAAAGATTTTTCTTTTGTATCTCAAGATTCATCATCTTATTTAAGAGATCTGGGGCATAATGATGGATTAGAACAACTAATTGACGCAGTTGAAAAAATAGATGGTGTACAAACAGCTAGAATTTTATATCTATATCCAAGTACAACAACTCACAATTTAATAGACAAGATTACTGATTCAAAAGTTTTTGTAAACTACTTTGATATGCCTTTACAACACATAAGCCAAAATATGCTCAAAATTATGAAAAGAGGTAAAGGTGCTGAGAAATTAAGAGAATTAATGCAATATATGAAATCTAAACCAAACTCATTTGTAAGAACTACATTTATTGCAGGACACCCTGGAGAAAGTGAAGATGATTTTGAAGAACTATGTAAATTTGTAGAAGAATTTGGTTTTGATAGAGCAAATGTATTCTCTTATTCAGATGAGGAAGGAACAGCCGCTGAAACAAGAAATGATAAAATAGAACAAGAAATCATAGATGAGAGAGCAGAAATTTTAGGTGATATAATTTCTCAAACAACTATTAAATCTTTAGAAGATGATATTGGTAAAACTTTTGAAGTTTATATTGATGGAGAAAGTGATGAGCATGAATATCTTTTAAGTGCTAGAAAAATAATCTGGGCTCCAGAGATTGATGGAGAGATTTATATAAATGACAATGAACTAGAAGAACAAATTATTTTTGGAGATAAATATCTAGTAACTGCAACTGAACTTGCTGGTGATAAACTACTAGCTAAAATTATAAAAAAAGTATGAATTTAGATTTTTCTAAGATAACTAATACAAAAAACATATTAGCATTTTCAGCAGGAGTTGATTCATCAGCACTCTTCTTCCTGCTTTTAAATGCAAAAATTCCTTTTGATATCGTAATTGTAAATTATAATGTAAGAGATCAATCAAAAGATGAAGTCCAATATGCAAAAGATTTAGCAAAAAAATATAATAAACAAATTTTTATAAAAAATGTTGTTTTACAATCATCTTCAAATTTTGAAAAAACTGCAAGAGATATAAGATATTCATTTTTTGAAGATATTATTGAAAAAGAATCTTATGATATTTTAATAACTGCACATCAGCTAAATGATCTTTTTGAATGGTTTTTAATGCAACTATCAAAAGGTTCTGGTTTAGTTGAACTTTTAGGAATGCAAGCCTTTGAAAAAAAAGAAAAGTACACAATTTTTAGACCTCTTTTAAGTGTTACAAAAGAGGAGTTAGAAGATTTTTTAAAACAAAATTCTATTAAATATTTTATTGACAGCTCAAATACAGATGAAAAATATAAAAGAAACTATTTTAGAAAAAAATTCTCAAATCAATTTTTAAGTGAATTTGCAAATGGCGTAAAAAATAGTTTTGCATATTTAAATGATGATTTAAAATCTTTAAATATAAAATTTGAACCATTATTTGAAAAATTCGAACTTGAAGTTTTTGAAAATTTAAATGATGATAATTTAAATATTAGAATTATAGATAAATCTTTGAAAAAAAGAGGAATTCTTCTAAGTCAAAAAGAAAGAACTGAAATTTTATTTCAAAAACATATAACAGTTTCCCATAAAGTAAATATTAGTATTTCAGAAAATTTTATCTATATAGCTCCAAAAACAGATGTTGTTTTAGAAAAAGATTTCAAAGAGTTTTGCAGGATAAAAAAAATCCCACAAAATATAAGAGGATATATTTTTTCTAAAAATATATCTCTTGATTTTATAAAATAGAGTCTATACTCCAAGACAAAGTTTGTCCTGCATACATAGGAACAACTTTTTCATTTTTATATTCATAAATAGCTGGAACTGTAAAATCTTTTTTCACTAATCTTACAATTTTATCTTTTAGGTTTAATCCATAAATTTTTTGTGCATTACCTGATACAAAACTATTTAAATTTTCTAATGCGTTATGTTTTTCAAATAATTCAACTAAAACTTGAAGAGCTATAGGAGATGTAAATACTCCTGCTGCACAACCACAACACTCTTTTCTATGTTTTGGATGAGGAGCGCTATCACTTCCAAACATAAGTTTTGGATGAGATTTTAAAGCGGCATTTAAAAGTGCTGTTCTATCTTCTGGTCTTTTTGCTATTGGTTTACAGAATAAATGAGGATCTAACATTCCTCCTGCAACATCATCTAAAGTTATTAGTAAATGGTGTAAAGTAACTGTCGCATAAAGATTAGAATACTTGTCTAATAGTTCGACTGCATCTTTTGTTGTGATATGTTCCATTATTATTTTTAAATTAGGAAAAGCTTTTGCAATACTTTCATAAATTGGCATAAACTCTTTTTCTCTATCCATAACAAAACCATTTGTTTCACCATGAATGCAAAGAGGAATGCCTAACTTACTCATATTTTCTAAAGTAGGTCTTAAAACTTCGATATCCATAGAAGAAACTCCTGTTTCAGAGTTTGTAGTAATTCCTGCTGGATATAGTTTTATTCCTATAATTTCATCTTTTATATCATTTAAAAATTCAAAACTATAATTATTTTGGAAAAACAAAGTCATATATGGAGTAAAATCATCCTCTTTACAAGCCTCTAAAATTCTTTGTTTATATGATAATAGAGCCTCTTTTGTTGTAACTGGAGGAACTAAATTTGGCATTACTAAAGCACCACTAAAAGTATTTGATGTAAGAGGACCAACTAGTTGTAGCATATCATTATCTCTTAAATGTAAATGCATATCTAGTGGTTTATTTATCTCAAATACTTTAATCATATCGCATCCTCATCTTGTTCTTCTGTTCTAATTCTTATTACTTTTTCAATAGAAGAAACAAAAATTTTACCATCTCCAATTTTACCAGTTTTTGCTGCTTCAATAATAACTGCTACTATTTTATCAACATCTTCATCTACAACGATTAGTTCTATTTTTATCTTTGGTAAAAAATCAACCACATATTCAGCTCCTCTATAAAGCTCACTATGTCCTTGTTGTCTACCATAACCTTTTACCTCAGATACAGTCATACCTGCTACGCCTACATTAGCTAGCGCTTCTTTCACCTCTTCAAGTTTAAAGGGTTTAATTACTGCTTCAATTTTTTTCAATATCAATCCTTTTTTTAGTACAAATATTTTAACAAAAGTTTATTAAACCAATATTATGAAAATGCTCGTTTAAATTCTGGATAAGCTTCTAATCCACACTCTTCAACATCTAAACCTTGTACCTCTTGATCTTTTTTAACTCTTAAAGGTAATACTTTATTTATAATATATAGAACTATGTATGAACTTACAAAAGCAAATACTCCTATAACCACAATTCCTTTTAATTGTCCAAAGAATGTTATATCTTGACCATTTGAAGCAAAAATACCTACAGCTATTGTTCCCCAAATTCCACATACTAAGTGAACAGAAAGTGCTCCAACAGGATCATCAATTCTTAGTCTATCGAACATAAAAACACTAAATACAACTAATCCACCACCAATTGCACCTATTAAAACAGGTGTATAGATATCAAATAAATTTGCTCCAGCTGTAACTGAAACTAAACCACCTAAAGCTCCATTTAAAATCATAGTAATATCAAATTTTTTAAACATAATCTGCATAATTACAGCTACTATTATAGCTCCACTTAAACCGGCTGTATTTGTATTTAATATTGTAAGAGCGACTAAGTCAGCATTCTCTTTTGAAGCAATTGAACCAACACTTCCTCCATTAAATCCAAACCAACCAATCCATAGTAAAAATGCTCCAAGAGTTACTAAAGGAACGTTTGATGCAGGGAAAACTCTAATTCCTCCTTCAGGAGTGTATCTTCCATGTCTAGCTCCAATTATTAAAACTGCTGCTAATAAAGCCCATCCTCCAGTACTGTGAATAACAGTTGAACCTGCTAAATCGTACATTGATAGTTCTAGAAATGTACCTTCTAAAAAGTTTACTCCCCAAGTTATATTTACAACAAGTGGATATAAAAAAGAGGCCATTATAACTGTAAATACTGTTAGTGGTATAACCTTAGCTCTTTCGCTAACTCCTCCACTTATAATATTTATAGCCTTACCAACAAAAGCCATTTGAAATAAGAAAGTTGCATATTTACTCATAGTATCGCTTCCAAAATCTCCGAAAGCTAAAGAATAACCAAAAAGAAGAAATGCCAATGATGCAATTGCATAAATAAGAATATTAATAGTTAATACAGCGGTAACATTTTTAGTTCGTACAATTCCAGCTTCTAACATAGCAAAACCAGGAACCATAAAAATAACTAATGTCATAGCAAACAGTGCGTAGAGTGTGTCAATAATATATGGCATTGAATCCATGAAAACCGTCCTTTTAGAGTATAAACCCAGCGCTGGACGAGCCGTATTCTATCAAATGAAACTTTAAAATAAGATTATAAAATGAGTATTTAATATACAAATTTATAATTTTATATAAAAATAAAATATTTATTAAGTATTTATTAAGTAATTGTCTTACTAAATTAACATTTGGATAAATATAAATACTATATAATTAATAAAATAAAATTTGGAAAGATATGTTAAATAATTTACTAACAAAAAATAAGAGCTTTACAAAAGAAGATTTAATAGAGGAGTTAATAAATCCTAATAACAATCTAGAAAAATTAGACTTAATTTATAACTCTTTAAAAATTGATTTAAACTCTTTAGAAATTGATGAAGAACCAATTTTACATATTTGCTGTAAAAAAGATATTTTTGAATCTGTATCTTGGTTACTTAGTAAAAAAGTGGATATATCAAAACAAAATATTTATAAAGAAACAGCTGGTTTTTATGCAATATATTCAAGGAATAGTTCAATATTACAACTTTTAGTAGATTATGGTTTAAATATTAATCACTTGAATGTTTCAAATAGATCAATTTTACAAGAGGCTTTAAATAGTGCAAATGGTTCTGTAATTAGATATCTTTTACAAGCTACAACTCTTTTTAGCAATATTGATATTCATGGGAATAATCTTCTTTTTGATGCTGTTTTAAATCCAAATAATAATACTCTACAACATTTAGCATCACTTAAGCAAATAGATATAAACCATGTAAATAAAGCTGGAAATACTATTTTACATCTTAGAAATGTGCTTGAAAATAATGACTTAGCTCAGTTTTTAATAAGTCTAGGAGCAGATCCTACTATTCCCAATTCAAAAGGGGAAAGTTTACTATTTTATCTTGTACAAAAAGGTGAAAGTAGTATTAGACTAATTAAATTTATATCTAGTATGAAATTCAACTTTAATTTAAAAAATAGTTTAAATAGAACTATTTTAATGGAAGCAATATCAGCTTATATGCAAATTTCTCCAAAAAATAAAGAGAAAAGAGTTGGTCAATATAAATTGATTTTAGAAATTATGAATCTAAACATTGATATAGATATAACTGATTCAAAGGGAGAAACAGCATTTTTCTATGCACTAAGAAGTAATGATAAAGATTTAATTTTAGAGTTTTTCAGAAACTTTAGAATAGATGTTAATAAAGACAATAATGAAGGAATTTCTCCTTTTTTACATCTTGTTTTAACTGGAATAAACAATAAAGAACTTATAAAACCATTTATTGACAAAGGTGCAAATCCTAATTTAAAGAATTCTCATAAAAAAAATGTAGTAGAAATATTAATTGATATTATTTTACACATTGAAAACAATCAAAAACTAGATGATATTTACAGAAAAAATATTCAATTAAATGGACAGTACAGAACTATATTAGAAATAATTTTTAGATATTACAGCATTGATGTTAACTCTTTAAATTACAAAAATGAACCTCTATTCTTTAGTGCAATTTTAAATTTCAATTTCAAATTATTTGCAATTTTAAAAACAAGAACTATAAATTTAAACAAAAAAGATAAATTGGGAAATAATATAATTTTCAGACTTGTTGAACAAAATAATAGAGATTTGATAAAAGATAAAAAATTGTATTTAAATACAATTAGAACTTTAGTGAATGCTGGAATTAATATAAATGAAAAAAACAGTGATGGTCTTACAATTTTACATGTAGCAATTACACAAAAATGTGAAGATACTATAAAACTAATATTTAGTCTTCAAGCTGATTTTTTTGCAACAGATAATAATGGAAGAAATATTATGCATCTTATAGTTTTAAACAATGCCTCAAAATATTTTAATTTTATACATAATATAAATAAAGGAATAGTTGAAATTGCTGATTATTATGGTGTTAAACCTATAAATTATGCTGCATTTATGGGAAAATATGAACTTGCTCTAGCAATGATAAATGAAAATATATCAATAAAAAATGATGAAAAGAAGCATCCTAATATTCTTAAATTTTTACAAAAATATCATTTAAATCTACTATCTTTACCACAAAAAGCGAACAATGAACTAGATAGAAAAAAAATTGAAGCTTTGGTATCAAATATGAAAAAAGAGTTCAAAATTGCACAGTAAATTATCAAATGAATTTGAAGTTGCAAAAAACTTCAAACAAAAATATAAAAATTATCTAAACTTTTCAAATAAAAAAATAACAAAGGATTTTTGTTCAAATCACACAAAAAAAACTGACCACTTTATATTTGAAATATATAATTTTATTTTAAAAAAATATTTCTCAGATTTTTTACCAAACTTAAATCAAATACCTATATGTTTTGTAGCCTTGGGTTCTTATGGAAGAGAAGAATTATGTGTTTATTCTGATATAGATATTATGATCTTATACAAAAATATTCCTGCTTATAATGCTGAAAAAATAATTGAAAATTTTGTATCTTTTGCTTGGGATTGTGGATTAAGTCTTGGGCTTAGAGTAGTTAATATAGATGAATTAAACAAAATCTCTTTAGATGATATTACTATTAAAACATCTTTTTTAGAATCAAGATTTATATTTGGTTCAAAAAATTTATATTCAAGTTACGAAAAAAGTTTAGAAGAAATCAGAACAGATAAAAAAGAATTATTTTTACAAGCTAAACTTCTTGAGAGAAAAAATAGACTTCTTAAGTATCCTTTATCAATGCAAGTAAATTTAAAGGATGGTTATGGTGCAATCAGAGAAGCAAATATGCTTTGGTGGATTACAAATATAATTTATGGAGTAAAAAAAACAAAAGATTTAGTAGGTAAGAAATTTACAAATGCAGAATATAAAAGTTATAAAAACTCTATAAATTTTGTATTTTTAGTAAGAAATACTCTACACTTAGTAGCGAAAAAGAAACTAGATATTATTACTTATGACATTTTACCAGAGCTTAGTTCTAGACTAAATTTTTCAAATGAATTTATATTTATGAAAACTTTATTTCAAGACTTGCACAATATCCATAATTTTAGTGCCAACATAATAAAAAAGATTTTTAATACAATCTCTTTTAAAACAGAAAATATAATAGAACTCAAAAAATATAGATTTAAAAAGAATGTATATATTTGTGAACAAACAGTATATTGTTCACAAAATAGAAAAATATTGACTCTTAAAGAACTTATAAAAGAACTACTTAATTTTCCAAAAGAAGTAAATAATTTTGATAGAAGTTATATATATTTTACAAGTAAAACAAAAATAGAACCTCTTGATAAAAAACTAGTTTACAATCTACTTTGTAACTCAAATTTGTACATAATTTTAAAACTATTGTACAATGCAAATATTATAAATTTTGTAATTCCCACTTTCAAACAAATATCAAATCTTCCACAATTTGATGGTTTCCACATCCATCCTGTAGATATTCACACTTTAAATACTCTAAAATTTTCTTATGATATAGAAGATGATTTTATAAGAAATTTATTTAACAAATTTTCTATTCAACAAAAAATAATGTTAAGACTCTTATGCTTGTTTCATGATATAGGTAAAGGTAGAAAAACAGACCATCATATTTTAGGTGAAAATATTTTTAAAAGATTTCTAAAATCTTTAGATTTTGATGATGAATTCATAAAAACTGGTGCTAATATTGTGAAATATCATAATCTAATGATAAAAACGGCCTCAAATGAAGATATATACTCACAAAAAACTGTTTTAAACTTTATTGGACTTTTCAAAAATATAAAAGAGATTCAACTCTTATATGTTTTAAGTTATTGCGATATATGTGCTGTTGATAAAAAATATTTCACGTCATCAATCTCAAAACTTTTAGTTCAACTTTATAATCAATGTTATTTAGCTTTTTCAAATAAGGATTTAATTAAAGAGAGTTCAAGAAGAGCATTTAGATTAAATAAAATTAAAACTCTAGAAAAATATAAAATACTTCCAAATTCATTAAAAAGAAAAATTCCTCAAATAGCTTCAAATCAAATATTTTTACGACTTAAAAGTGAAGATATTTTAGATATTGCAATAAAATCTCAAGATGTTGAAACTTACTCTTTTGAAATTATAAATGATGATTTCCTAAAACTTAGAATTATTAGAAAAATCTCACTAAATCTTGGTTATTTACTTGGGAAATTACAATATTTAAATATGAGCAGTATGAATATTTTTAAACTCTATGATGAAAAGAAAATATTTGAAATATCTTTTTCAAAACCAGCATTAGAAGAGGAATTATATTTAATAGAAGAGATTGTAAATGCTTCTTTTGATATGAATAAACAAATTACACTAAAGAAACCTCTAATTTTAAAAAATGATATAAAAATCGATTTTAACCATAGTGAAAATTTAGCTTCTATGAAAATAAATGCAAAAGATCAAAAAGGTCTTTTTGCGTATATTGCAAAAGTTTTTGATGATTATCATATAGATATTGAAAGTGCAAAACTTCTGACTAGAAAAAATTTTGCAAAAGATTTACTACTCATAGAAAAGAATGAGAATTTTTCTGAAAATATCTCCAAAATAGTAGAGATACTTACAGATTCTTAAGAGTTAAAACTATTTTTACAAGCTATCTAAAAGCTCTTTTGCTTTTACATAATCTTTTTTTCCACTACCAAGTTTTGGTATATCATCAACTAGTTTTATAGTTTCTGGTATCATCAACTTATTATCAAACTCTTTTATCATCCTTTGTTTTAAACTATCAATTAGTTCTAAACTTATATTTGAAACTAGTAATACTATTTTTTCACCTTTTTTCTCATCACTTTTTGCCAAAGCTATAAAATCAATACTATTATCACCTAAAATTTTAGAAATTTTTTCTTCAACGGCTCCAAGACTTATCATCTCTCCACCAATTTTTGCAAATCTTGAATATCTATCAACAATAGTTAAAAAACCATCCGTATCCAATCTTCCTTTATCCCCAGTGATATAATATGTTCTATTTTTTAGTTTTTTTAGAACTTTAGAAGTTTTTTCTTCATCTTTTAAATATCCTTTCATTACTTGAATACCAGATATTATTACCATTCCTTCCTCTCCAATTTTCAACTCTTCAAAAGTAATTTGATCTACTACTTTTATATCCGTTCCAGGTATTGCCATACCAACTGTTCCAATCTTTTGACCTACTTGAACTTCAAAATCTTCTGAAATTTTATCTGGAAGATTACAAGTAGCTACTGGAGAAGTTTCTGTTGTTCCATAGCCTTCAAGAATATCCTTTCCAAATCTTTTTTTAAATTCAAATCTTACATCTTCTCTTAATTTCTCAGCACCCGCGACAACCAATCTTAAACTATCAAACATCAAAGGATGGATTTTTGTATTTTTTGTATATAACCTAAAGAATGTTGATGTTCCACACATTATAGAAACTCTTTCTCTACTTACCATTTTAGCTATTCCTAATCCATCAGTTGGATCTGCAAAAGCTGCACATTTTATTCCTTGTATTAAAGGTAAAAAAGTAGTTACTACAATTCCAAAAGCATGAAACAATGGTAATGAACCTAAAATTACATCATCATCATTAACATTTAAAATATTTGCTATTTGTTCTGCATTTCCTAAAATATTATCTCCACTAAGCTCAATTCCCTTAGGTGTTCCTTCAGTTCCAGAAGAAAATAAAATGATAGAAGTGGCATCTTTAGAAGTTTTTTTCAAGTACATTAGTTTTAATAAAAAAGTAGGTAAAAGTTTGATTGAAAAATATACAAATATAGATTCTATTTTAGTTATCTTTTTTTGTTCTTCTTCAAGAAATAGTACTTCAATATCAAAAAATATTTCTGAAATTTTTATTCCTCTAGATTCAAGTTTATCAATAAATCTTTTTGAAGTTATGATAACTTTTATATCTGATTTTTTAATTGATAACTTTAAACTTTCAATTGATGCTGTGAAATTCAAATTTATTGCTATCTTTCCCATCAAAAGAATCATATAATTTATAAAAGCACCTGCACTACTTGTTGGTAATAATATTCCAATATTATTTGAGTTTAACCTTTTTTTGAAAATATTTTTAAATAAAACAGTAACTGTTAAAAATTTTGTTCCACTTAAAGTAATTCCAGTTGAATCAGTAAAAATTGTTCTATTAGATGAATCTTTTAAGCTTTTAAAAATAATCTCATTTAAAGGTTTTAATTCCTTTATATGTTCTCTCCATGCAATACTTGAAAGTGCAAAAACTTCATTTTTTACACTTTGAACATTTGCATTCTCTTTGGACATAATTCTACCAAAGCATACAGTTACAATATTTGTTTTTTTGGATTCTTTAAATTTCTTATTTGCTCTACTAAACATTGTTTCCCATAATCCTCTTAGATAAAATGGAATTACTTTTACATCAGTTGAACAACTTTCTAAAACTTTTTCAAAACCTCTTTTAAACTCTCCTAAATGACCATTTCTTGATATTGTACCTTCTGGAAAAAGAACAACTACATTTCCTGCATCCAACTCACTTGCGATAGTTTTTATTGTTGTTCTATTAACTGTACTTGAAATTGGTATAGCATGTATCAATTTAAAAAGCCACGTTAAATACCACTTTTCATAAATTGGTTTAAATATTACAAATTTTACTTCTCTTGGAACAGACATTAAAATTATTGCCCAATCTATCCAAGATATATGATTACCTAACAATAGTACTCCACCATTTGAAGGGATATTTTTTATACCATTTATCTCTAATTTATATCTTAAACCTACAATAAATTTTAAAAATAGAAGAACTAGTGATTGTGGAAGTTTCACAACTGTATATAATGTTCCAACTATAATTATAAATAAAATTAAATACAATGTTTTGAGAGGATCTAAATTGTAAAAAGAGACAAAAGTTGTAAGTGCTAACATAAAGAACATAGCTAGTGAGTGGAACCAATTATTTCCTGCAAGAATGGTACCTAAAATCTTTTTTTTCGCATTAAATTGAATTAATGAATTCAGAGGAACAATAAACAAACCTCCAAATAATCCGAAAAATAAGAAATTTAAAGCTAGCATAAAAGGAGTATTAACTACTGTTGAAATATAAAGTGTTAATGCCATCCCAAAAGCAGCTAAAGGAATAGTTCCTAATTCAATATAATGTCTTGAAATTTTTGCATATAATATTGAGCCCATTGCTATTCCAATACCTGAGGCTGCAATTACTCCATTTATAATAAATGTATTATCAATATGTAAGTACATCTTTGCATAAGATGGGAAAACTGCCATTGTTGCCTGAGAAACTCCCCAAAAAACAGACAATCCAATTACACTTAAAAATATTACATCTTTTTCTTTTATAAGCTTTATATTTTCAATTAAAAGTTTCCCTTGAAAGAGAGCCTTTTTATTTAAAACGAGATTACTATTTGAATTATAAGTAGTCACCACTCTTCTTAAAAATACAAATGAAACAAACATCTCTAAAAATGCAACAAATAATATATAGTATGTAAGAGGTTTAATTGCTTCCATAAGCTCTTCTTTACTCTGCAAAAGATGAAGATTGTTTGAAATATAAAAACTTTCAAAAAAATAAGAAGCTGTACCTATTGCAAATAATATTGCAATAATTGATATAGATTGAAGTGCTGCATTTCCTCTTGATAGATATTTTTTCCCATATATATCCATAATTATTCCAAATTTTGCAGGACTATAAATTGCACTTTGAACAGCCAATAGAAATAGAGTAAACATAGCAAAGTAGAAATTATTTGTACTATAAGCAAAAATTACTAAAGTTGATAATAATAAAGAAGAAAGTGCACCATAAATTAAAATATCTCTTTTATTGTACTTATCACTTAAATATCCACTAAAAGTAAACAAAAGAAGAAATGGAATAATTATTAATGCATTTATAATAGATATCCAAATAACTTGAGTAGAACCATCAAATACTTTAAAAGCAATATTTTGTAATAAAACTTTATGTGTTACATCAACAAATGCATTGCAAAAAACCACAAATAAAAATGCCATTTTTATCACAAAAATATCCGTTATTTTCTGCATTTTTTTACCTTGTTTATAAATATAAATATCATGAATTATACTTAAAGCTAAATAAAATATTGTAATAAATTTTAAACAGTAAATAATATTTAACCTTTTTTCGATATAATTTTCTCTTATTCAAAAAAAAGGACGCAAACTTTGGAAGAATCAATAAAAACAAGAACTTGGGTAGACTATACGTTAAAAAGTCTAGCCTTTTGGGTTATCTTTGGGATAATCGCTGGGATTATAGTTGGTTATGTCAATCCTGCTTTAGGAATTGAAGCTAAACCTGGAATTGATTGGTTTATTAAAATACTAAAATGGTTAGTTGGACCAATTATATTTCTTACAATTATTTATGGAATTGTGAGTTTAGAAAATTTAAAAGAGTTAGGTAGTTTAGGTTTTAAAGCCTTCATTTACTTTGAAATAGTTAGTACTTTTGCTTTAGCAATTGGTGTTATTTTTGGTAACTGGTTTAGACCAGGAGATGGGATGAACTTGGATGTTGCTGCACTAGATACAAAAAGTGTTGAGAAATATACTAGTGTAGATCCAAATAAAGTTGGAGACATTTGGGAAATCCTAAAAAATGCTATTCCAACAGATCCTATTACTCCATTTTTAAATGGTCAAACTCTTCAAGTTTTAGTTATGGCTTTAACTATAGCTATTTTAATATCTATCTTTGGTGGAAAATATAGACCAAAAATTCTAAAACCTGTTGAAGTTGCTCAAAACTTCTTCTTTAAAATATTAATCTTTATTATGTGGTTTTCTCCAATTGCAAGTTTTTCTGCAATGTCATTTTTAATTGGTAAATTTGGAATAGATTCTTTAATTAATATGGCTAGTCTTTTAGGTGTTATGCTTGTATCTGTTTTAGCATTTATATTTGTTATTCTTGGATTAATTACTGCTGTATTTAAAATTAATATTTTTAAGTTTATGAGATACATAAAAAAAGAAGTTTTAATAGTATTTGCTACATCTTCAAGTGAATCTGCACTTGCTCCTTTAATGAGAAGATTAGAAAATGCTGGAGTAAATAAATCAGTTACAGGATTAGTTTTACCTACAGGATACTCATTTAATCTTGATTGTACAAATATCTATCTTGCTTTATCAATTATATTCTTATCGCAAGCATTTAATATTCCTCTTACAATTGAGCAACAATTATTTATTATTTTAATCTTAATGGTTACTTCAAAAGGTGCAGTAGGGGTTACAGGTTCAGGATTTATAGTTCTTGCTGGAACACTTGGTGCTATGGGTGGAGCAATTCCTATGGTTACAGTTGCTGTTTTACTTGGAGTTGATAAATTCATGAGTGAAATTAGAGCAGTTGGAAATCTTTGTGGAAATGCAGTAGCAGCAGTTGTTGTTGGTGTTTGGGACAAAAAGATTGATATGGAAAAATTCAAGTATGCTCTTGATAATCCAGATAAAATCAAAAGTACTATTGGTTAATAACCTCTTTATAAAATCAATGAATAATATTCATTGATTTTATATTAAATTTTTTGGACAATTCCCCATAAAATCTTCGTGATTTACATCTGCTCCATTGCTTAATAAAAATTTTATACTATTTGATTTCTTATATAAAATTGCATAAATAAGTGGTGTTGTGTTTACCTCATCTATAACATCTAAATCTAAACCACAATTTTTTAAACATCTTAAAACTTTTACATTGTCAAGATAAACTGCAAAATTCATAGCTAAAAGATTTGGACTTACAAATTGATCTATATTTAAATCAATTAATATTTTAATTACATCTGCTTTATTTTTTAACATAGCCCAGTATAAAGCATTTCTTCCTTTACAATCTCGAGTGTTTACATCTAAAATTCTTAAAGAAAACATTTTTATTAAAATATCCCAACTATTATTTTCTATTAATTCCGTAAATATTGTTGAAGAATTTTTTTGATTTAACTTACTATTTAAAAATATATTACTACACATTTTATCTTTCCTATTATTGATAATGAGTATCATAATATATTAATTATTAAAGTTTATTTAATTTTAAAAATTTGATTTCAAATAAAGCATAGAATTTTTTAGATAAAATAAAATAAAAAAAGGATAGATTGTATGGAAATTAGCTTATTCTTGAGTTTCTTAGGATTTTTTATTACAGCAGTTATACTTGTAGTTGCGTTTCTTTATTTATATGCCATTGTTACACCTTATGATGATTATAATTTAATTTTCGAAGGTAATAACATTGCAGCAGCATTAGGATTTGGAGGAGCAATTATTGGAGTTTCAATTCCTTTATATAGTGCTTTAGTTCACTCTGTTTCTTATATAGATTTTGCTATTTGGGGAATAATTGCAATTTTAATTCAATTAATATTTGCATTTATAGTTACTAGATTAAATGGAAAATACTCTTTTAAATCAAAAATTGTTGAGGGTATAATTCCTGTCGGAATTTTAATGGCATTTTTATCAATTGCGATTGGTTTATTAAATGCTGGTTCAATGAGTTATTAAAACTCATTGACTTAGCTAATTCTAAGAAAAAAGTGCTTTTATTGAAAATATAAATATAAATCCTAAAATAATATAAAAAATATTAACTTTTAAATATCTAACTAAAACAAATCCAATTAAAACTAACACTGCATCAAATATAGAATATATAGCACTTGGTATTATTGTATTTATCAATGTTGCAAATAAAAGAGCAACAACACCAGCATTTATTGCTTTTATAACTCTTGATAGTTTTTCATTTTTTGAAAAGCTTTCAAAACTTTTATAAAATGACAGTATTAGTAAGAAACCTCCAAGAAATATCCCAAAAGTTGCAATAATTGCCCCTAAAAATGGACTCTCTTTTATAATATCAGCGCCTAAGTAAGTTGCTATTGTAAACATTGGTCCACTAACTGTTTGAGCTAATGAGTAAGCAACTAAAAATGTGTCATTAATTACTTTTTCACCTAAGCTCTCTTGCAATAATGGTAAAACAACATGTCCTCCACCAAAAACTAAACTACCACTTTTATAGAAATCAAAAAATAGATTTAATAATTCATTTTTAAACTCATAGCTAAATGCTAAAAATAAAAGAGCTAAAAATATTGATAAAATTAAAAAATTTGGAGAAACAATTTTTTCTTTCGTTTTTATTTCACTTTTAATAAATAAAAAACCAAAAATTACACATAAAAATAAAACAAAGATTTGATTAAATACTGAACTAAAAAATATAAGTAAAATAGATGCTAAAAAGAAAATAGTTATCGTAATTTTATCTTTACAAAAACTTTTAAACATACTTAAAGTTGCATCAAGCACCACAACCACTGCAAAAAGTTTTAAAGCATATATTACACTATTTACATAAATACTATCATTTTTTAAAATTCCAAAGTACCAAATAAGATATAAAAAAATAAATGAGGGAAGAGTAAAAGCTATAAAAGCCAAAATTGCTCCCCAAATACCACCTCTTCTTAGACCTATTGTAAATCCAACTTGTGAAGAGCTAGGTCCTGGTAAGAATTGACTAAGAACTACAATTTTTGTGTAACTCTCATCATCAAGCCATTTTAGTTTATCTACAAAAGTTTTTCTAAAGTAAGCTATATGAGCTATTGGTCCACCAAAACTAACTAAGCCCAAGAGTAAAAATCTATAAAATATATCTATTAAATTTGACATGTTTCTATTTTGATAAAATTTTTACAATATCATCAACACTTAGTAATTTTCCAGCTGATTTAACTTCACCATCTACAACAAGTGCTGGAGTACTCATAATTTGATAATTCATAATTTCTATCATATCTTCAACTTTTACTATTTCATGAAATCCACCAATTTGAGCAACTGCTTTTCTTGTAGCCTCTTCTAGTGCTTTACACTTACTACAACCTGTTCCTAAAATTTCTATTTTCATTTTTTTATCCTACTAAATAATTTAATAAATATCCAACAATTAGTATTGCAAAACCTACTATACTAAAAAATATTGCTATTAATTTTATAGATAATATTCTTTTTAAAATCATAGCTTCAGGTAAACTAAGAGCAACTACTGCCATCATAAATGATATTGCTGTTCCTATTAAAACACCTTTTTGAGTTAATACTTCAATTATAGGTAAAACCCCTAATTCATTTGAATACATAGGAATTCCAGCAAGAACTGCTATTATTGGAGCGTACCAAACATCTCCACCTGCGTATTTTGCAATAAAATCAGCAGGAATAAACCCATGAATAAATGCACCAACACCTACTCCAATTATTATATATAAATATATTTTTTTGAATATATCAACAGAGTAATACCATGACTCTTTAGCTCTATGTTTAAATAAAGTCTTATCATCTGTATAAGTTATGTTATCAAGAGGTTTAACTTCGATTAAAACTTCTTTTTCCATCTTCATAAAACCAATAATAAGTCCTGCTATAATTGATATAATTACTCCAAAAAGTACATAAAGTATTGCTACTTTAAATCCAAATATTGAAGCTAATAAAGCAAATACAACTGGGTCACTAAGTGGTGCAGAAACTAAATATGTAAAAGCAACTCCTAAAGGAATTCTAGCTTGTAAAAATCCTAAGAAAAGAGGTATTGCACTACAAGAACAAAATGGAGTTATAATTCCAAATACTCCAGCTAAAACATGTCCTACAATTTTGCTTTTTCCACTTAAATAAACTCTTATTTTTTCCAATGGGAAATAACTTTGTATAAATGTAATAAAGTATATTATACTTATTAACAATATGAATATTTTTACTGTATCAAATATAAAAAAATGAACAGCATCACCAAGTTGTGTACCTTTTACAAGTCCTAATATATCGAATACAAATTTAGCACTTAAGCTGTCCCACCATCCAAACATGATTAAACCTTTTATATATTTTTATTATTTATTTAAACGCCAAGATTCTGGGAATCCATTTTTAATATGCTGATTTTTTACTAAACTAATAAATTTTAGAATATTTTCTTTTAGCTCATCTTTTGAAACTCTTATTTTTGCTTTTTTTCTATCAATTGATCCATCAGATGCAGGGCTTGTAATATTCCAATGTAATACTCCATCAAGGCTTGGAAAAACTGGACAAGGTTCATTTGAAGCATCATCACAAACAGTTATTACATAGTGATAATGTCTTCCTTCTTTGTAATAATCCATTACTTTGTTTGTTTGATATGAAGAGATATCCATATTTTCATCTTCAAGTATAACTTCAACAGCCAAAGGATTTAATACTCCTGGATTTATTCCAGCACTATCTACTTCAAAATCTTCTCCTCCATACTTTCTAAGTAAAGCTTCGGCCATTTGACTTCTTGTTGTATTTGCACTACATACAAATAAAACTTTTGTTTTCATATTTTCTCTCCTAAAATAAAATTAAACTGCTAAAAGAACTATAAATAGTACAGGTGGTGTTATTATTAAACCAAATTTACTATATTTTATAAATGATATCTTAACACCTTTTTTGGCCAGTACATGTAACCATAATAACGTAGCAAGGCTACCAAATGGTGTCATTTTTGGTCCAAGGTTACAACCAATAATATTTGCATAAATCATAGCTTGATTTCCAATATCTCCTAAAGCTATATCCATAATCATAACTGTTGGCATATTATTCATAATTGCACTTAAAAATGCGGCTATAAAGCCTGTTCCTAAAACTGCTATAGTATTTCCTTGAAGTGCTAAATCTTTTAAAATTATTGTCAAATAATCTGTAAGTCCAGCATTTTTTAGACCATAAACTACAATGTATAAACCTATACTAAACCAAACAACCTGCCAAGGTGCATCTTTTATAATTTTTACAGGTTCCACAGATTTTGAAACAGTTGCAATAATTAAAAATACAATTGCTCCACCTAATGCAAAAATTGAAATAGGTAAATCATAAGCATCACCTAAAAAATATGCTCCTAAAAGTAAAACTAAAAACACCCAAGAAAAATAGAACAATTTCATATTTTTTATAACACTTTTTGGTTCTTTTAACAAACTAATATCAACAGTTTTTGGAATATCTTTTCTCAAAATAATCCATAAAAAAATTGTCGAAATAACAACACTTACAATAAATGGAATTATCATATCAAGGAAATATTGTGCAAAACCGATACTAAAATAATTAGCAGTTACTATATTTGTAAGATTTGAAAATACAAAAGGTAACGATGCACTATCACTTATAAATCCACCTGCAAGCAAAAATGCAATTATTGTTTTTAGGTTTAATTGCAAGATTCTCATTTTTGCTAATAATATGGGAGTCAATATAAGTGCTGCTCCATCATTTGCAAAAAGAGCTGACACAAAAGCCCCTAATAAAATAGAATAAATAAACATTTTTATTCCATTTCCATTTGAAAATTTTGCCATTTTAAGAGCAGCCCACTCAAAGAAACCTATTTCATCTAACACCATAGATAAAATAATAATCCCTATAAATGCTAGTGTAGCATCCCAAACTATATTTGAAACATCCCAAACATCATTAAAATTTACAACACCAAATATAAGTGCAATACAAGCTCCAAAAATAGCACTTGTTCCAATTTGAATATTTTTTGGTTGAACTATTACTAATGTTAAAGTTAAAAGAAATATCAAACTAGCAACAATCATAAATCACACTCTTTTTTTGAAATTGGAGTATCTAATCCCAAATAGCTTATCTCTTTTAAAATTGATTGTCTAAAAACATCTAGAGGTGTTCTAATACTATAATAAGCCCATCGTCCTCTTCTATCTACTTTTAAAAATCCGGCATCCTTTAAAATTTTAAGATGTCTTGATACTCTTGATTGTATCATTGAAAAAGAGCTTTCAATATCACAAACACAAACTTCATTATGTATGTTAATAAAGTTTAATATTTTAACTCTTGTTTCATCATTTATAGCACCTATTGTTTGTAAAAAATTATCCATTCATCCTCTTAAAAATTTTGTTTTAGAGTCCAAGGCTTTATCAAAGTCTTAGAACTCAAACTATTTTTTATTTCATTAATATATTCTATCTCATTTAATGATTTTTGACAAAGAAGATTATTTGAGCTATTTGTCAATGCAAAACTTCTATTTATAACCCAAGAATAAGGTTTAATTCCAGCTCTTTTTAAATCTTCTTGTAAATCTTTTGCTTCATGCGTTGGAGTTGCTTCTGGAAGGGTTACTAGTAAAATTTTTGTATATTTTTCATCTTTTATCAAAGGTAAAAGTTCAACTAACTCTTTTTCCATAGTTTGATTTTGATTTTTTAATACTTCTTTATGATAAGCTTGTGAAGCATCAAGTAAAAGCAAAGTATGCCCAGTTGGTGCAGTATCTAAAACTACATAACTATCTTTTGCTTTTGAAACAGTTTTTGCAAAAGCTTTAAATACAGCAATTTCTTCTATACAAGGAGTTGTTAACTCTTCTTTTAACAGCTCCATATCTTGAGCTGATATTTTTCCTTCATTCAAAGCTATTACTTCATCTATATGTTTTTGAGTTTCAACTTTTGGATCTATTTTTTCAATAGTTAAATTTTCATTTGATTTTGAGATATACTCTAAATGTGAAGCTGGATCTGTTGTTGAAAGTATTACTTTATGACCTCTTTTTACTAATTCAAATGCAATATCTGAAGCAATAGTTGTCTTTCCAACACCACCTTTTCCCATAGTCATTATTAGACCATTTTTATCTTTTTCAAAATCGTCTATTAAGCTATCCCAAGAACAAATATTTTTTAAAACATCGGCTTTCAGTTTTCTTAGTTTATCTTCAACTCCTTCTATATGTTTTGGTTTTGAAGCATTAATTATATTTTCTAAACTCACTAGTCCTACTGCACCATTTGGATAAAATCTAATAACTGTTTTATCTAAAGAGCTAATAGTCTCATCAACATTTTCTAATGCTGTTTTAGAAATATTTTCAAAACTTTTTGCTATTTCATCTTCATCATCTGATTCAAATAATCCATTTATTATTAGATGTTGATTTTTGATTCCTTGAGAAGCTAACTCTTTTGAAGCTCTTGATGCTTCAATAAGTGAGAGTTTTTCAGCCCTTGATACTAAAATTAAAAGTGTTTTATTTTTGTTTTTTAAATTTTCAACTACATTTTCATAAAGTTTTTTATTTTCTTTTAGTCCTGAAACTGCACCTAAGCAAGAAGTTCCTGTATCATTATCTTCAATAAATGTATTCCAAGCACTAGGAAGTTTTAAAAGTCTTAAAGTATGCCCTGTTGGTGCAGTATCAAGTATTATATGATCATATTGTTTTGAGATATCAATATCACCTACGTATTTTGAGAATTCATTAAACCCTGCAATTTCTACTGTACAAGCTCCACTTAATTGCTCTTCCATTTGATCAATTGCAGCTTGTGGTAAAACTCCTCTAAAAGGTGATACCATTTTTTCTTTATATTCATATGCTGCTACAACTGGATTAATATTCATAGCATATAGATTTTCTAAACCATTTACTTTTGTTGGAGTAGAGTTTAGTTTCGTGTCTAAAACTTCATCTAAATTTGAAGCAGGGTCTGTTGAAATAAGTAAAACTTTTTTACCTTCTTTTGCTAATGTAACACTTATTGCACAAGACATTGAAGTTTTACCAACTCCACCTTTTCCGGTAAAAAATAGAAATTGTGGTATTTTTTTAATTAAATCTTTCATATTAAAACTTTGCCACAAAAGAGGCTAAACCCATTTTAGAACTAAGTTCAGAAACAGTTGGATAATCACCCTTAAACAATAGTTCATCATCTAAAAAAATTAAAGGTAATACTTCAACACCTTCAGTATTTAGCAATTTTGATACTTCACTATTTGTTACATACTCTTGTGGATTTGTACTTAATCCAAATCTTTTTACTTCAAACATACTTTTATCTAATGAGTTTATAAAATTCGATAATTGTATTAATTTTGTATCAACACTTGTTCCACAAACTCCAGTAGGACAACACATTGCAGGATCATATATTTTTAAAGTTTTCACTATTTTTTCCTTTATAATATTATTTTAAAGCCTTAACAACTTTTGGAAGTAAAATTTTTTCTATCTTATTATATGTAGCTTCAAATGTTTCAAAATCTTTTCCATCAGGATCTTCAAATCCAACATGAATTACTTTTACTGCTTTGGGAAACATTGGACAAGTCTCGTTTGCATGGTCACAAACTGTAACTACTAAATCATACTCATTATCTATTACTTTATCAATAGTTTTAGAATGATACTCTTCTTTCCAAATACCTTTATCTTCTAAAAGCTTTTTAGCATTTGGATTTACTCTTCCACTAGCTCTTACTCCAGAGCTATCTGCACTAATTCCATCTAACTTTGCATTTATAAGTGCTTCAGCAATAATACTTCTACAAGAATTTCCTGTGCATAAAATCAAAACTTTTTTGCCCATTTTTATATCCTTTTCTAAATTAAAAGAATATTATCAAAATTATTCTAATATATCAAGATATCTTGATATATTAGAATTGAAAATTATCTATTTTCATCATGCATTAAAACTATTTCATCTTTTAACACATAAATATAAGTTTGAACTTCCATCTCATCAAATCTTTCTACAACAACTTCTTTTCTTTCAAACTCTTCACCTTCAAATTTATCAAGATTATCCCAGTGATTAATCAAATTGTCTGAATAAAATAAAAATCCATGAATAGTATCATTTCCTGCATCTAATCTAATTCCTGGATATCCCATACTAGCACTCCATCCAGCATCTATTAATTTACCTTTTACTCTAGCTTTTACAAATTTTCCAACAATATTTTCTAAAACAAAAGCATTTGGACAATTTGGCATCAAAGTACCATACACAAATAAAGATTCTTTCAAAATTATTCCTTTTAAGAATGGAAGTTTTATATAAGTTTTTGTAGAAAAGCAAAGATAAAAAGTCTTATCTTTGCTTATTATTTATTTTTTGAAATCAGCTACTATTTTTTCTTTTAATTTATCTATAGTAAATCCAAATTCCTCAAATAATTTATCAGCAGGTCCGCTTGCACCAAATGTATCCATTCCAAATACAACATCTGCAAATTTATAGTATTCTAAAGCTCTTGAAGCCTCAACTGCATAAACTTTTGTTTTTGGATCAACAATTTTATTGATATAATCTTCACTTTGTTCAACTAATAAATCAAAACAAGGAACAGAAACTATATTTGCAATAATTCCTTCTTTTTCTAAAGCACAAGCTGTTTGAAGAGCAAGCATTACTTCACTACCACTTGCCATTATTGTAATATTTGCATTTTCTCTTTGTTTTAATAAGTAACCACCATTTGAAACATCTCCATAGGCTTTCTCATCTTTTAAAACTTTTAAACCTTGTCTTGAACAAACAAATGCTGTTGGAGCCTTCATTTTTAAAGCAACTTTCCATGAATCAACATTTTCAGTAGCATCTGCTGGTCTAAAAGTATAGAAATTTGGTAGCGCTCTAAATTGAGATAAATGTTCAATTGGTTGGTGAGTTGGTCCATCTTCTCCAACTCCAATAGAATCATGTGTCCAAATAAAATGTTGTGGAATATTTGCTAAAGCTGCAATTCTTGCACTTGGTTTTAAATAATCACTAAATACAAAAAATGTTGCGCTATAAACTCTAAATAATCCATATAAATTCATCGCATTTGTAATAGCTGCCATAGCATGTTCTTTTATTCCAAAGTGAATATTTCTTCCATTTGGGAAATCACCCATTCCTTTTAACTCAGTTTTATTTGATGGTGCTAAATCTGCACTTCCACCCAAGAATCCTGGAATTGCTGTTGCAATTGCATTTAGTATTTTATGGTTTGAATCTCTTGTAGCAACACTTGTATCTGCTTCAAAAGTAGGATATATTATTTTGTCAAAATCTGGATTTTTTAATTCTTCTATTCTTTGTTTTACTTCAGAACTTAAAGATTCAGTCCACTCATTTTGAGCAGTTGAACCAACTATTAATTTATCAAAGGCACCTTTTACATCAGCAGCAACAAAAAATTCTTCATTAGGATTAAATCCAGCTTTGATTTTTGCTTGTTTTATCTCTTCAACTCCAAGAGGTGCTCCATGTGAATGATGACTTCCTTCCATTTCAACTGCACCTTTTGCAATAACTGTTTTTGCAATAATTAAAACAGGTTGAGTTGAAGATTTTGCAGATACTAAAGCTTTATCAATTTGTTCAAAATTGTGTCCATCTATTTCAATTACTTCAAAATCAATAGCTTGGAATCTTTTTTTAACATTTTCACTCCAAGCAATACTTGTATCACCTTCAATAGTAATATTATTTGAATCATAAATTATTACAAGATTATCAAGTTTTAAATGTCCTGCTGTTGCAGTTGCTTCATAAGAAATTCCTTCTTGTAAATCTCCATCCCCACATAAACAATAAACTTTATGATTTATTACATCTTTTCCAAGAATATTTTGAGCATATTTTCCTGCCATTGCAAATCCAACTGCATTTGCAATTCCTTGACCTAAAGGCCCAGTTGTAATCTCAATTCCATGAGTATGTCCATATTCTGGATGTCCTGGAGTTTTTGAATTTAATTGTCTAAAATTTTTTAAGTCATTTATAGAAACATCAAATCCCCATAAATGTAATAGTGAATATACAAGTCCCGTTGCATGACCCCCAGAGAATACTAATCTATCTCTATTTATCCATTTTTCATCTGCTGGATTTATATTTAAATGTTTACTTAACACTGTTGCAATATCAGCCATTCCCATAGGTGCTCCTGGATGCCCTGAATTTGCTCTTTGTACCATATCAGCAGCTAAAAATCTGATTGTATCTGCTTGTTTTTGTAATAATTGTTTTGACATGATTATCCTAAATTGAAAGAATTTGATTTTTTAAATTTAAATGATTATATCCAAACTATGTTTAATACTTTTTTTATATTTAAATGTCATCATTTTCTTTAAGTGTCATTTAACAGCTTTTTTTTTACTATTTAGCTTTTAATATTTCAAATAAATCTCAATATAAACAACTTTTATAATATTAATCAAAATAAAGTACAAAAATAAGCTTGGAGATACAATGCAAAATGATGCAAAAAAAATTTGGATAACTATAATTGCTGCTTCTTTAATTTTAGCAATTACTATGGGTGTACGACAAAGTTTAGGACTTTTTGTAGAACCTATAGATAATTCAACTTCTCTTGATATTGTATCTATCAGTTTTGCATTGGCAATTGGTCAACTAGTTTGGGGATTTATTCAACCTCTTTTTGGAGCAGTTGCTGATAAAAGAGGATCTTTTGGAGTTCTAGTTTTAGGTGCTATTGTAATGTCTTTAGGTCTTGTTCTTGTACCTTTTGCAAACACTGATTTCACTTTGATGCTAACTCTTGGAATTTTATGTTCAGCTGGTGCTGCTGCTGGAAGTTTTTCTATTTTAATTGGAGCAACTGCAAAAAATTTACCTGCAAATAAAAGATCTTTTGCAAGTGGTTTTATAAATGCAGGTGGTTCATTTGGTCAATTTATTTTTGCTCCAATTACACAAGTAGTAATAAATGGTTTAGGTTGGATTTGGGCTATGATTACTCTTGCGCTTTCAACTCTTCTTACTATTCCCCTTGCAAAAACATTAACTTCACAAAACAAAAAAGAACAAATAAAAATAGATAATCCTGAAGATGAATTAAAATTAAAAAATCAAATATATATTGCACTAAAAGACAAAAGCTATATTTGTCTACATTTAGGATTTTTTACTTGTGGCTTTCATGTTGCTTTTTTATCTACGCATCTTCCAGGGGAAGTTGCACTTTGTGGACATAGCGCTAGTGTTTCAGCATTTTCTTTAGCCTTGATTGGTTTTTTTAATATTTTTGGAAGTTTATATGCAGGATATTTAGGAACTAAATATAAAATGAAGTACATTTTAACTGTAATGTATGCAAGTAGAGCTTTAATGATAATTGCTTATATGTTAGCTCCAAAAACTGAACTTACATTTTATATTTTTGCAATATCTTTAGGATTTACTTGGCTTGCAACGGTTCCTCCAACAGCTGGAATAGTAGCTAAACTTTTTGGTACAAAATATCTAGGTACTCTTTTTGGATTAACACTTTTAAGCCATCAAACTGGTGGATTTTTAGGAGCATTTTTAGGTGGTTTAAATATGAATCATACAGGTGATTTTACTTGGATGTGGTACTTAGATATTGTATTAGCTATTTTTGCAGCACTTATAAATTTACCAATAAAAGAAGAAAAATAGAATTCATTTAATTTTTTGGAATGATTATTTCAAAAAAAGCACCATCATCTTTATTTGATGCTTTTAATTTTCCTTCCATATTTTTCTCCTGACTTCATCACTTTTTGAGAAAGCACCTAATAAACACTTTATAAAGCCCATCATTAAGGGATTTTAATTTTCAACTTGGGTGACCCACTGTATAATATTGTATGTTTATTCGTAAAAAAAGAAATGCAAGTGGTAGTGTAAGTGTTCAAATAATAGAAAAAATTGGAAGAAACAATAAAATAGTGCAAACTATTGGTTCATCTAAAGATATTGATGAAATTGAAGTTTTATATCAAGAGGGATTAAAACTTATTCCACAACTAACTAAACAACCTTTATTAGATTTATTTCCAAATGATAATAGTGAAAATATAATAGATATCTTTGTTAAAAACTTATCAACAAATAGTATTGTTTGTATTGGTCCTGAATTAATTATCGCAAGATTATTTGATTATATAGGATTCAGTAATATCGTAGATGATGAACTTTTAAAACATCTTGTAATAACAAGATTAATAAATCCAGGAAGTAAATTAAAAGTTATTGAGTATCTAAAACGTTATAGAAATATAGATATGGATATTATGAAAATTTATAGATTTATGGATAAATTTCATTTAAAATACAAAGAAGAGATTGAAGAAGTTGCATTTAATCACACAAAAAAAATATTAGGTAAAATTACTGTTTTATTTTACGATGTTACAACACTTTACTTTGAAAGTGAAGATGAGGATGATTTAAGAAGAATTGGATTTAGTAAAGATGGTAAATTTCAATCTCCACAAATAATGCTTGGACTGTTAGTTGGAGAACAAGGTTATCCAATAGGTTATGATATTTATGAGGGGAATAGCTATGAAGGAAATACCTTTATACCAATACTTCAAAAATTTGAAAAGAAATTTAATTTACAAAAACCAATTGTAATAGCTGATTCTGGATTATTATCTAAAAACAATATAGAACAATTAAAAGCTCATAACTATAAATATATCTTAGGTGCTAGAATTAAAAATGAAAATCATATTACAAAAAGTAAAATATTATCTTTAAATCTTGATGAAAATAATGCTATTGCAACAGTTGCAAAAAGTGATGATATACTTGTATTGTCGTATACAGATAAAAGAGCAAAAAAAGATAAATATAATAGAGAAAAAGGATTAGCAAGATTAGAAAAAAGAGTTAAATCAGGAAAACTTACAAAAGATCAAATCAATAGTAGAGGATATAATAAATATCTACATTTAGAAAATGAAATAGAAGTTACAATTGATTATGATAAATTTAATGAAGATGCTCTTTGGGATGGATTAAAAGGTTATATCACAAATACAACACTTAGTCCAAATGAAGTAATTGAAAACTACTCAAATCTTTGGCAAATAGAAAGAGCATTTAGAATTTCCAAAACTGATTTAAAAATAAGACCAATCCATCATTATTTAAAACATAGAATTGAAGCTCATATTTCAATATCATTTATTGCATATACAGTTTATAAAGAACTTGAAAGGATTATTAAACTTCATGATAAAAACTTATCGGTTCAAATAGCACTCGAAGAGATAAAAACAATCTATGGGTTAGAATATACAAATCCACTTACACATAAGAAAAAATTTGAAGTGTTGAAACTCAATGAAATACAACTAAAAATCCAAAATATTATTGAAATTGAACTTGGGTGCCTCGAATGATGAAGTCAGGAAACTGGTGGATTTTTAGGAGCATTTTTAGGTGGTTTAAATATGAATCATACAGGTGATTTTACTTGGATGTGGTACTTAGATATTGTATTAGCTATTTTTGCAGCACTTATAAATTTACCAATAAAAGAAGAAAAATAGAATTCATTTAATTTTTTGGAATGATTATTTCAAAAAAAGCACCATCATCTTTATTTGATGCTTTTAATTTTCCTTCCATATTTTTCTCTATAATAAGTTTTGACATAAAAAGACCAATACCTGATCCATTATGTTTTTGATATGTAAAAAATGGCTCAAATATTGTCTCAATTGGACTTACTTTTATCCCACCTGCATTATCTTCTATCGTTACAACAATGTTATTTTTTTCTTCAAAAATTGTTATTTTAATATAAGGATCTTCAATTTTTCTAGAAATCAACTCATCTTTTGCATTATTTATAAGATTTATTAAAACCTGAGAAAACTCATTTTTGTATCCAAATAATTCTGGATTCTTTTTAAGAATGATATCTAATTTAATACTATGTGCTTTTAATCCCGCACTTACTATATTAACAACTGAATTAATTTGTTCTAAAATATTAAATCTAATTTTTTCTTTATCATTTGAAAAAAAGTCTCTAAAGTCATCTATAGTATCTGACATAAATTTTGTAATACTATTTAACTTCTCAATAGCTTGTAGAATTTCGTTATTATCTACTTTTTTTCCCAGAATAATCTTACCCTCAATTGGTAAAAAAATTGAATTTATCTCCATTAGTGGTTGTCTCCACTGATGTGATATATTTCCTAACATTTCACCAAGTGAAGCTAATTTAGCTTGTTGAAATAATATCTTATCTTTTTCTCTACTTTTTTCAACTTCTTCTTTTATTCTTCTTTCTAGCTCTAAAAAATCATCAATCTTAGTTTGTCTCATTTGTTTCCTATTTTTATATAAGTGAGAAATCTCACTTATATATTTTATATGTTAGTAATATCTATTTCATCATCTATTAATAATTTAACTGTTGAATTTGTACCTTTACCTACATATTCTTTATATCCATTGCTAGTTGCTTTAACGTCCCATTCATTTAGATTTAATTGAACTTTATCTCCTTTATCTCCTTTTATTACAAGTTCTTTATCATTTAAATCTAAGATATCTTTAAAATCAACTTTTAATTTATCTGTTGTTTTTCCATTTTCCATGTCTATAATATCAGTTGTTTTTGTAATAACTTTAGATAAATCAATATCCTCTCCTGTTAATTTTTGGATATTTTCAGCTTTTCCTGTTACAACTTTTACTTCAGCTTCAATATCATATTTTACTTTATCACCATTATTATCACTAGCTTCAACATTAAATACTTTAATTTCTTCTGTAAATTTAGATGATTTGGCATAATATTTATAATCTCCTGTATCAAAGTCTACTGTTAATTTAATATTATTAGTACCAGAGATAATACCATCTTTAGGGAATGTATCTTTTGTATATTGTTTTCCTTCAAATGTTATAATATCAGCAGTAATTTTTTCATCTCCCCCAATAACATTATCCAGGAAATTTCCTTCAACTAATAGCTCTTGAACTGTATCTTCTAACGTTTTACTCAATTGTTCAGCATTACTAATAATTGTAACATCATTAGATACAGCATTTAAATGTGTATTTAATGCATTTGTTCCAATTCCAATAGCATATGACTTATCAATAGCTAATTCTTTAAACTGTTTTGATAACGTTGAATTTACACTATTAGCATTAGTATTTAGTATCCAGTTACCTTTAGCATCTTGTTTCATTCCATAATTTGGTTGCCCATCAGATACAAAATAAGAAACCGTTTTCCCTTCATTATATGGTACAGGTTTAATATTATTAATAATTTTTAATAATGCATCATCATAATTTGTCATATTTTTAGTAGAAATACTATTTATTAAATTTATAGCTGTTTTTGCATCAACCCAAGCACCTTTAATCTCTCCATAATCACTAAATGTAGTTAAGAATACTTTAACTTCTCCCAATTGAGTATATTTATTTACTAAATTAACCATTGCTGCTTTAGCAAGTGTTATTGGGTTTCCGGACATACTTCCAGAATTATCAATAGTTAATATTAAATTATATTTAAATGTATTCATTTTAGCTTGTTCAGATTCACTTAACGCATAAAGTGTTGCATCACTTTCTACTGCTTCTTTTGATTTATTCAAGCTACAAGGAGCTTCAGAACTTGCTGTTGCCGTAATTTTTAAATCTACATAATTTGTACCTGCTGGAACTATCATTTTTACATTACTATAATCAATTGCTTTAGAACCTGCTGGAATTTCAACCTCCCAAACACCATTTCCTAAATTTTTCATATTTGGTAAATCAAAACTTGCACCTTCTGGAACATTACTGATTTTTACACTTAATACTCCTGAATTATCTTTTAATGCTGCTCCAAAATTAACATTATAAACTTCTCCTGCTATAGTTCCATTATTGTCTACAACTACTTCATTATACTCTATAGAATTAACTAAATAATCATCATTTGCTCCATTTGCTGAAAATCTTATTTCATCAAATAATGAACCATTCGATGGCTTTAAGCTAAATGGTCCATCTATAGTATCTGTTAAACCTTTTTGTATTGCTGTTCCAACTAAAATTCCATTTTTATAGAATGAAATTTTTGCAGTTTCACTAGATGCTAACCAAGAAAACTTAACATTTACATCTGTAACTTTATTATCAAACTTAACTCTTATTTCTTCAGATTTACCATTTAAATACCCAATTTCATTACTATCACCTGAAGAAGCTCCTTTTACACCAAATCCTGATATATTTGATGAAGAAACTATTGACATTTCTCCTTTTGCACCATTTAAATCATAAGCTCCAATTGTATAACCTTTTGAAGTTATACTAGCATTTTGATAATTTATAGTTGATGTATTGACTACATCTATATTAGCTGTTGGTGTATATATTTCAGTTATAACAGAAACTTTTAATCCTACATCTAAAGATGTCATATCTCCATTATTATCACTTACATTTACTTTAAATCCTACATTTTCAACACTAAATTTAGATGATTTAGCATAATATTTATAGTCTCCTGTATTAAAATCAAATGTTAATTTAATTTTATTATCTCCTGTAATTACTCCATTTGCAGGGAAAGTATCTTTTGTATAAGTTTTACCATCTACAATTATACTGTCAATTTTTACTTTTGGATCTCCTCCAAAAATATTGTCGCTAACAGTCCCTTCATAGATTAATTCCTGTACTGTTCCTTCTAAAGCATCACTTAATTGATTAGCATTACTAATTATAGTTACATCGTTTGCAATATTTTTTAAATGAGTATTTAATTCATTAGTCCCAATACCTATAGCATATGATTTATCAATATCTAAATTTTTCCATTGATCAGATATTATTTTAGTAACTGACTCAGTGGCTGAACCATTTCCTGATATTACCCATTCTCCATTCGAATTTTTAACCATTTTATATGTTGGATTACCATCACTTACAAAATATGAGATAGTTTTTCCATCTAAAGGAGCCGGATTTTTACTTAATACATTAATATTTTTTAATATTGCATCGTCATAATTCGTTCCACCACCAGCTGTAATTTGATTTATTAGATTTATAGCTTCTGATGGATTTACCCATATTCCTTTAATTTCACCATATGAATTGAAAACGTTTAGTAGAACTTTAACTTCACCTAGATTACTATATTTATTTACTAAATTAACCATAGCAGCTTTTGCTAAAGTCATAGGAGTACCATTCATACTTCCAGAATTATCAAGAGTAATTACAAGATTGTACTTAAATGATTCCATACAAACTTGATTATTCTCTCCTACTCCATAAACTGTAGCATCACTTGATTCTGCTGTTTTAAAATTTTTACCATCAATATTATCATTTGTTTCTGTAGCAGTTGCTGTAATTTTTAAATTTACCCAATCTGTTCCTTTCGGTACATTATTCATAACTAAAGTGTCAGATATAGAAGTTACCCCTACTGGAACTTTTACATTCCATGAACCATCTGTGTTTTTTGTAACTTCATATTTTGTACTTGTTAATTCCGCACCATTTGGAACGTTACTAATTTTAACCGTTAAAATCTCACTTCCATCAGTATCTGTTAGTTCTGCATCAATTTTAACAGTGTATTCTCCTGAAGATAGTTTTACTGCATCAATGCTTGTCGTTGGAGTATCAGCAACCGCTGTAACAATAATTTCAGTTTTAGCTTCCACTGTAGCCCATTGTGTTCCATCATAAACTAAGAACTCAAAGTTTCCATCTTCATCTGTATTTGTATTTGGTTTAAATACTAATTTCCCATTGTCAATATCAACTCTATTTATCTCTTGTCCTGCTTTAACTACCGTACCATTCAATAATAATTGTCCATTAGTTGGTATTTCAACTATTTTAACTTTTGTTATTATTGTTAATGGTGTACCAAAGTCATTAATATTTATAATGTATGAAGTATCCTCTTTTGTTGAGAAGCTATCATCTGTTGTTAATTTATAATCATTATCAATAATATATCCAACTGCTGTTGAATTACCTACTGTTACACTTAAACTCTCTGTATCCTCTATTATTTTATCATCAATAGTTTTTACTGTTACTTCAAAGCTTGTTACTCCTGCTGGTACTGTTATTTTTCCTGTAGCTGGATCATATGTTACACCATTTGTAAACGATACATTATTAGTTGTAAAGTCTTTACCTGCTTCTGCTGTTCCATTATTTATTACAAAGTCATATGTTTGTGGGTTTACACTATCTGTTACTGTTACAGTAAATACTAAATCTTCACCCTCAACTGCTACTGCACCTTTTGTCCCTAGGCTTGGATCTTGTGGATCTAATGGTTTACTTGGATCTTGTGGATCTGTCGGTACTTGTGGATCTGGATCTTTTGGATCTTTTGGTACGATTACAGCCTCTGGTTTATCATTATCTAATATTGTTCCAGTTACTGTTTTATCTACATTCCCTACTTTTACAGTTAACGTATAATCTTCTGTGTTCTCTATTGTTTTATCATCATATGTTTTTACTTCTACTACAAAGTTTGTCTCACCTGCTGGTACTTTTACACTATATGTACCATCTGCATTTGGACTTACTGTTACTTTTGATCCATCTGCATATTTAATTACTATAGCTTGTGTCTCACTTGGATTTAGGAAATCTTTTCCTTTCTCTGCTGTTGCACCTGTTAGAGTAACTGTTACTGTTTGATCTTTTGAAGACTCTGTTAAACTTACTTTAAATTCAGCTGTTTCACCTTCAGTTACAGTTGCACCTTTTGAGTCTAAATCTTTTGGATCAGTTGGATCTTTTGGATCTGGATCTGGATCTACTGTTATATCTTCTTTATCATTATCAATAATATATCCAACTGCTGTTGAATTACCTACTGTTACACTTAAACTCTCTGTATCCTCTATTATTTTATCATCAATAGTTTTTACTGTTACTTCAAAGCTTGTTACTCCTGCTGGTACTGTTATTTTTCCTGTAGCTGGATCATATGTTACACCATTTGTAAACGATACATTATTAGTTGTAAAGTCTTTACCTGCTTCTGCTGTTCCATTATTTATTACAAAGTCATATGTTTGTGGGTTTACACTATCTGTTACTGTTACAGTAAATACTAAATCTTCACCCTCAACTGCTACTGCACCTTTTGTCCCTAGGCTTGGATCTTGTGGATCTAATGGTTTACTTGGATCTTGTGGATCTGTCGGTACTTGTGGATCTGGATCTTTTGGATCTTTTGGTACGATTACAGCCTCTGGTTTATCATTATCTAATATTGTTCCAGTTACTGTTTTATCTACATTCCCTACTTTTACAGTTAACGTATAATCTTCTGTGTTCTCTATTGTTTTATCATCATATGTTTTTACTTCTACTACAAAGTTTGTCTCACCTGCTGGTACTTTTACACTATATGTACCATCTGCATTTGGACTTACTGTTACTTTTGATCCATCTGCATATTTAATTACTATAGCTTGTGTCTCACTTGGATTTAGGAAATCTTTTCCTTTCTCTGCTGTTGCACCTGTTAGAGTAACTGTTACTGTTTGATCTTTTGAAGACTCTGTTAAACTTACTTTAAATTCAGCTGTTTCACCTTCAGTTACAGTTGCACCTTTTGAGTCTAAATCTTTTGGATCAGTTGGATCTTTTGGATCTGGATCTGGATCTACTGTTATATCTTCTTTATCATTATCAATAATATATCCAACTGCTGTTGAATTACCTACTGTTACACTTAAACTCTCTGTATCCTCTATTATTTTATCATCAATAGTTTTTACTGTTACTTCAAAGCTTGTTACTCCTGCTGGTACTGTTATTTTTCCTGTAGCTGGATCATATGTTACACCATTTGTAAACGATACATTATTAGTTGTAAAGTCTTTACCTGCTTCTGCTGTTCCATTATTTATTACAAAGTCATATGTTTGTGGGTTTACACTATCTGTTACTGTTACAGTAAATACTAAATCTTCACCCTCAACTGCTACTGCACCTTTTGTCCCTAGGCTTGGATCTTGTGGATCTAATGGTTTACTTGGATCTTGTGGATCTGTCGGTACTTGTGGATCTGGATCTTTTGGATCTTTTGGTACGATTACAGCCTCTGGTTTATCATTATCTAATATTGTTCCAGTTACTGTTTTATCTACATTCCCTACTTTTACAGTTAACGTATAATCTTCTGTGTTCTCTATTGTTTTATCATCATATGTTTTTACTTCTACTACAAAGTTTGTCTCACCTGCTGGTACTTTTACACTATATGTACCATCTGCATTTGGACTTACTGTTACTTTTGATCCATCTGCATATTTAATTACTATAGCTTGTGTCTCACTTGGATTTAGGAAATCTTTTCCTTTCTCTGCTGTTGCACCTGTTAGAGTAACTGTTACTGTTTGATCTTTTGAAGACTCTGTTAAACTTACTTTAAATTCAGCTGTTTCACCTTCAGTTACAGTTGCACCTTTTGAGTCTAAATCTTTTGGATCAGTTGGATCTTTTGGATCTGGATCTGGATCTACTGTTATATCTTCTTTATCATTATCAATAATATATCCAACTGCTGTTGAATTACCTACTGTTACACTTAAACTCTCTGTATCCTCTATTATTTTATCATCAATAGTTTTTACTGTTACTTCAAAGCTTGTTACTCCTGCTGGTACTGTTATTTTTCCTGTAGCTGGATCATATGTTACACCATTTGTAAACGATACATTATTAGTTGTAAAGTCTTTACCTGCTTCTGCTGTTCCATTATTTATTACAAAGTCATATGTTTGTGGGTTTACACTATCTGTTACTGTTACAGTAAATACTAAATCTTCACCCTCAACTGCTACTGCACCTTTTGTCCCTAGGCTTGGATCTTGTGGATCTAATGGTTTACTTGGATCTTGTGGATCTGTCGGTACTTGTGGATCTGGATCTTTTGGATCTTTTGGTACGATTACAGCCTCTGGTTTATCATTATCTAATATTGTTCCAGTTACTGTTTTATCTACATTCCCTACTTTTACAGTTAACGTATAATCTTCTGTGTTCTCTATTGTTTTATCATCATATGTTTTTACTTCTACTACAAAGTTTGTCTCACCTGCTGGTACTTTTACACTATATGTACCATCTGCATTTGGACTTACTGTTACTTTTGATCCATCTGCATATTTAATTACTATAGCTTGTGTCTCACTTGGATTTAGGAAATCTTTTCCTTTCTCTGCTGTTGCACCTGTTAGAGTAACTGTTACTGTTTGATCTTTTGAAGACTCTGTTAAACTTACTTTAAATTCAGCTGTTTCACCTTCAGTTACAGTTGCACCTTTTGAGTCTAAATCTTTTGGATCAGTTGGATCTTTTGGATCTGGATCTGGATCTACTGTTATATCTTCTTTATCATTATCAATAATATATCCAACTGCTGTTGAATTACCTACTGTTACACTTAAACTCTCTGTATCCTCTATTATTTTATCATCAATAGTTTTTACTGTTACTTCAAAGCTTGTTACTCCTGCTGGTACTGTTATTTTTCCTGTAGCTGGATCATATGTTACACCATTTGTAAACGATACATTATTAGTTGTAAAGTCTTTACCTGCTTCTGCTGTTCCATTATTTATTACAAAGTCATATGTTTGTGGGTTTACACTATCTGTTACTGTTACAGTAAATACTAAATCTTCACCCTCAACTGCTACTGCACCTTTTGTCCCTAGGCTTGGATCTTGTGGATCTAATGGTTTACTTGGATCTTGTGGATCTGTCGGTACTTGTGGATCTGGATCTTTTGGATCTTTTGGTACGATTACAGCCTCTGGTTTATCATTATCTAATATTGTTCCAGTTACTGTTTTATCTACATTCCCTACTTTTACAGTTAACGTATAATCTTCTGTGTTCTCTATTGTTTTATCATCATATGTTTTTACTTCTACTACAAAGTTTGTCTCACCTGCTGGTACTTTTACACTATATGTACCATCTGCATTTGGACTTACTGTTACTTTTGATCCATCTGCATATTTAATTACTATAGCTTGTGTCTCACTTGGATTTAGGAAATCTTTTCCTTTCTCTGCTGTTGCACCTGTTAGAGTAACTGTTACTGTTTGATCTTTTGAAGACTCTGTTAAACTTACTTTAAATTCAGCTGTTTCACCTTCAGTTACAGTTGCACCTTTTGAGTCTAAATCTTTTGGATCAGTTGGATCTTTTGGATCTGGATCTGGATCTACTGTTATATCTTCTTTATCATTATCAATAATATATCCAACTGCTGTTGAATTACCTACTGTTACACTTAAACTCTCTGTATCCTCTATTATTTTATCATCAATAGTTTTTACTGTTACTTCAAAGCTTGTTACTCCTGCTGGTACTGTTATTTTTCCTGTAGCTGGATCATATGTTACACCATTTGTAAACGATACATTATTAGTTGTAAAGTCTTTACCTGCTTCTGCTGTTCCATTATTTATTACAAAGTCATATGTTTGTGGGTTTACACTATCTGTTACTGTTACAGTAAATACTAAATCTTCACCCTCAACTGCTACTGCACCTTTTGTCCCTAGGCTTGGATCTTGTGGATCTAATGGTTTACTTGGATCTTGTGGATCTGTCGGTACTTGTGGATCTGGATCTTTTGGATCTTTTGGTACGATTACAGCCTCTGGTTTATCATTATCTAATATTGTTCCAGTTACTGTTTTATCTACATTCCCTACTTTTACAGTTAACGTATAATCTTCTGTGTTCTCTATTGTTTTATCATCATATGTTTTTACTTCTACTACAAAGTTTGTCTCACCTGCTGGTACTTTTACACTATATGTACCATCTGCATTTGGACTTACTGTTACTTTTGATCCATCTGCATATTTAATTACTATAGCTTGTGTCTCACTTGGATTTAGGAAATCTTTTCCTTTCTCTGCTGTTGCACCTGTTAGAGTAACTGTTACTGTTTGATCTTTTGAAGACTCTGTTAAACTTACTTTAAATTCAGCTGTTTCACCTTCAGTTACAGTTGCACCTTTTGAGTCTAAATCTTTTGGATCAGTTGGATCTTTTGGATCTGGATCTGGATCTACTGTTATATCTTCTTTATCATTATCAATAATATATCCAACTGCTGTTGAATTACCTACTGTTACACTTAAACTCTCTGTATCCTCTATTATTTTATCATCAATAGTTTTTACTGTTACTTCAAAGCTTGTTACTCCTGCTGGTACTGTTATTTTTCCTGTAGCTGGATCATATGTTACACCATTTGTAAACGATACATTATTAGTTGTAAAGTCTTTACCTGCTTCTGCTGTTCCATTATTTATTACAAAGTCATATGTTTGTGGGTTTACACTATCTGTTACTGTTACAGTAAATACTAAATCTTCACCCTCAACTGCTACTGCACCTTTTGTCCCTAGGCTTGGATCTTGTGGATCTAATGGTTTACTTGGATCTTGTGGATCTGTCGGTACTTGTGGATCTGGATCTTTTGGATCTTTTGGTACGATTACAGCCTCTGGTTTATCATTATCTAATATTGTTCCAGTTACTGTTTTATCTACATTCCCTACTTTTACAGTTAACGTATAATCTTCTGTGTTCTCTATTGTTTTATCATCATATGTTTTTACTTCTACTACAAAGTTTGTCTCACCTGCTGGTACTTTTACACTATATGTACCATCTGCATTTGGACTTACTGTTACTTTTGATCCATCTGCATATTTAATTACTATAGCTTGTGTCTCACTTGGATTTAGGAAATCTTTTCCTTTCTCTGCTGTTGCACCTGTTAGAGTAACTGTTACTGTTTGATCTTTTGAAGACTCTGTTAAACTTACTTTAAATTCAGCTGTTTCACCTTCAGTTACAGTTGCACCTTTTGAGTCTAAATCTTTTGGATCAGTTGGATCTTTTGGATCTGGATCTGGATCTACTGTTATATCTTCTTTATCATTATCAATAATATATCCAACTGCTGTTGAATTACCTACTGTTACACTTAAACTCTCTGTATCCTCTATTATTTTATCATCAATAGTTTTTACTGTTACTTCAAAGCTTGTTACTCCTGCTGGTACTGTTATTTTTCCTGTAGCTGGATCATATGTTACACCATTTGTAAACGATACATTATTAGTTGTAAAGTCTTTACCTGCTTCTGCTGTTCCATTATTTATTACAAAGTCATATGTTTGTGGGTTTACACTATCTGTTACTGTTACAGTAAATACTAAATCTTCACCCTCAACTGCTACTGCACCTTTTGTCCCTAGGCTTGGATCTTGTGGATCTAATGGTTTACTTGGATCTTGTGGATCTGTCGGTACTTGTGGATCTGGATCTTTTGGATCTTTTGGTACGATTACAGCCTCTGGTTTATCATTATCTAATATTGTTCCAGTTACTGTTTTATCTACATTCCCTACTTTTACAGTTAACGTATAATCTTCTGTGTTCTCTATTGTTTTATCATCATATGTTTTTACTTCTACTACAAAGTTTGTCTCACCTGCTGGTACTTTTACACTATATGTACCATCTGCATTTGGACTTACTGTTACTTTTGATCCATCTGCATATTTAATTACTATAGCTTGTGTCTCACTTGGATTTAGGAAATCTTTTCCTTTCTCTGCTGTTGCACCTGTTAGAGTAACTGTTACTGTTTGATCTTTTGAAGACTCTGTTAAACTTACTTTAAATTCAGCTGTTTCACCTTCAGTTACAGTTGCACCTTTTGAGTCTAAATCTTTTGGATCAGTTGGATCTTTTGGATCTGGATCTGGATCTACTGTTATATCTTCTTTATCATTATCAATAATATATCCAACTGCTGTTGAATTACCTACTGTTACACTTAAACTCTCTGTATCCTCTATTATTTTATCATCAATAGTTTTTACTGTTACTTCAAAGCTTGTTACTCCTGCTGGTACTGTTATTTTTCCTGTAGCTGGATCATATGTTACACCATTTGTAAACGATACATTATTAGTTGTAAAGTCTTTACCTGCTTCTGCTGTTCCATTATTTATTACAAAGTCATATGTTTGTGGGTTTACACTATCTGTTACTGTTACAGTAAATACTAAATCTTCACCCTCAACTGCTACTGCACCTTTTGTCCCTAGGCTTGGATCTTGTGGATCTAATGGTTTACTTGGATCTTGTGGATCTGTCGGTACTTGTGGATCTGGATCTTTTGGATCTTTTGGTACGATTACAGCCTCTGGTTTATCATTATCTAATATTGTTCCAGTTACTGTTTTATCTACATTCCCTACTTTTACAGTTAACGTATAATCTTCTGTGTTCTCTATTGTTTTATCATCATATGTTTTTACTTCTACTACAAAGTTTGTCTCACCTGCTGGTACTTTTACACTATATGTACCATCTGCATTTGGACTTACTGTTACTTTTGATCCATCTGCATATTTAATTACTATAGCTTGTGTCTCACTTGGATTTAGGAAATCTTTTCCTTTCTCTGCTGTTGCACCTGTTAGAGTAACTGTTACTGTTTGATCTTTTGAAGACTCTGTTAAACTTACTTTAAATTCAGCTGTTTCACCTTCAGTTACAGTTGCACCTTTTGAGTCTAAATCTTTTGGATCAGTTGGATCTTTTGGATCTGGATCTGGATCTACTGTTATATCTTCTTTATCATTATCAATAATATATCCAACTGCTGTTGAATTACCTACTGTTACACTTAAACTCTCTGTATCCTCTATTATTTTATCATCAATAGTTTTTACTGTTACTTCAAAGCTTGTTACTCCTGCTGGTACTGTTATTTTTCCTGTAGCTGGATCATATGTTACACCATTTGTAAACGATACATTATTAGTTGTAAAGTCTTTACCTGCTTCTGCTGTTCCATTATTTATTACAAAGTCATATGTTTGTGGGTTTACACTATCTGTTACTGTTACAGTAAATACTAAATCTTCACCCTCAACTGCTACTGCACCTTTTGTCCCTAGGCTTGGATCTTGTGGATCTAATGGTTTACTTGGATCTTGTGGATCTGTCGGTACTTGTGGATCTGGATCTTTTGGATCTTTTGGTACGATTACAGCCTCTGGTTTATCATTATCTAATATTGTTCCAGTTACTGTTTTATCTACATTCCCTACTTTTACAGTTAACGTATAATCTTCTGTGTTCTCTATTGTTTTATCATCATATGTTTTTACTTCTACTACAAAGTTTGTCTCACCTGCTGGTACTTTTACACTATATGTACCATCTGCATTTGGACTTACTGTTACTTTTGATCCATCTGCATATTTAATTACTATAGCTTGTGTCTCACTTGGATTTAGGAAATCTTTTCCTTTCTCTGCTGTTGCACCTGTTAGAGTAACTGTTACTGTTTGATCTTTTGAAGACTCTGTTAAACTTACTTTAAATTCAGCTGTTTCACCTTCAGTTACAGTTGCACCTTTTGAGTCTAAATCTTTTGGATCAGTTGGATCTTTTGGATCTGGATCTGGATCTACTGTTATATCTTCTTTATCATTATCAATAATATATCCAACTGCTGTTGAATTACCTACTGTTACACTTAAACTCTCTGTATCCTCTATTATTTTATCATCAATAGTTTTTACTGTTACTTCAAAGCTTGTTACTCCTGCTGGTACTGTTATTTTTCCTGTAGCTGGATCATATGTTACACCATTTGTAAACGATACATTATTAGTTGTAAAGTCTTTACCTGCTTCTGCTGTTCCATTATTTATTACAAAGTCATATGTTTGTGGGTTTACACTATCTGTTACTGTTACAGTAAATACTAAATCTTCACCCTCAACTGCTACTGCACCTTTTGTCCCTAGGCTTGGATCTTGTGGATCTAATGGTTTACTTGGATCTTGTGGATCTGTCGGTACTTGTGGATCTGGATCTTTTGGATCTTTTGGTACGATTACAGCCTCTGGTTTATCATTATCTAATATTGTTCCAGTTACTGTTTTATCTACATTCCCTACTTTTACAGTTAACGTATAATCTTCTGTGTTCTCTATTGTTTTATCATCATATGTTTTTACTTCTACTACAAAGTTTGTCTCACCTGCTGGTACTTTTACACTATATGTACCATCTGCATTTGGACTTACTGTTACTTTTGATCCATCTGCATATTTAATTACTATAGCTTGTGTCTCACTTGGATTTAGGAAATCTTTTCCTTTCTCTGCTGTTGCACCTGTTAGAGTAACTGTTACTGTTTGATCTTTTGAAGACTCTGTTAAACTTACTTTAAATTCAGCTGTTTCACCTTCAGTTACAGTTGCACCTTTTGAGTCTAAATCTTTTGGATCAGTTGGATCTTTTGGATCTGGATCTGGATCTACTGTTATATCTTCTTTATCATTATCAATAATATATCCAACTGCTGTTGAATTACCTACTGTTACACTTAAACTCTCTGTATCCTCTATTATTTTATCATCAATAGTTTTTACTGTTACTTCAAAGCTTGTTACTCCTGCTGGTACTGTTATTTTTCCTGTAGCTGGATCATATGTTACACCATTTGTAAACGATACATTATTAGTTGTAAAGTCTTTACCTGCTTCTGCTGTTCCATTATTTATTACAAAGTCATATGTTTGTGGGTTTACACTATCTGTTACTGTTACAGTAAATACTAAATCTTCACCCTCAACTGCTACTGCACCTTTTGTCCCTAGGCTTGGATCTTGTGGATCTAATGGTTTACTTGGATCTTGTGGATCTGTCGGTACTTGTGGATCTGGATCTTTTGGATCTTTTGGTACGATTACAGCCTCTGGTTTATCATTATCTAATATTGTTCCAGTTACTGTTTTATCTACATTCCCTACTTTTACAGTTAACGTATAATCTTCTGTGTTCTCTATTGTTTTATCATCATATGTTTTTACTTCTACTACAAAGTTTGTCTCACCTGCTGGTACTTTTACACTATATGTACCATCTGCATTTGGACTTACTGTTACTTTTGATCCATCTGCATATTTAATTACTATAGCTTGTGTCTCACTTGGATTTAGGAAATCTTTTCCTTTCTCTGCTGTTGCACCTGTTAGAGTAACTGTTACTGTTTGATCTTTTGAAGACTCTGTTAAACTTACTTTAAATTCAGCTGTTTCACCTTCAGTTACAGTTGCACCTTTTGAGTCTAAATCTTTTGGATCAGTTGGATCTTTTGGATCTGGATCTGGATCTACTGTTATATCTTCTTTATCATTATCAATAATATATCCAACTGCTGTTGAATTACCTACTGTTACACTTAAACTCTCTGTATCCTCTATTATTTTATCATCAATAGTTTTTACTGTTACTTCAAAGCTTGTTACTCCTGCTGGTACTGTTATTTTTCCTGTAGCTGGATCATATGTTACACCATTTGTAAACGATACATTATTAGTTGTAAAGTCTTTACCTGCTTCTGCTGTTCCATTATTTATTACAAAGTCATATGTTTGTGGGTTTACACTATCTGTTACTGTTACAGTAAATACTAAATCTTCACCCTCAACTGCTACTGCACCTTTTGTCCCTAGGCTTGGATCTTGTGGATCTAATGGTTTACTTGGATCTTGTGGATCTGTCGGTACTTGTGGATCTGGATCTTTTGGATCTTTTGGTACGATTACAGCCTCTGGTATGTTTTCAATCACCACGGGAGCAACTATTTCTCCTGTTTCAACAGGAAGAGATGAAATTCCTCTTTCTAAATTTATCCATCTATCAGTCTCTTGCAGTCCAAATAAAGAATCACTAAGGACATCTGATGAACCAACTTTTACTCCACTCGTTCTTGTTGTTCCTTGTCCCTCTCCTCCAGCTGCTGCTGCTTCTAAAGTTTCAACTAATGATTGAAAATCTGTCACTAAGGCTGTATTATTTGATGTCTTAACTCCATTAGTAATAAGAGACTCTAATCTATCTATAATTTCACTTCCATTAAATGCATTATTTTCAACTATAGATTTAACATCTTGGTCATTTAAGTCTTTATTAATAAGAACTAAAGTTGGATTTTCTATATCATCTTGATTTTCATTTAAAAATGGAACTATCCCATTTAAACTTACTTTTACACTTTTCCCATCAATTTTGAAAAGAAATTCTACAGACTTTTGATCATCTTTAAAATTCATTGAATAGCTAGAAAATCCATTTGAAAATATAAATTGCTGTCCCTTCTTAGCAACGATTTCTAAATCCTTAACAAGTTCAACTACTTTACTCGAACCATTTGCTTCTCTTATAGTCAATTTCATAATACTCTCCTTGAGATATTTATAATTATATTATGTATTTTATTTAAAAAAAGTCTCTAAAAAGTTTTTATTTGAATAATTTTATAAAAAAAGATAATTGCATAAACAATTATCTTTCATGAAGTGAATCTTGCTTAACTTTCAATATAGGTTTTAAGATAAAATCCATAATAGTTTTTTTACCTGTAACTATATCAACAGTAGCAACCATTCCAGGAATAATTGGAAGTTTTTTACCTTTTCTTTCTAAATAATTTTTGTCAGTTTTTACTAAAACTCTATAATAGCTTTTACCTTCTTTTGATTCTTTATCAATTATTGAATCTGCAGAAATCTCAATAATTTTACCTTCTAATCCTCCATAAATTGAAAAATCATACGCAGTAATCTTAATAATTGCTTTTTGGCTAGGATTTATAAACGCAATATCTTTAGGATCAATTTTTGCTTCAACAACTAAAGCATCACTTAAAGGAACTATTTCAATTAAATCAACTCCCGGCTGAATAACTCCTCCTATCGTATTAAAGTTTAACTGTTTTACAATTCCATCTACGGGAGATGTAATAGTTGTTTTATCAACTTTATCTTTATCCCCTACAAGCTTAGCTTCAAATCTATTTATCTGACTAACTGTTTTTTGTAATTCATTTGAAGCTTCACTTCTAAAAGTATTTAATCTTTCCTGAATTTTATTTCTAGCTTCTTGAATAGCAAAATTTGATCTAGTAATAGATAAATTTGCAGTCAATAAATCACCTTTTGTTTGGTTATATTCTTTTTCCATATCTAATAAATCAATATTTGATTTAATTTTTCTTTCAACTAATTGCTTTATAGTCTTTTTTTGTTCTTCAATGAAACCTAAATTATCTTTTAGTTTTTTAATTGTACTTTCAATCTCTTTTAATTCTTGAATTTTTTGACTCTCTTGAGTTGCTAAAACACTAATAGAAGATTTTAACTCTCTATATCGATTTTCATAAAGCATCTTTTCATTCAAATCATATCTCGATGGATCTTGTAAAATTTTTTCATCAAAAACCAATTCTTGCAATGGTTCATCAATATTTACTGTTGCCTCTTTTTCTAATCTAGCTTTAAGAGCTAATAAAGACAAATATTCTTGTCTACTCTCTTCTAATGTTGCTTGAAATCTTGTTGTATCAATTTTCATTAAAGGAGCATCAAATTTTACAATATCTCCTTCTTTTATAAATATTTCAGAAATAATTCCTCCATCTAAAGATTGAACCGTTTGTACTTTATCTGTAGGAATAACTTTTCCCCCACCTCTTGCTAATTCATCTATTTCCGCAAAAGTTGCCCAAATTAAAAATATAGCAAAAATACCAACAACAATTGTAAAAATAACTTTACTAACTAAACTAGCTTCTTCATTAGCATGAGAATAATTTGTATAAATAAAATCTAAATCCTCTTTTTCATTGTATTTATCATCACCTAAACCATAAATAGCTTTTATACTATTTTTAATTTTATAAAAGAATTCCCAACTTTTATTCTCTTTTTTCGGTAATTTTGGATTTTTAATAACTATTAGATGTTCGTTATTCTCAATAACATTAATATTACTATTTTCATTGTCTTTATTTAGATTTTCCATATTAATCCACTTTTACTGTAAATACTTCATCTTTTGGTCCATCAACTATTATTGAACCATTTTCCATAATTATAACTCTATCAACAAGTTGAAGAAGAGAAGTTTTATGAGTTACAACAATTAAAGTTTTATCTGTAACTATATTCTGAAGTCTATTTATAAATGCTTTTTCTGTTTGCCTATCCATAGAATTAGTTGGTTCATCTAAAATTATAATTCCTGGATCAGATATTAAAGCTCTTGCTAAAGTAATAGATTGTCTCTCTCCACCTGAAAGACCATCTCCTCTTTCTCCAACAAGTAAGTCATAACCTGCTTCATGCTTTCCTAAAAATTCATCAAGACCAGCAATTTTTGATACTCTTAAAATTTCTTCATCTGAAACATATTGTTCACCAATCGTAAGATTATCTTTTACAGTCCCCATAAATAAAAATGGTTCTTGAGGAACACTTCCCATAGCATGTCTTAAATCTACAGGATCTATTTGTCTAGTATCAAGACCATCTATTAACACTGAACCTTTTGTTGGTTGATATAAATTCATTATTAGCTTCAATAAAGTAGATTTTCCTGAACCAATTTTTCCTAAAATAGCAACTTTTTCACCCTGTTTTATTTTAAGATTTATATTTTTTAATGTTTGATGATTTTGATCTTTATATGAAAATTGAATATCTTTTAATTCAATATCACCTTTTAAGTTTGGTCTACTAATATATAATTTATCCTCTTTTTCAACAGGCATTCTCATAACTTCGTCAAGATTATTTAAAGACAACATTACTCTATCAAATTTTATAATCATACCAACAAGCTGTGCAATAGGAGCAATTACTCTTCCATTTAATATCATAGAAGCCACTATAGCTCCCATAGTAATTTCTCCTTCTTTCGCCAAATATACCCCAGCAGCAACAATTGCAATATTTGAGAATTGTGATAGAAAAGCAGTAAAATAAGTTATAGATTGAGATAGAAAATGACTCTTGTCTGAATAATGTGTAGTTTTATTTATAGAGTTTACCCAATGTGTTTTCATCCTATTTTGAGCTTTCACACTTTTTATAATTTCCAATCCAGAAACTGCTTCAATTAAAGTTGTCTGCTTTATTTGATCTTCTTTTACACTTTTTTCAATAATTTCTTTCAAAGGTTTTTGAAAATACCAAGATAAAAGTATCGAAATAACCGCTGTTGCAATCGAAATATAAGCTAATGGTCCACCAATAAAAAATATAACTGCTATAAAAATAATAACAAAAGGTAAATCTACAATAGCAGCAATTGTAGCACTTGTGAAAAATTCTCTAACACTTTCAAAAGATTGAATCCTACTTACAAATTGTCCTGTTGATGCAGGTTTTGCATCAAGTCTAATATTTAAAAGATGATTAAATATTTTATTTGACATAATCGTATCAGCTCTTTTACCTGCAATTCCAAGGAAATAACTTCTTAAAACTTTTAAAACTAAATCAAATAACATTACAATTGAAATACCAATGAATAATGCCCATAATGTTTCTATTGCATTATTAGGAAGAACTCTATCATAAACATTCATTGTAAATAAAGGAGTAGCTAAAATGAAAAGATTAATAAAAAGAGAAACTACAATTACCTGTTTGTAAATACCTGTATTTCTTTTTAAAGTTCCCCAAAACCAATCTTTTGGATTTTCAACTTTAACTTCTTTTTCTATTCTATTATTAAAATTATATTCTGGCTTAATAATAATTACTTCACCTGTATACTCAGATTCAAGCTTTTCCACAGTTATCTCTGTTTCTCCACTACTTAAACCTGGAATGATTACTTGAGCAACACCTTTTTTTAAATCATAATTTAATAAAACACAAGCTCTATTTTTATTCAATATTAAAACCGATGGTAAAGCTAATTTTGTAATATCTTTTAAATTTTCTCTACTTACTGCTCTTGTTGAAAAACCAATTCTTGAAGCAGCTTGATGAAACATAGAAACATTCATTGAAGTTTTATGAATAGGTAATCCATAAGTTAAAGATTCTGCAGATGTTTCCCTATTATGATATTTAGACAAAAAAAGTAGACAACCCAAAAGATCATCTACTTTTCTTCTATCCTTTAAATTTCCAAGTGTCTCACTGTCAAGTGATTTAGGATTTTTATTTTCCAATAATACCCTCTAATTATTTATGATATTTATCATAAAGTTTTTGATGTTTTGATATATTATCAATATATGGATTATGCGCTTTAATCGATGCTGGTAAACTATCCATTGCAGCATTTGCATCTTTTACTGATTTGAATATACCATATATAACCTTAGCACTTGCCATTTCTGGTCCAAAAGGATATGTGTATGTATTATTCTTATCTAAAGCATTCCTACTTACAAATCCATTTGCAGCATCTATACCTTCTGTTGTTGTTATATTAATTGTATAGTATCCAGATGGAGCTTCTTGAAATGTTGAAAAATTTTCAGATTTAATAATTTCTTGTTTAGGAACTACAGGTGCAGGCGTATAATGCATAGGTCTTTCAACAACTTGTTCTTGTTGCGGAACATCCCCTAATAAAGACTTTAATTCATCATTTGTTGTAATAGTATTTTGTGGCTCACCAAATAAATTACCTAATGCTGCTGAATTTGAACATCCATCATTATTTGGAGATAAAACAGTATCACTTAAAATTGAAAGAGAAGCTAGAATATCATAATAATTTCTATATAATTCATACTCTCTATTAATTAAACTTTTCTTTGCTTCATAAAGTACTGTTTGAGCATCTAAAATATCAACAAACGTTCTAGTCCCCGATTCAAACTCACTTTTATAAACCTCAACAATATTTTCATTAGATACTACATATTTTTTTAGAACATCGATTCTTTCTTTATTTTTTTGATATCTTTCAAAATTTACTTTAATTTCTTCAACTATTTTATTAGTAATTGCATCTAGCCTTTGTTTTTGTTCAGCTAAAAAAAGTGTTTCTTGCTCAGATATAGCTTTATCAGCTCCTCCATTAAATAAATTCCATGCTAAATTTATTCTTCCAAAAGCTTGATTCTCTCTACCATTTTCATTTAATGATAAATCATTATCCGTCAAAGCTTTCAATTCTAAATTAAAATTTGGTAAAAATTTAGAATCAGCTTGAGCAATTTTCTCTCTTTGAGCTTTTATTCTCTCTATTTGTTCTTTAATTTCATAATTATTTAAAACAGCTTTTTCTACTAAGTCTTGAAGATTGTTTGGAATATTTGATAAATCCATTTTTGGTCTACATTCATTTCCAGTAGGTTCTTCTCCAACAAATCTTTTGAAAGTTGTAATTCTCGAATGTTTTAAATCTTTTTCTTCAAGATACTTTTCTTTCATAAAATTAAGTTTTCCTTCTGTTTCATAAGTTTCTAAAACTTCTCCACTTATTGATTCTTTTTCTTTTGCTATTGTAAGATTATCTTCATTTGTTTGAATCATAGATTTTGTTAAATTTAACATTTCATCATATTGAACCAATCCAGTGTAAGCATTAATTGTTTCAGAAATAATATTTTGAATATTTTTTTCTGTTCTATAAGTATTTGCTAAATCGTTATGCTTTGCTTCTCTTACTTGCGCTGGAGTCAAATCACCATCATAAAGCATTTGATTTATAGCAATTCCTAAATTATAACCATCTTCTTGTTCTGAACCATTTACTGGAGAATTTGTATTATTAATTCTTTGTTCTTTATACTTTTTATCAGAGTTACTTTTCTCTAATCTACCATCAATATCCAATCTTGGTAAATACTTTGCCTCTCTTTCATCAATATACTTTTTAAAAGCTTCTTGGTTTTTTTTCTCAGCAATAACCTCAGGATTTGTTGAGAGAACCTTTTCTACGCTTTCTTTTAAGCTAGATGCCTGCAAGCTTACACTTGCAAATAGTGATAAGCAAATTAAACGCATTCCCTTGTGTTTCATTTAATACTCCATTTTCTCTTTAATAAAATAACATTTTTTATTATTGTATTTATATTTAACTTAACATATCTTTAATTATATTATTAATTTGCTTATAATTTATTAATTTATACTAAGCTTTATTATTATATTATAATTTAATTATTTACCAAGGGTTAGTTTTGAAAAATGCTGAGCATATAAAAATCTTAAACAGTTTAAATATCTTATACATAGAAGATGAAGAAAAAATAAAGGAAAATGTTAAATCAACACTAAAACTTTTTTGTGAAAATATATTTGATGCATCAAATATAAAAGAAGCAAATGGATTATTATATAAATATAGAATAGATATTATTATTTCAGATATAAATCTTCCAGATAAAAATGGTATAGAATTTATAAAAGAATTGAGAAGAATTGATAAAAAAATTCCTATTATAATATTAAGTGCTTATACAAATAAAGATTATTTACTTGAAGCGACAAAATTAAAACTTGCAGATTATCTTACAAAACCAATTGACTTTAAGTCTTTACATTCAGCACTTTATAAATGTGTAGATGAAATTTTAGAGAATTCAAGATATATAATCTCTTTCAATAATAATATTGAATTTAATGTATTACATAAAAAATTAATTTGTAAAGAAGATAACAAAGAAATTTTATTAACTTTTAAAGAATTAATGTTACTAGAATATTTAATAAAAAATTCAAACAGAATTCTGTCAGTTGAAGAATTAAAGAATTATATTTGGGGAAATGAGTACGAGGCAACTGAATCAGCTTTTAAGAATTTATTAAATAAACTTAGAAGTAAAATAGGTAAAGAGTCTATTTTAAATATTTCAGGTGTTGGTTATAGATTAAATTATTAAAAACTTTAAACTCTTTAATAATTTAGTAACCTTAAAATTTTAATTTATTTTTCACATTGGATAAAAATGAGAATAGTTTTTTTTCTTCTCTTACTTCTTCTAAACATTAAAGCAAATCAAGTTGATTTTAAAATTTCTTATGATCCAAATTATGCGCCATTTTCTTATAAACAAGATAATGTAGAAGCTGGACTTTATATAGATATTTGGAAAGCATGGGCAAAACATAATAATTATAAAATTGAATTTGTAGATGGTCAACTTTGGGATGATGCTATTCACTTAGTAAAAGAAAATAAAGTTGATTTCTTTATAGGTACTAGTAATTACGAAGATTGGATGATTAACTCAGATAATTTTTATGAAACAAAAAGCGATTTTTTTACTTTATCAAAGAATGAACCTATTACAGAAATAAATAATAATTCAGTAATAGGCTTAGTAGGTAAAGCTCACATAAATTTTATTTCTACTAGTTTCCCCAAAAATAGTATTAAAGTTTACGAAGATTATAAATATGTAATTGAAGCTTTAGAAAAAAAAGAGATAGATTTAGTTTATGATGACAAAGTAGCTTTTGAATATTACACTGTTCAAAATAATCAATTTCATTTAATAAAATCTTTAAACAAATTTGTTAAGAAAACAAAAACTGAAGCGATAACTAATAGTAAAAGAAAAGCTGAAATTTTTAATGCTGGATTTTTAAAAATACCAATAAATGAACTTTTAAATATAGAAAAGAAATGGATTTTAAATGAAAATGAACAGTACTATCAAAATTTTAAGTATCAAATAAATCTAACTTCTGAAGAATTAGAATTTCTTAAAAATCATAAAATAAAGGTATCTATTTCAAATTCATGGGAACCTTTTACTTTTAAATCAAAAAACAATCAAGCTACTGGTATCTCATCAGAATATTGGGAATTAGTTTCAAAAAAATTAAATTTGGAAACAGAAAATATTTTTTTTGAAACTTTTAATCAACAAATAGAAAGTATAAAAGATAAAAGAACAGACTTAATTTATAGTACTGGAGAAACTCCTCAAAGAAAAAATTTTTCTATATTTTCAAAAGAATATGCAACTTTTCCTATTTCAATAGTTACAAAAAAAGATGAGAACTTCATAGAGAATATAGCATTTATAAAAGATAAAAAAATTGCAATAGGTAATAACTTTACAGCACATAATATATTAAAAAATAATCTTCCAGAAATAGATTTTATTCCGGTTAATAGTATAAAAGAAGGTTTAGACCTAGTATCAAAAAATGAAGTTTATGCATTTGTTGATATAAAACCTGTATTACTTTATAATATTTCAAAGTATGATTTTGATGATTTAAAGGTATCTGGAAATACAGGTTTTAATTTTAGTCTTAAATTTATGATAAGAGATGATTATTTTATTTTAGAATCTATTTTAAATAAAGCTATATCTTCTATCTCATATAGTGAATTAAATCAAATTATTACAAAATGGGATAATGTACAATTTCAAAAAACTATTGATTATGAAATCTTTATAAAAATATTTTTAGTAGTTTTACTAATTCTATTAGCATTTGTATATAGAACATATACTTTAAAGAATTTGAATAAAATTTTAGTAAATAAAGTTGCAGAAAAAACAAAACAACTAAAACAAATGAATAAAAATCTTGAAAAACTTGTTGAAAAAAAGAGTCAAGAACTCATTCAAAAAGAGAATATTTTAAATCAACAATCAAAAATGGCAGCTATGGGAGAAATGATTGAGAATATTGCTCATCAATGGAGACAACCTCTATCTGTTATTTCAACAGTTGCAACTGCAGCTAAATTAAAAAAAGATTTAAATATATTAACTGATAATGAATTTTATGAAACGATGAATACAATAAATAACTCTTCACAACATTTATCAAATACAATAGATGATTTTAGAAATTTTTTTAGCAATGAAAAAGAAATTATCGTTTTTAATATAGATGAATCTATAAATAAAGTTCTAAACTTAGTAAACAGCAAATTACAAAATCGAAATATTAAAATTATAAAATCAGAAAGTAATATATCTATTCTAGGACTTAAAAATGAGTTTATTCAAGTTATATTAAATATCATAAGTAATGCCATTGATGCGTTTGAAAATAAAAAAGATGATAAAAAATTTATCTTTATAGATTCGAAAAAAGAAAATAACAATCTAATATTAATCATAAAAGATAGTGCTGGCGGAATAAAAGATGATATTATTGACAGAATTTTCGAACCATATTTTACAACAAAACATAAAAGTCAAGGAACAGGTATAGGACTTTATATGTCCTTAGAAATTGTAAAAAAACATATGAAAGGTGATATTTTTGTATCTAACAATGAATACATATACAATAATACAAAATTTAAAGGGGCAGAATTTAAAATAGTAATTCCAACAAATTGAAAATAATTTATTTACACTATTTTTGTAAATTCTTCATATAACTTATCATCTAGTGGTACTTCAAGCTTTAGCTCTAAACTTATTGGTTTATTTCCTTCATATTTTATACTGTTTGCTAATCCTAAATATATAAAATCCTGAGTTTTTTTATCTACTTGTACAAATTTTCTCATAAAAATATGGAGTTTCACTCCAAATTTCTCATTTTGACAAAGTTTTTCTCCATCTCCTTGATTTTGACTGTGGCTTGGTTTACTTTGATATGTAAATACTTCTTTTGATAAAAAAGTATTATTATAATTTGATGATTTTGAAAATTTTTCTTTTTCAATATTTATAAATAAAAAGAAATCATTTTCATATTTTAAAAATCCACTTCCTCTAAATGAACTATGAATTTTTGGGAAATTACAAAGTTGAGCAATATTTAACATATTGTATTTTCCATAAAGTTTCAAAAATGGTTTTCCATAATCAAAACTTCCAAACTCCTCTTCATAAAGATAAATTCCATAATTTAAACTATCTTCAAAAATCTCTTTATATTTTTTATTTTCTAAAAGTTTTGAAAACTGCTCCGTTTTTACTACACTTTTTCCATCAAAATTTATTAATTTTAAATATCTATTTATTTGAGCAGAATCTAAAAAATCTTGATTTAAAAAATAAAAACTATGAATAATTGTTTCTTTTTGAACTTTATCTAAATATTTATTTAAAATTTTAAAAGCTATATTCTCATCACAAAAATCATTATCTAAAAGATATTTCAAAATTACAAATTCATAAACCCTTTTTACTGGTAACAAATTTTCTATAAATCTAATAGCTTTTACAAAATTTTGATTCAAGACTAACTCTTTTAACTTAACTTCATTTTCTACTTTTGATAAAAATTCAATATATGAATAACTCTCATCTATAAATTTTATTGGATTTATTGCATCATTAAACTGTAAAAAATCTACAAGCTTTGGAATATTATTTCCTAATAAACTCTTAAATTCAAAATATTGTTCTTTTAAATATTTTAAACTATTAAAATTCTCTTTTTCAATTTGCTCTAAAATTCTTTGTTTTGAAATTTCATTCATACAAATATGAGCATTTTTAAAATTTGCAAAATTATTTGATAAAAAAAGTTTTAAACTATCTTTATCTATCGCTTTATTTCCAGCAAGAGCTAAAGTAATTAAATATGCCTTTTTATGATTTCCAATAAAATCAAGAACTGTTAAAAATTCTTTATTTTTATATTTTCTAAGACCACGTCCAAGTTGTTGAATAAGAACTATTGGTGAATTTGTAGGTCGTAAAAAAAGAACTGTGTTAATTGAAGGGATATCAACTCCTTCATTGAAAATATCAACTGTAAAAATGACTTCTAAATTATCATTATCATCTTCTAATTTTTGAATATATTTAACTCTAGAGGAAATATTATCTTCACTTGATAAAAAAATTGAAAAGATACCTCTTTTATTAAACTCTTCATTCATATAAATTCCATGCTCTTTTGATACACAAAATCCAATAGCTTTTCTCTTGTTTCCAACAAAAGAGTAGAAATTCATCTGTTCTATTATGTAATCCACTCTTTTATTTACACTTAAAAGTTTTGCTAAGAGATCAATTTTTGTTAAATCTACATTTTCATAATCAATAGATTGTATATCACTTATTCCAAAATAGTGAAAAGGAACTATCAAATCATGTTCTAAAGCATCATTTAGTCTTATATCACAAGCAATATTTTCATCAAAAATTTCATAAATAGAATTTCCATCCATTCTATTTGATGTTGCAGTTAATCCTAATAAAAATTTTGGTTGGAAATACTCTATAACTTTTTTATATGTTGGACTTGTTGCATGATGAGCTTCATCAATTATTATATAATCAAACTCTTTTCTTTCAAACTCTTCAAAATATAAACTCATTGTTTGAATAGTTGAAAATAGATAATTTTGCTCTTTCTCTTTTTTGTTTCCAGTAAATAATCCAAAAGTTTTATTTGAAATAACATTTTCAAAACTCTGTTTAGCACTCAATAAAATATTTTCTCTATGCACTAAAAAAAGAACTCTTTTTGCTTCAAAATTTTTTACATCAAAAGCACTAAGATAAGTTTTACCACTTCCTGTTGCAGCAATGACCAAAGCTTTATTTTGATTTTTTTGTCTTAAACTTTTTAACTTTTCTAAAGCATTTTTTTGCATAAAATTTATTTTTATATTTTGTTTGTAAAAAAAATTTGGTAAAAAATCTCTTTTTTGATTTTCCATAAAATTAGCATACTTATGTAAAAAATCTTCATTTACTTCAAAAGATTCTTTCCATAAATTATTAAATTCATTTAAAATATTTTTTAAATATTCATCATCTTTTTTTACAATTGTTTTTACATTCCACTCTACATTTGTCTTAAAAGCACTAGCAGTAATATTTGAAGAACCAACTATAACTTCATAAAAATCATTAAATTCAAAAATATAAGATTTAGGATGGAAGCCAAGATTTGTGATATTACAATCATAAATTTTCAATTCAATATTTTTAAACTGCTTTAATTTCTCCAGAGCTTTTACTTCTGTAAAATTTAAATACGTAGAAGTTAAAATTTTACCTTTAATATTTTTATTCTCTAACTTTGAAAAAACTTCTAATAAAAGTTGAACTCCACTAAAATTTATAAAAGCTACATTAATAATAAAATATTTTGACTCTAACAAAGATTTACAAAAATGATTATAAAAATTATCTGTATTAGAATTTGAAATTAAGCTATTCAAAAAAATTCCTTTTGGTAAAAAATTATTATATTAAATATATTCTAAATTAACCAATAGTAAGGGTTTAAGTGATTAAATCATATAATAATAATAATTTTTATAAAAGGGGTTTTAGTGTCTGTAAAAGCTAGATTATGGTTACTATCTTCAGTTTTACTTGTTGGTATGTTAATTATTGGTTTTATTGGTTTTAATAGTGCGAAGAAATGGTCAAATGATATTGAAGAAGTATCAGAACAAAGAATTCCTATTTTATTATCTTTAGCAGATTTAGATGGTGAAAGAATGGCTATTAGATCAATAATTTATGAATTTGTTACTGTTTATTTTAATAATGACAATAAAGAGAATTTACAAAGAGTACAAAAAGCAAAACTTGATACTTGGAATAGAATTCAAAAACATTGGGATTTTTTCAAAAGCACTCCACGAAAAACAGAAGCTGGTAAAAAAGCTTTTACTGGACTTGAAGAAGCTTTTAATCTTTGGAAAAATGTTCATATTAAATTAGATGATTATATTGCAAAAACTATTGAAAATAGTGGAAATAAAACAGAACAAGATAAATATGTTAATGAGTATATAAAAGAAATTGCAACTTTAGTTAAAGTTTCTGATAATTTCTCAAAACTTCTTGTGGAACAAAGAGAAAGAACATTTAATTTTTCTAAAAAGATGATAGATGAATCTGCACAAAGTGCAAATAATTCGATATACACAATTATTGTTGTAATTTTAATAATAGCTATTGCTGGTCTTATTTTTGTATTTATAACTATTAGCTTAATAACTAACTCTTTAAATAAAATAAAAGAAGGAACTCTTAGTTTCTTTGATTTCTTAAATCATAAAACAAGCTCTAGTTCATTTATAAATATATCATCAAAAGATGAATTTGGTGAAATAGCTGCAGTTGTGAATTTAAATATTAAAAATACAAGTGATAGTATAAAAAAAGATAATGAATTTTTAGCAGATGTTGAAAGATTTGTAAAAGAACTTTCAAAAGGAAATATGCTAGCTAAAATTGAAAAACAAAGTGATACTCCAAATTTAGTTATTTTAAAAAATCTTTTAGATCAATTACAAGATTATCTTGAGCATACAATTGCAAGAGATGTAAATATGCTTTTAAATGTTATAGAAAGCTTTAAAAAACATAATTTTACTACAAAATTCCCTAATCCTTATGCAAAAGTTGCTGTTGCTATGAATGAGTTAGGAGAAGAGATATCTGAACTTTTAAAACAATCTTTAAAAGTAGGACTTGGTTTACAAAATAGTTCTAATGAATTACTTGAAAATGTTGATACACTAAACAAAAGTTCAAATAATGCCGCAGCTTCACTAGAAGAGACAGCAGCAGCACTTGAAGAGATAACTAGCACAGTAATTAGCAATGCTAACAATGTTGCACAAATGTCAATATATTCTGAGCAAGTTACTAATTCTGCAAAAAAAGGTCAAGAGTTAGCAAATCATACTACAACTGCGATGGATGAAATAAACACACAAGTAAATAGAATAAATGAAGCTATTTCTGTAATTGATCAAATAGCTTTCCAAACAAATATTCTATCTTTAAATGCTGCTGTTGAAGCTGCAACTGCTGGTGAAGCTGGAAAAGGATTTGCAGTTGTTGCACAAGAAGTAAGAAATCTTGCAAGCAGAAGTGCAGAAGCTGCAAAAGAGATAAAATCTTTAGTTGAATATGCTACTTCAAAAGCAAATGAAGGTAAAAATATAAGTTTTGAAATGATTCAAGGATATACAGAACTTCTTGAAAATATAAATAAACAAAGTCAAACAATAACTGAAATTGCAAATGCTTCAAAAGAACAACAAGCTGGAATTACACAAATCAATGATGCAGTAACTGGATTAGATCAACAAACTCAACAAAATGCAGTAATTGCTGCAAATACAAAAGAAATTGCAACAAGAGCAAATGAAATTGCTTATAAAGTTGTTGAAGATGCAGATAAAAATGAGTTCATTGGAAAAGCTGAACTTCATGAACAGTATAAAAATAGTAATAAATCAACAAAAAAAGCTGATACTTTTATAACTAAAAAGGTTGATGTAAAAATAGAAAAAAATAGTACAAAACAAAAAGAGATTAAATCATCTACAAGTGATGATGAATGGGAATCATTCTAAAATAGGTTATCCTATTTTAGAATTATAAAATTTGCAACAAGATTTTTTATATTTAATTGATAAAAATGATATAAAAGAGAAAAATACTCTTATAAATATCTACTCAAATACAAATGTAAACTATTATCTAAGTGATGATTTTTCAAAAGAGTTTTATATTCTTTTAGCAAAAACTGGCTTTATATCTACATCTATTTTCATTGATAACCTATTTTACCTTCTGCCTGAAATACAATTTGAATATGCTATTTTAGATTTTGATAATCTTCATATAAATAAAAGAGTAAAAAAGCTAATAAATCAAAATAATTTTGAGTTTCTGATAAATAAAGATATAAATAAAATTTTAGAAAAACTTGATGATTACCACAAAGATAATTGGCTTACAAATAAATATAAAGATTTAATTGTAGATTTGTACAAAAATCCAGATAATAATTTTTCAATATTAAGTATAGAGCTATATGATAAAAATTCTAAAGAATTAATAGCTGGTGAAATTGGATATAAAATAAACTCAACATATACTTCTCTTAGTGGTTTTTCATCAAAAGATGAAAACTATAAAAACTGGGGAAAACTTCAAATGGTCTTATTAGCTCTTTATTTAGAAAAAAATAACTTCTCTTTTTGGAATTTAGGTCATCCATATATGCAATATAAATTTGATTTAGGTGCAAAACTATATTCAAGAGAAGACTTTTTAAAAAGATGGTTAACTCAAATTCAATAATTTATTGATACATAAAAGCTAAACTCAAACTCATCATCTCCATCTATAAAATCTAACTTATCATAGATTGCATATGATGGCTTTGTTGTTGTTTCATATTCACTTTTTGGTAGCCACTCATGATATACCCATTGAATAAATGGTAACAAATCTTCAGCTTTTGCTTTTAAATCAAACCTTGCGTATACACCCTCAGCAATTTTGAATTTTGGAATCCTATCACTTTTTATACTTTTTTCATCATCAACTATAATACAAGCTATATACTGACACTCATCTAATGGCGTAATCGTAGGATTATCGTGAAAAAGTGCTGCTCTTTTATATGATTTTATATTATTTGTTAAAACCCATGTTTGAAGCTTTTGCCATGTTGCTTCAATATTTTTGTTGTAACCTCTATTTCTTATATAGTAACTTTCTATTGCCTTTGCTTTAACAATAGTTGGTGTTATATTCTCAAAATTAGCTTTTGATTTCATAGCAAATTTTGATTGTTTAATTATTTCATTTGAATATTCTTTATATCCACCATTTTTCCACTCTTTAGGACTCATTCCAAATCTTTCTTTAAATATTTTAATAAAAGAAGATTGTGAAGAGTAACCACATGAATTTACAATACTAGATATTGTTGAATATTTGTTTGTAAGTAGTAGATTTGAAGCTTTTTGCAATCTAATAGATTTAATGCTTTCATAAATATTTCGTCCGAAAATCTCTTTAAAAATTCTATGCATGTGAAATTTACTTATGTTCAAATCTAAGCTAAGTTCTTCTATATCAATATTTGTATCTATATGCGTATAAATATAGTACATTATGTCATTTGCGATTTTTGTTCTTTTTTCTAAAGTCTCTTTTTTCATAAGATAATTTTATCAAATTTTAGATAAAATTAGCACGAAACAACAATTTATAAAGCACCAAAAAAGAAGAAGAAAATATAAAATTTTCCTAAAATACGGTACTTTAAAACAAGTGTTAATAAATACTTAAAGGAGAAATGTGGAAGCCCTATTACAAGCACTATTTAGCTTTTTCATAATTATGGGAATAGTATCAACTATTCTATTAGTTATTGGATTTTTGCTAAAAGCAAAAGGTGTTACTTTTGTTGAATTTTTTCCAAAAAAACCAGAGCCTGCAACATCTCAAGTTATCTATAATAATGTTATTTCTCAAGCACCAGCAAATCCTTATGGAATTGATGCTAGAAAAGTAGCTGCAATTATGGCTGCAATTGAGCATCATACGAAAGCAAAGGCATAGTTTATGGCAAAAAAATATATTGATATTATGGATACTACTTTCAGAGATGGATTTCAATCTGTTTTTGGAGGAAGAGTTTTAATGAATGATTTCTTTCCAGCTGTTGAAGCTGCGAAAGATGCAGGAATTAGACATTTTGAATTTGGTGGAGGAGCTAGATTTCAATCTTTATTCTTCTATCTTCAAGAAAATGCTTTTGACATGATGGATAAATTTAGAGCAATCGTTGGTCCTGATGCAAATCTACAAACATTAGCTCGAGGTATTAATACTGTTATGCTTGATACTGGTAGTCGTGAATTAATTGATTTACACGCAAAACTTTTTGCAAAACATGGAACAACTACTATTAGAAATTTTGATGCACTAAATGATATTCAAAATTTAGAGTATTCAGCGCAATGTATTAAAAATCATGGATTAAAACATGAAGCGGTTGTTACTTTAATGGATTTACCACCAAATTGTACAGGTGCCCATGATGTACCTTTTTATGAAAAAACTTTAAGAAAAATTCTTGATAGTGGATTACCATTTGATTCTATTTGCTTTAAAGATGCAAGTGGAACAAGTAGTCCAAATAAAGTTTTTGAAACAATTAAAATGGCTAGAAAACTTTTAGGTGATTCAACTCACATAAGATTGCATACTCACGAAACAGCTGGAGTTTCAGTTGCATGTTACTTAGCAGCACTTGAAGCAGGAGCTGATGGTATAGATTTAGCCGCTAGCCCAGTTAGTGGAGGAACAAGTCAACCTGATATTCTTACGATGTTACATGCAACTAAGGGTATGAATTACGATCTTGGTGGACTAGAAATTGATAAAATTTTAAAATATGAAGAAGTTTTAGCTGATTGTTTAAAAGATTATTTTCTTCCACCAGAAGCTACTCAAGTGTCACCACTTATTCCATTCTCACCAATGCCAGGTGGTGCTTTAACAGCAAACACTCAAATGATGAGAGATAATGGAACACTTGATAAATTCTCTGAAGTAATTAAAGCTATGCAAGAAGTTGTTGTTAAAGGTGGATTTGGTACAAGTGTAACTCCTGTATCACAATTCTATTGGCAACAAGCATATGCAAATGTTATGTTTGGTCCATGGAAACAAATAGCTCCAGGTTATGGAAGAATGGTTTTAGGATACTTTGGTAAAACTCCAGTTGAACCAGATAAAGAAATTGTAGAATTAGCAGCACAAAAACTAAAACTTGAACCAACAACTTTAAATCCTTTAGATATTGCAGATGCAGATCCAAAGAAAAAAATTGATGTTTGGAGACAAAGATTAGAAATTGAAAATATACCTACAACAGAAGAAAATATTTTTATAGCAGCAGCATGTGATGAAAAAGGTATTGCATTTTTAAAAGGAGAAGGTCCTTTAAATGTAAGAAAAAATAGTTCAAATGAAGATAAGAAAGAAACAAAACAAAAAGGAGAAAATAAAATGGCAAATGGAAATTATACAGTAGTAGTAGATGGTCAAAGATTTAATGTATCAGTTTTTGAAGGAGATGTTCAAAATATTCAAGTAGCTGCTCCAGTTCAACAAGTTGTTCAACAAGTAGCACCTCAAGCTCCAGTTCAACAAGCTCCAGTTGCAGCTGCAAAACCTGTTTATAATGGCACAGAAGTTCCAGCAGCAGTAAATGGTAATGTTTGGAAGATTCTTGTAAAAGAAGGTGATAGAGTTGAGAAAGATCAACAAATTATGATTTTAGAAGCTATGAAAATGGAGATTGATATTGTTGCACCTGTTTCGGGAACAATTAGTAAAATCTTAACAGAGCCTTCTAAAGCAGTTGAAGAAGGTCAAGTTTTAGCAGTAATCGCTTAAAAATCTTAAAAATAGAGGTTTTTACCTCTATTATCTACACCAGATATCTATCCTCAATTATTATCTAACTATTTATTTATAATATTGTAAAATCTTTATCAAAAAATAAAAAGAAGTCTAATTATGAGAAAATTTATCTACTTAATCTTTATTATAATTGTATCTATTGCTATAAGTGGTTGTATTACAACAGGTGCTAATATTAGCAGCGGTGGTAGTTATGGAATAAGTATTGGTGGTAGTATTTAATAAAACTGGTACTCCCAGTACGATTCGAACGTACGGCCTACGCCTTAGAAGGGCGTTGCTCTATCCAGCTGAGCTATGGAAGCATATATAAAAAAAGCCTTACATAAAAAGAAATCTTCTTATATAAGGCTTTATGGAGCGGGAGACGAGACTCGAACTCGCGACAGTCTGCTTGGAAGGCAGAAGCTCTAGCCAACTGAGCTACTCCCGCTTAAAGTGGTGCGGATGAAGAGACTCGAACTCTTACACCGTGAGGCACCAGATCCTAAGTCTGGCGTGTATACCAATTTCACCACATCCGCAAAGTGGTACTCCCAGTACGATTCGAACGTACGGCCTACGCCTTAGAAGGGCGTTGCTCTATCCAGCTGAGCTATGGAAGCATAGTAAAAAAATGGGGTAGATAATGGGGCTCGAACCCACGACCCTCGGAACCACAACCCGATGCTCTAACCGACTGAGCTATATCTACCATATAAAAAACAAATGGTCGGGGCGAGAGGATTCGAACCTCCGGCCCCCTGGTCCCAAACCAGGTGCGCTAACCAGACTGCGCTACGCCCCGACAAACACCTTTTATCTCAAAAAGTGGACGGAATTATATTATATATTTTTAGTTTTGTCAAGTGTTTTTGAAGATTTTTTGAAAAAATTCATAAAATCTTCAAAAATAACTAAAATTGTATTAATCCATCTAGTGGAGAAGATGCGCTTGCGAAAGGTTTTTTCTCTATTCTTCCTGCTTTATAACCCAATCTTCCTGCAATTACTGCATGCTTCATTGCTATAGCCATGGAAATAGGATCTTTTGCACAAGCAATTGCAGTATTAGTTAATACACCATCAACTCCTAATTCCATACAAATAGCTGCATCACTTGCACATCCAACTCCAGCATCAACAATAACAGGTACTTTTACACTATCTTTAATAAATGCTATATTATATTTATTTTGTACTCCTAAACCACTTCCAATAGGAGCAGCAAGTGGCATTATAGCATCAGCTCCTGCATCTTCAAGTCTTTTTGCAACAATTAAATCATCACTAGTATATGCCATAACTGTAAAACCATCTTTTTTTAGAATTTCACAAGCTTTTATAGTCTCAATAACATCAGGATATAAAGTTTTTGTAAAATCTCCAATAATTTCAAGTTTTATTAAATCTATTCCTGTTGCTTCTCTCATTAATCTAAATGTTGTAATAGTTTCTTCTGCATTTTTACACCCTGCACTATTTGGTAAAAATTTTATATTTGTATCTTTAAAATAATCCAATAAATTTTCTTCATTTGGATTAGTAATATTTACTCTTCTAATAGCAACTGTAATCAAATCACTCCCACTTGCTAGTGTTGCTTCTTTTGTTGTAGTAAAATCTTTGTACTTTCCACTTCCAACAATTAACCTACTATTTAATTCGTATTTACCTATTTTTAGTATATCACTCATATTGTATTTTCCTTTATAAATTTTAAATAATCTTCACTAATATTTGAAATATCTATTTCAATAATTTCCGGCACATCATAACTATGAAGCTCTAAAATTTTACTTTGAACCTTAGAAAAAAGTTCTTTTTTTGTTTTTATAATAAGAAGTGTTTCATTATCACAACAAATTTCATTTTTCCAATAATATATAGATTCTATATCTTTTAATTGTACACAAGCTGCTAACTTTTTACTTATTAAAGTATAAGCTATATTTTTCGCTTCTTCTTTACTTCCACAAGTTGTTTGAATAACAACCATACTCATAAATTTTTTATTCCTTCTATTAAATCATCTGGTGTTAAAGAGTAATTATTCTTACTATAATTTAATGCACTTAAAGTATGAGCTAAACTTGCACTTATACATCCTTCAACTCTTTTGTATCCTTGAGCCAAAAGAGAAGCTATAAGTCCACTTAATACATCACCACTTCCACCTTTGCTTAAAGATGAATTTCCAAAACTATTTATATAGATATTATCATCTTGTGCAATAATAACATTTGAACCTTTTAGCAATAATACAACATATGGATATTTATTACAAAACTCTTTAACATACTTAAATCTATTGTTTTGTAATTCTTCTATAGTGATATCTGCAATATTTGCTAATTTTAATAAAGATATAAACTCTTTTGGATGTGGAGTTAAAACAACATATTCATTCAAATATTCTAATATTAATTTGTTATAAAAAATATCTGCATCTAATACTTTTGGCAATTTCAATTTTAATATATTTTCTAATTTACTATCATCTATTTTACCAAGCCCCATACCAATAGCTATTGCTGTACAATTTTTACTTATTACTTTATCTTGCATTATAAGATGTGGAATAGATTTTTGATTTTCAGAGATAATTGTTACAAGTCCTGCTCCAAAAGAAAAAGCAGCCATAGAAGAAATTATTGAAGCACCCACTTTTTCTCCAGAAATTACATTTAAATGCCCGTAAGTACCTTTATGAGAATTTTCTATATTTCTATATGGCAATACTAAATCTGATTTTTCTAATAAATATTTATTAGTCAATGTTGATTGAAAAAATTCATCTTCAATACCTAATTTTGTAACTTTTATTTTCCCAACATAATCTTTTGCAACATCACTAAAAAGTGCTGTTTTTAATACTCCCATAGTTATTGTAACATTTGCTTTAAATGCAATTGTTGTAACTCTTCCTAAAATATCCAATCCACTAGGAATATCACAGGCTATTTTAAAGGATTTAAAATTATTTAATTTTTCTATTAAATCAATACTATTTTTATCTAACTCTTTATTTAAACCTGTTCCAAATATACAATCAACAATAATATCTGCTTGAAAAATATCTTTTACAAAATTTACATTTATTGATTTTGCTCTTTTTAATTGTAATTTCCCAATCTCTGTTTTTGGTTCATTTGTAAGATATAAACTAACATCAAATCTTTTATGAAGTAGCCTTGCTAAAGCAATACCATCAGCTCCATTATTCCCAGTACCAGAAACAATTAAAATTTTTTCATTCTTCTTAAATTTTTTAGTTATATATTTTTGTATGCCTATAGAAGCATGTTCCATCAAGATATCTTCACTTAAAAAGTAGTTTTCAATAGCTTTTTTATCTAAACTTCTTACCTCATCAAATATCTTTTTCATGAAAAGCTCCTATACATATTTTTAGTTCTTAAATTTCCATCCATTGTCAACTAAAATTATTCTAATTTTATCTTTCAAGTCACCTTGAATTTCTATATACTCATCTTTTATAGCTCCGCCACATGCAAGCTTAGTTTTTAAAAGTTTTAAAATCTCTTTTCTTTTATCATCTTCAATTTGAAATTTCCCAATAATTGTAACTGGTTTACCATTTCTTTTTTCAAGAGCAAATACTAACTGATGTTGATTTTTTGGTAATATCGTTTTTGTATCTTTTTTAGGATTTTTATTATCTTCTTTTTGTGTATCGAAACTATTTCCATCTAGCTTCGCTGTAAGCCCTAAAGTTAATTTTTCTACAATTCCCATTTTAATAATCCTTTAATCTTGTTTTTATATCTAAATCTTCTATATTAATAAAATCTTTATTTTTGTATTGTTCTATTGCTACTCTACCTATCATAGCTGCATTGTCTGAACAATATTTTAAATCACTTAAATGCAAATTAGTACCATATGAAGAACAAAGTTTTTCTAACTCTCTTCTTAAATATAAATTTGCACTTGCCCCACCAACTATTGCAAAATCTTTTATAGTTTTTTGTTTAAATAGTTTCTTTAATTTTTGCAAGATATGGTCAACTGCAGTTTTTTGAAAACTAGCACAAACATCACTTATATCTTGACTCTTTAAAGAGGTGCCTTCTAATTCATCTATCTTTAATCTTACTGCATTTTTAAGCCCTGAATAGCTAAATTCTATTTTTGGACTTTGAGAAAGAGGAATAGGAAAAGCAAATCTGTTACAATCACCATTTTGTGAATATTTTTCTATTATAGGACCACCAGGATAGCCAAGATTTAACATTTTTGAAACTTTATCAAAACTCTCTCCAAAACTATCATCCATAGTCTTTGCCAAAATCTGCATATCATCTAAACTATTTGCTTCTATTACTTGTGTATGTCCTCCTGAAACCAAAAGAACTGTAATAGGAAATTTTTCCTCTTTTTCAATAAAAAGTGAATATATGTGTCCTTTTAAATGGTTTACAGCAATTATTGGAATATTTAACGCTATGCTAACAGCTTTTGCCATAGCAACACCTTCAGTTAAAGTAACACTCAATCCTGGAGCATTTGTAACAGCAACTGCTTTTATTTGCGGTAAATACTCTTCACACTCTTCAAGAATTTTTGGTAAAGCTTCTATATGTAATCTTGCTGCTAATTCAGGAACAACTCCACCATAAAAGCTATGTTCAAGTTCTTGAGAAATCTTTTTATGAAATATTAATTCTAATGTATCTATTTTTGTAATAGAAATTGAGCTATCATCACAAGATGATTCTATAGCTAGAATCATCTATTTTCCTCACACTCTTCAACTCTTTTTATCCAATCTAATGCACAATCAAGTTTACCAAAACCAGCGCTTGTATTTATATGTCCAGCATTTTCCATAATTTTCATACCAATATTTAATTTTGATTGTAAATTTATAGCTTCATCAAGACTAAGATATGGATCGTTTGTTGAAGCTGCCATAATAACCTCTTTTGATTTTAAATTACTTGGTATTGGATACGGGAAAAAAGTTTTTGCTTCATTTAACTCTTCATTCCTTACAGGAGCAACTAACATTAGTTTTTCTAAAGATATATCTATTTCATCACAAATATGAAACCATAAGATATTTGCTAATGAGTGACAAACGACAATTTGTGGTTTAAAATGTTCTATCTCTTTTTTTACAAAAGATTTCCATTCTTCTAAATTTGGATTATTTTTATTTGGTAATTCTGGAAAAGATACAATATAATCATCTTTTATTAAATCTATTGCCAAATGTGCTTGCCAATGTGGATAACTACTTCCACTTAATCCATGAAGTATTAAAACTCTTTTACTCATCTTCTTTTCCTATAAATTTTGTATCAAATTTTGTTCTTTTCAATCTATCTTCTACACTCTTATCAAAAAGTTCAACAGTCAATTTATAATCTTCTTTAAATACTAATCCTACAAGCTCTTTATGTACAACTGTTTCAGTTGAAATAGGAGTATGCTTTTTCCAATCTTCGAATTTTTCTTCATATAACTTAACTATACTTTTTTCAAATTTTGTTCTACTATAAATTAAATAAACTACTAGAATCAATAAAATTCCAAAAGGAATTAATAAATCAAGAGGCACAATAACTCCTTACCTCTTTGTCAACTGCAAAAATATCATCTAAACTATTTATTTTTATACTATTAAATTTATTTATTGCATTTAAAGATATTTTTGAAATATCTAAAAATCCTATTTTTCTATTTAAAAACTTTGAAACTGCAACTTCATTTGCAGCATTTAATACAACACCTAAATCAAGATTATTTAGGATTTCATTTTTTATATCCCAAATTGGATATCTAGAACTTTCAATCTTTTTAAACTCTAATTTTGATATTTCTAATAAATCAACTGGTTCTAATATATTTTTATCAATTTTATTCATAAGAGCGTACGATATTGGAAGTTGCATTGAAGTATTTGCGATATGAGCTGTTGTACTTCCATCTTTAAAATTTATAAGAGCATGAATTAATGATTTTGGTTCAATGATTGCATCAAGCTTTCTTGTATTAAATAACCATGCGGCTTCAATTATTTCAAATATTTTATTTGTCATTGTAGCGCTATCTATAGTTATCTTATTTCCCATTTTCCAATTAGGATGATTTAATGCTTCTTTTATTGATACATTTTTTAAATCTTCAAGTGGATAATTTCTAAAAGAACCTCCACTTGCTGTAATAACCATTGAATCTACAACTTTATCTTGAAGTAAATACCAAAGTCCAAAATGTTCGCTATCAATAGCTCTTAAATTTGTTTGGTCAATAAACTTTCCAGCTACAACTAAAGACTCTTTATTTGCTAATGCTAATTTTTTACCACATTTTATAGCTTTTAAAGTTGGTTTTAATCCAAGAAAACCTACTAGAGCATTTACTACTGTATCTGAGCTACTATTTTCAATAGCTTCCAAAATAGCATCTTCTCCACATGAAACGTTTTTATGATCTACTAGTTCTAAATCTTCTTTTGAAGATATTACAACTTTCTTTGGATTAAACTCTTTTATTTGCTTGTTTAGAAGTTCAATATTCTTCCCTGCAACTAAAACTTCAACATTTAAGTCGAACTTTTTTGCAACTTCTAAAGTATTTACTCCTATAGAACCTGTGCTTCCAAGAATTATCAAATAATAACCCTTAATAGAACTAACATAACTATCGCCCCAAAAAGATATCCATCAACTCTATCTAAGACTCCACCATGACCTGGTAATATATTTCCACTATCTTTTGCACCAGCTTCTCTTTTTAAATAGCTTTCATATAAATCTCCAAAAACTGAAGATAATGAAACTATTGCTGAAACTATAATAGCTCCTAAAACACCTATTTCATTTATTGATGTTAACGTACCTAATATAATAGCTAGAGTCATACCACCAACCACACCCTCTAGGGTTTTGTTAGGACTAGTTTCACTAAAAGGTGTTTTTCCAAATGCCTTACCAGTAAAATATGCCCCCGTATCAGTAGCAGCAACTATAACTAATAGCCAAAGTAAAACCATTACACCAAATTCACTATAAAGCGTCATCAAAAATACAAAAGATGCAGTTGGATAAAGAAGTGGTAAAATCATTTTTTTATCAAGTTTTCTTTTATAAGCTAGTTGAGAAGCATAACCAATAGCCACAATAAATATTAAATCAACTGGCATAGGATAAAAATATACAGCTACCCAAAGTAACAAAATATAAATATATATACTTCTATCTTCTAGTTTATATAAATCTTTTGCTTCTTTTACAGCAATCATAAGCATAGTTCCAAATAATAACCAGAATAGGAAATATGAATCAATATAACCAACAATCAGCATTGCAACTATTAAAACAATGCCTGTTTTTACTCTAGTAGATAAGCCACCTAAAATTTCTAACATCTTTCTTGACCTTAAATTGAAAATTTTACTATTCTACTAAAATTTGGCTTTTAAATGGATTTTTTGTTTTGAATATAAAAAAGTATAAAAATGCACTAAAAAATTTAGTGCATTTAAAAGTTTTTAGAATAATCCAGCAATTTGATTAGAAATTTGTCTTTCTAAAATTGGTGTAGCTTCTTGTAAAGTAAGTCTCATTTTTGTAGCTTCAGCTAACATCATTGTTTTATGCTCAATAAAATCTGATTCATAACTTTGAGTATTAGCACTTGCCATATTAGAGTTTAAATGTCCTGTTGCATTTGTATCTTTTACTGATCCTCCAAAGCTGTTAATAAATCCTGATTTTTTACCATCATTTACACTAGCTTGTCCAGATGCAGTTGAATTTGTAGAGTAAACAGGACCTTTTGCTTTTTCTCTAATAACAATATCAACTTGCATTTGATAGATAGTATCTTCTGTTGCTTTAGCCAATAATCCACCTACTAGTGCTGCACCTAAACCAGCTGCTGCCATACCACCAGCTCCTCCATTATTATATCCAGCAACTCCAGCTCCAACAGCTCCAGCTGCAAGAGCACCTCCAGCTGCATTATTTTCTTGTTTTTTATCACAATAAAGAACATTTACCATTAAAACATAAGTTGCTATTTCTGGATCATCTACAATTCTATAACCTTTTGCCTGTAATTCCGAGATAATAGTATTCTCAAGATTAATCTTTTGCCCACTTGTATTCTTACTAGAAATAAATACAGTTCTTAACTCTTTTTTAACTGGATTAATAAAAATACTTTGTGTCATTTTTGCATTTGTCTGTAACTCAGTTGTAGCACAACCTGAAAATAAGATTGTTGCAGTAACAATTCCTAGCCCTAAACTTTTTAATCTATTCATAATAAATAGTCTCCTTGATAAAAATTTCGCCTAGATTTTACAATTTAAAAATTAATTTTCACTTAACAAATAGACAATAAAATAATAATCTTATTTATATATTTAATTTTTTATAACTATTGTATTGTAGGGGTTATAAAGTACATTTGCACCATGTTGTATTTTCACATTTCTTCTTTGTGTATAATCAACTTCGAAAACTCCCCCACCTTCTATACTAAAATTTACACACAAAGTTGCTGCTTTTTGAACTACACTTGGAGGTAACTCTTTTTTACTATTTTGAACAATTACGTGACAAGAGGGTCTATCTTTTAAGTGAAACCAAAAATCACTAGCTTTTGAATTTTCAAGAAGATATATATTTTCTCTTTCATTACTTCCAAGCATGATTTTATAACCTTCATAAAAAAAGCTTTCATAATTTTTTTCTTTTTTTGTTTTAGTTTGATTTCTTTCTTTTTTAGGATATAAAAATTCACATTCATCTATTGAATTTGAATTCTCAATGTTGATTCTTAATCTTTTTGCAAACTCTAATTTATCTTTTAAATTATCTTCTTCAATACAAATATTATGAGCTTTTTGTTTTAATCTTTTAGCTTTTTTAAAAAGTTCATTTGTATATTTACTAGGATTTTGCATATTTTCTAACTCAATTTCTATATGATTTCCATCATAATTTTCAATTTGGATTATTTTTTGATACGGTTTTATATTATGAAGATTTGCTATAAGAATATTTGCTTTTGTATATGTATCATTTGATTCTATTTCTAATTCCTCTTTTTTTGGTAAGGATTTTAGAATATTTTCTAACTTTTTTATGTTTCTATCTACCTTTAAAATTTTTTGTTTTTTTACACTTTCTAAATTTTCTTTTTCAATATCTTCGTAAATTTTATATAAATAGTTCTCAATATCATCAATTTTTTCTATTTTTGGTACAAAATCTTTTTTAGGTATCTCTTCAAGTTTTACACCAACTTTTACAACTCTAAAAGATGAATATTCATCTATATGTCTTAATGCTTCTAAAATAACTCTATTTTCATCTAAAATAATAATATTTGTATATTTTCCAGTAAACTCTAACTGAAGAATTGCAACTTCTTTTTTATAAGAAGAACTAGAACTAACTTTTATATTTATTATTTTATCATCATTGTACAACTCAATATTTTCTATTTTTGAATTTGTAAATTTTTTCTGGAGAACAACATCAAATGGCGCATTAAAATCTTTTTTTGATGTAATTTGTTGTTTAGTTTTAAAAATTTTTGCATTTGATTTACTTAAATCAAAATAGATGATATTTTTATTATTAAATTCAATTATAATTATATTGTTATCTATTCTTTTAATAAACTTTATAATACAGGCATTTTCTTTTAAATATTCACATACTGCTTTTAATAAAAAATATTTCATAATTCATTCACTTTATTTTATAATTATTCAGAAGATTTTTATATCTTAAGGATATAATTATATCTAAATTTATTTACAGGAGAAACGTATGAAATTAGTTAAGATTTTAGCAGCTTCTACTTTATTATTAAGTATTGGTACAACTTCTTTGGTAGCAGATGTAGTAAAAGGTCAAAAAGCATTTATCAAGTTTTTAAAAGAACCTTGCGGTATGGATGGAGCTAAATTTGCTTTAAAACATACTCAAGAAGAGTGGAAAAAAATTAAAGCTGATGGTAAAGCAGAAGAGGAAATTATGAAAATATGCCCAAATGTTAAAGCTGGAGATGTTAAAGAAAACTTGCTAGAACATATTATGGATTTCTCTATTGAATTTGCAAGTGATTCAGGAAACGTTCCTTCTTGCTAACTATTTTATAAAGATGGTAAATCCATCTTTATAATACAACCTTGTCATATTTATAAATAACTTTTTCAGCTAATTCAATCATTTTAATACTCATATTTTTATACTCAACATTTTTAATTCCAATTAACAATTTATCATAAACTGTTCCATATGGATATAATAAAAAATATATAAATTCTTTTGAATTAGACTCTTTATTTAATTCTTTAAACCATAATGTAAGCATAGAAAAATATAACATTGAAGGATTAAATTCTTCATTCTTTTTAAGATTTTTTGAAATCTCCTTATTGATAAAATCATAACAATTTAAAATTGCTTTTACTCTAAAATTTCTACTATTTTTTAAATAATAGTCATGAGAAAAAGTTATTTTATTGATTTCATTTAATATTGTTAAGCCCAAATTATTGAATTCAATTAAAACTTCTTTATCTAATCCATAGCCCTTTAATTCATTGTTGTCTTTATATGAAAGAATCAAATCTCTACAAAATAATAATAAAGCTTCTGTTTTTATTTTTGAAATATTTATAACCATTTCAAATTGTAACCAAATTTTATTGATTTTGTAATATTTTTTATTACGTTTAAGTTGTAATAAGATAGAATAAATGCAATTTTATTAAATTTTTAAAAAAAAAGGAAATTATTGGAACCTATTGGAGTAATAAAAGATGGTCAAATCTATGACCTTCAAACTGCAGAGGCTTTAAATATTAGTGGAAATACAATTAAAGCCGACGATTCAAGCGAATCTTTAGAGATTTTAAGACACTCAACTGCTCACCTTATGGCTCAAGCAATTAAAGAACTATATCCTGAAGCAAAATTCTTTGTTGGTCCTGTTGTAAATGAGGGATTTTATTATGATTTTAAAGTAGATAGTAAAATTTCTGATGAAGATTTACCAAAAATAGAAAAGAAAATGAAGGAACTAGCTGATAGAAAGCTTCCAATTACAAGACATGAAACCTCAAAAGAAGAGTTTTATGAAAAATTCAAAAATGATGAATTAAAACAAGCCGTTCTAAAAAATATCAAAGATGAAGTTTTAACTATCTATAAACAAGGTGATTTTGAAGACTTATGTAGAGGTCCTCATTTACCAAATACTAGAATGATTAGAAATTTCAAACTAACAAGAGTTGCCGGTGCATATCTTGGCGGTGATGAAAAAAATGAGATGATTACTAGAATTTATGGAATATCTTTCTTTGATAAAAAAGCTTTAAATGATTATATTACTATGATTGAAGAAGCTAAAAAAAGAGATCATAGAAAGCTAGGAACAGAACTAGAACTATTTACTTTCAATGACGATATTGGAGCAGGACTTCCATTATGGTTACCAAATGGTGCAAGATTAAGAAGTAAATTAGAACACCTTTTATACAAAGCACATAGAGTAAGAGGTTATGAACCAGTTCGTGGACCTGAAATTCTAAAATCTGAAATGTGGAAAATCTCTGGACATTATGCTAACTATAAAGAAAATATGTATTTTACAACTATTGATGAACAAGAGTATGGGATAAAACCTATGAACTGCGTTGGTCATATACAAATTTTCAAAAACGATTTAGTTTCATACAAAGATTTGCCACTTAAATTTTTTGAATATGGTGTTGTACATAGACATGAGATGAGTGGGGCTATGCATGGACTTTTTAGAGTAAGAGAATTTACTCAAGATGATGCACACATTTTCTGTACACAAAACCAAGTTAAAGATGTTATTTTTGAAGTTTTAGAATTTGTTGATTCTCTTTTAAAATTATTTGATTTTAAATATGAAATTGAAGTTTCTACAAAACCAGAAAAAGCTATTGGTGATGATATTTTCTGGGAAAAAACGACAAAAGCAATTATGGATGCACTTGATGAAAAAAGTATATCTTATGGAATTGATGAAGGTGGAGGAGCATTTTATGGTCCGAAAATCGATATAAAAATTCTTGATGCAATTGGAAGAAAATGGCAATGTGGTACAGTACAAATTGATATGAATTTACCTTCAAGATTTAAAACTGAGTTTATAAATGACAAAGGGGAAAAAGAACAACCAGTAATGATTCATAGAGCTATTTTAGGATCTTTTGAAAGATTTATTGGAATTTTAACTGAACATTGCGCTGGAGAGTTCCCATTTGTAATCGCTCCAACACAAGTTATATTCGTACCAATCGCAGAACCTCATGTTGCTTATGCAAAAGAGTTGAAAAAAGAGCTTTTAGAAAACAATATAGATTCTGCTATTTATGATATGAACGAAAGTTTAAACAAAAGAATTAGAATGGCTGAAAAGCAAAGAGTTCCAATGATAGTTGTACTTGGAGACGAAGAAGTAGCAAATTCTAAAATTGCTTTAAGAGATAGAAGAAAAAGAGAACAATCAAATTTAAGTAAAGAAGAATTTTTCGATTTACTAAACAAAATTAACAAGGAGAGTAGAATTTGAGTAGAGACAATAAAAAATCTGATGTAATAATGAATGAGGATATTACAGCAAAAGAACTAAGATGTACTAGTGATGATGGAACAAATCACGGAATTATTCCAACTTCACAAGCTTTAGCTATTGCTGATGAAGCTGGTTTAGATTTAGTTTTGATAGCTCCAGATGCAACTCCACCAGTTGCTAAAATAATGGACTATAGTAAATTTAAATACCAACAAGAAAAAAAGAAAAAAGAAGCAAAGAAAAATCAAAAAGTAATAGTAGTTAAAGAGATAAAGCTTTCTGTTAAAATTGCAGAAAATGATATTAACTATAAAGTAAAACATGCGATAGAATTCTTAGAAGAAGGAAATCATGTTAAATTTAGAGTTTTCCTAAAAGGAAGAGAGATGTCAAATCCTGAAGCTGGAGTTGAAGTTTTAAATAGAGTTTGGCACATGATAGAAGACATTGCTATTATGGATAAAGAACCAAAACTAGAAGGAAGATATGTAAATCTTCTAGTTACACCTAAAAAAGATTAAATCTACTCAAAATAGAAGAGGAACTATTCCTCTTTTATACTACAAAATAAATTTTAAACATTTATTAATATTTTTTTAAGTATAATCCAAAACTTTTTCACTATGAAAATGCAAATTTATATGAAAGGATTTCTTTATGCCAAAAATGAAAAGCGTTAAAGGTGCTGTTAAAAGATTTAAAGTAAAGAAAAATGGAACTATCAAAAGAGGTTCTGCTTTTAGAAGCCACATTTTAACTAAAAAAACTCAAAAAAGAAAAAGAAATTTAAGAGGACCACAAACTGTACATAGTACAAATGTTGCTGGTGTTCTTTCAACGTTGTGTAAAGCGTAATTACTTAAAATATACTTAAGTAATTTTGTCCCTCCATTTTATGGAAAAGTTCAGCCTATGTTGCTGACACCTTATTAAAAATAATGGTAAAGAAAGGAATAATATGCCAAGAGTAAAAACTGGTGTTGTAAGAAGAAGAAGACACAAAAAAGTATTAAAACTAGCTAGAGGATTCTTCGGTGGAAGAAGAAAACACTTTAGAAAAGCTAAAGAACAATTAGAAAGAAGTCTTGTATACGCATTTAGAGATAGAAGACAGAAAAAAAGAGATATTAGAAAACTATGGATTATCAGAATCAATGCAGCTTGTAGATTAAATGATATCAACTATTCAAGATTCATAAATGGATTAAAATTAGCAGGTATTGAACTTGATAGAAAAATCTTAGCAAATCTTGCTATGAATGATTCAGCTGCATTTGCATCTTTAGTAGCATCTGCTAAAGCAGCACTTAAATAATAAATTTGCATAAATAAAAAAGGGAAGAGCTAAAACTCTTCCCTTTTTTTATTTCTAAAATCAGGGTACAAAATCTGCACCCTAATAATTTTTATGAATTAACCTAATGGTTCATTTACATCAATTTTACAATTATCTTCTTTACAATTAACATTTGCATCAAAATAGAAAATCTCAGAAACATCTATATTATCTTTTTTCAATTTCATCCATGCTTCTAAAGATCTTGAACCTGCTGCACAGTGGAAAACTATAGTTTTATTTTTTGGTAGTTTTTCATATAATTCTTTAGCATTTAATTTTTCTGCTTCAATATTAATTGATCCTTTTATATGCCCTTTATCAAACTCTTTTTTGTTTAGTACATTTACTATTTGAATATTTTCTGGAACTTTATTATCTATTATAAGTGCTTTTAACCACTCACCATCAACTGTTCCTTCATCTGCTCCTAGTTTAACTCCATTTTTACTAAACTCTAATTTCTTTTCTTTTGGTTTTTCTTCAACTTTTTTAGCACCTGCTGTTGTAGCTAAACCAGCTTTTTTCCACTCAGGAAGCCCACCAGCATAAACTGATACATTTTTATAACCTAAATTATAAAGTTTTTCAGCAACTATATTAGATTTCTCACAATCAAATCCTGCACAAAAAGTTACAATTTTCTCATCTTTATTTATTGGAAATCTTCCGACAAGTTTATCAAATTCTGTATCTGGGATACTTATACTTCCTAAAATTGTCTCTTGCATAAATTTTGCATTTGGTCTTGCATCAACAAGTAAAGCACTATTATTTTCTAAATATGATTTTATAACAACTGTTCCAACCTCAAGATATGATTTATTTCCCCACTCAGGTTCACCAGCACTATAAACTTTTACATTTTTATGACCTTTTTTCTTTAAAAGGTCTGCAACAATTGGACTTTTTTCACAACCAAAACCACCACAATATACAATTATTTCTTTATTTTTATCTTTTGATAAGAAATCATATTTTGAATAAAATTCTTCAAAATTTGTATCTGGAATATTTATACTTGAAGGTATTGTTCCTTTTTGATACTTTAATTCAGGTCTAGCATCAACTAAAATAGCTTCAACAGCTCCTCTACTTCCATTTCCAATTATTTTTTTCACATAATCAAAATTAACTTGTTCTAACTTATGTTTTTTAATTAATTCTAAAACAGCTGGTGTTGGTTCTTTTAACTCTCCTGTTTGAGCAAATAAATTTACACTAAATCCTAAAAGTGATGCCACTAATAAACTAGAAACTACTTTTTTCATACTATTCTCCTTGTTATAATTTTAAATAATACTCTTGGTATTCCAATTATTATATAAATAACTGCACTAAATATAAATGGATGAAATCCACCAAAACCATAAGCTCCAGAATCCATAAGTCCTAATACATGTTCTACTGGATGAGTTAAAAACTCTTTATAGTGTATTATTATACTAAGAATAATCAAGATAAAGATATATATTTTTAACTCTTTTTTCAAATATTATGCCTTTCCGCTTAACATTCCATACATAGTCATTGGTTTTAATAAATAAACTTTCAATAACCACCAAATCCATCTTTCTTGTGTTGGATCTAAAGGGAATGAAGGAGTTGGTTTTGCCGTCCAATCAAATTCTGCTAACATAACAGTTCCAATATCTGTAATTAGTGGACATACTGTATAACCACCAAATTTTTCAGTTGGCTCTTTTCCTTCCATTACAGATATTAAATTATCAACTAGAATTTTATATTGCTTTCTTACAGTTCCACCTGTTTTCCCCATAGGAACAGCTGCAATATCACCTAAAGAGAAAATATTTTTATATTTAACATGTTGTAAAGTCTCTTTATTTACAGGAACCCAACCTTTTGCTGAACCAATCGCTGATTTTCCTATTTCATCTGGTGCTTTTTGAGGTGGGGTTACATGTAAAAAATCAAAAGGTACTTCAACAGTTAGTTGTTTTTTAATAATTTCATGTTCTCCTAAATCTGCATCAAAAGCACCTTTTTCTTCCCAATGTTTATTAAATGTTGCAATTTTTTTAGAAATGTCTACGCTAGTTAGATTATGATTTAAATTCCACTTCATATCTCTAGCAATAAATTGTTTTTCAATAGCATCTGCATATTCTTTTACACCAAATAATCTTCCACTGTCATCATAATATGTTAATGTTGCATTAGCTCTTACTTTTGCTTCATTTAATCTAGAGTTTAGCAAATACATAACTTTTTTAGGTGCACCACCACATTTCACAGCTGTATTTGGAGCTGTGAAAATAGCATTTACTTTATCTTTTTTTGCTCTTTCAATAAATTTTTGAGACTGTTCCCACATATGAGCTGAACTATCAATATTATAAACTGATGTTACTCCACTATCTCCAAAAACTTTTAATATTTTACTAGCATCACCTACACTATAAGCATCACCGATCTCTTCTAAACCTTTAATTGCTCCATAATCAAGTGTAATTCCAGCTGCAACTATTAAATAATCGTAATCAACAACTTCTTTATTTGATAATGTAAGTTTATTTTCATCAGGATTAAATTCAACAGCTTTTTCTTGAATCCATTTAACACCTTTTGGCATATAATCTTTTGTATCAAACAACAACTCATCTTTTGATTTATAAACTCCACTTGCAACTAGTGTTGTTCCTGGTTGATATGAAACTGATTTTGTATTAGGTTCAATAATTGTAATATCAGCATCATCAAGTGCACTCATAAGTCTTGCAGCAGTTGAAACTCCAGCTAATCCTCCACCAACAATTACTATTTTACCTTTTGCTTGACTACTAGCTTTTAAAGTTGTAGATGCTTTTGCATCAATACCACCAGCTAAAAAAGTAGCTCCTCCCAATCCAGCAAGTTTAAATGCTTCTCTTCTTGAAATTCCAGCTTTTTTTATCTCAGCATCAACGATTTCAAGAGCTTTTTTTAACTCATCTTTATTCATAGAAATCCCCTTTTTATAAATACACTTGATAATAACAAAAAAGTTATAATATACTACTTATTAATATAAGATATTATTTTATAAATATTATTAGTTTATTTTATATAATTAAGAGCTTTTTGGTACTCGTTTTTATCATTTAAATTTAAAAATTCATCTTCATTTTCAAAATTTATGATTTGAGTTTTTGAATTTTTGATTAAATAGTTTATTTTATGAATATCTTGATTGATCATATTTTCTATAAAAGGTAATATATTTTTTGTAAAAATTCCACAAAGGTTATGTGTTTTAAAAGGAGTTTGTGCAATAGTTATATCAAAACTATTTGAATCAATAATCAGTTTTTCTATAGTTTTAAACTCAACAAATGGTGTATCAACTGGTATTATAAAAACTTTATCAAATTTTTCTAATATAGTTTGTAAAGCTAGAATCGGTGAAGAAACATCATGATTTTTATCTAATATTAGTTTGGATTTATCTTTTAGGAAATCAAATTTATCACTTTTTGAAGATATATAAATATGATTAAAATATTGCTCCAATTTTTTATATTGAAACTCTATTAAAGTTTTTGAAGAAAAAAATGGGAGAAGAGATTTATCTTCTCCCATTCTTGAGCTCTTACCTCCACTTAAAATTACACAAGGTATTTTAAATGGTGTTTTAGTCATTATAAACTTCTAGGATCTGTAATATATCCAGATATTGCAGAAGCTGCAGCAACAGCACTATTTGCTAGATATATTTTTGAGCTTCTAGAACCCATTCTTCCAACAAAGTTTCTATTAGTTGTAGAGATACAAACTTCTCCATCTCCTAAGATCCCCATATATCCACCTAAACATGCTCCACATGTTGGATTTGACACTACTGCTCCTGCATCAACTAAAGTATCAATATACCCCAATTTTGTTGCATCTCTTAGAATTTTTTGAGTTCCTGGAGTTAAAATAAGTCTTACATGTCTTGCTACTTTTTTACCTTTTAAAATCTCAGCAGCAACTTTAAAGTCACTTAATCTTCCATTTGTACAGCTTCCAATAAATACTTGATCAACTCTTATATTATCACTTACAGCTTGAGAAACTGAATGACCATTTGATGGTAAGAATGGATATGCAATTACAGGCTCTAGTTTTTCAACATCAATCTCTATTACTTGACAATATGTAGCATCCTCATCTGAATAATGAATTTTTGGCTCGGCTCTTAATCCATTATTGTTTTTAGCAACTGTATCTAAAAACTCTTTTGTAATTTCATCATAAGCTACTATTCCATTTTTTGCTCCTGCTTCAATAGCCATATTACATAAAGAGAATCTATCATCCATTGATAAATACTTAATTGTATCACCTGTGAATTCTAAAGCTTTGTATAATGCTCCATCAACTCCAAGTATTCTGATAATTTCTAAAATCAAATCTTTTCCAGTTACAAATGGAGCTGGTTTACCTTTAAATACAACTTTAATTGACTCAGGAACTTTGAACCAATTACCACCAGTAATCATTCCAAAAGAAATATCTGTACTTCCCATTCCTGTACTAAATGCTCCTAAAGCACCATGTGTACATGTATGAGAATCTGCTCCAATAATAACATCACCTGGAACTACTAATCCTTTTTCTGGTAAAAGTGCGTGTTCTATACCCATATCTTTTTCATCAAAAAAGTTTTTAAGATTATGTTTCATAGCGAAATCTCTTGAAATTTTCGCTTGGTTTGCACTTGCAATATCTTTTGCAGGAATAAAATGGTCTAGTACTATTGCAAAACCATCTGGATTAGCAAGTTTTTCAAAACCACCATCTTCAAAAGCTTTTATCGAAATTGGTGTTGTAATATCGTTACCAATTACCATATCAATTGGACTTCTTACAATTTCTCCAGCATATACTTTTTTTCCTACATGCTCACTAAATATCTTTTCTGTAATTGTTTGACCCATTTTTCATCCTAACTAATTTTTAATTTTTTAAAATTTTGATTTGATTATAGCCAAAACTATTTTAAGCTACAAATCAGTTTTTTCTCTCTTTTCTCTTCGTGAATCTATTATTTGTATAATTATAATTATAGCAACAGCACAATTTATAATTACATCTGCAAAATTAAAAATTGCAAATTCAAATATATAATGCCAATAGAAATAATCAACTACTGCACCATAAGTAAATCTATCTAAAATATTTGATAAACCTCCAGCATATAAAAATGCTATTGGTATATAATATTTGTAGAAAAGCTCTTTATTTTTAAAAAGATATATAGTTCCAACTATCACAATAACAAGTTGTATATACTTTAAATTTTCAGCCAAAAATGAAAACATAGAAAAAGCTACTCCATAGTTATAAGCAAGTTTTAGTGACATTATTGGACCATCTAAATCCCATCCTAAATTTGCAAAACCGTATTTAACAACTTGATCTACAACAAATATTATGAAAAAAATAATTATTGATATTTTTAACTTTTTATTCATTTCTTACAAAGCTTTTTTAAAAAAATCAATAAGAGTTGACATTGCATTTTCAACATCTTTTCTATTTTTACCTTCAAGTAAAAGTCTAATTTTATTTTCAGTACCAGAATATCTAATTAAATCTCTAATACCTTTTTCTCTAATTGGTTTTAAAATTTCATCTAAACCTTTTATATCTTTTAATGGTATTTTTTCATTTACTTTCATATTATGTAAAATTTGAGGGTATAAACTAAACGGATTTAAAGCTTCACTAGCTCTTTTTTTACTTTTTAGAAGCATTGCCAGTACTTGTAGCGCAGAAGCTAAACCATCTCCAGTTTTAGCGGCATCAGAGAAAATTATATGTCCACTTTGCTCTCCACCAAAATTTAAATTATTATCCTTCATAACTTCAAGAACATATTTATCTCCAACATCACTTCTTAAAAGTTTTATTTGATTTTTTTCCAAATAATCTTCTAAAGCTTTATTAGACATAACTGTTGCAACGCAAGCATCACCTTTTAAAAGTTTCTCATTTTTCAAATATACACTTAGAGCACCTATTAACTTATCACCGTCAACTATTTCACCTTTTTCATCAACAACAACCAATCTATCTGCATCTCCATCGAGTGCAAGACCTATATCTGCTCTATATTCTTTTACTAATTTAGCAACATTCTCAGGATGCATTGCTCCACAGTTGTCATTTATATTAAAACCATTTGGTTTATTGTTTATTGTAATAACATCTGCACCTAGCTCTTCTAAAATTGTTGGAGCAACTTTATATGCAGCACCATTCGCACAATCAAGAATAATTCTTAATCCTTTTAGCGTTAAATCTTTTGGGAAAGATGATTTAATTACAACAATATATCTTCCAATAACATCATCTATTCTTTTTGAAGCACCAATTTGTGTTCCTGTAGCCTGAGAAGATGTCAATAAATCTATATCTTTAAATATATTCTCAATAGCTTTTTCATCTTGAACACTTAATTTATTTCCATGATTATCGAAGAATTTTATACCATTATCTTCAAATGGATTATGCGAAGCACTAATCATAATACCAGCATCACATCTCATACTTTCAGTTAAATATGCAATTGCTGGAGTTGGCATTGGTCCTATTTGAATAACATCATAACCAACCGATGTAAGACCACTAACAAGTGCATTTTCAATCATGTATCCACTTCTTCTTGTATCTTTACCAACTAATATTTTATTTGTTGTTGAATGTTTTCTAAAATGTATCCCTGCTGCTTGTGCAAGTTTTACAACAGTAATTACATCTAAAAATTCACCAGCCTTACCCCTAACACCGTCTGTTCCAAATAGTTTCATTAAATCTTCCTAAAATTAAACTCTATTTAAGTTATTTTGGATAGTATTCTATCCTTTAAAATTTTACAAAGAGGTTAAAAAAATGGCAAATCATAAATCTTCTGAGAAGAGAGCTAGACAAACATTAGTAAAGACTGAAAGAAACAGATTTTACAAAACAAGAATTAAAAATATCACTAAAGATGTTTTAAGTGCAGTTGAAAGTGCAGATAAAGAGAAAGCAACTGTTGCTATGAAAGTTGCAAACAAATACTTCCACCACTGTGTTTCTAAAGGTATTTTAACTAAGGGAACTGCTGCTAGAAAAGTAAGTAGATTACAAGTTAAAGTTAACGCTATATAATTATTAAACATTAGATGTTAAAAGATAAACTTCAACCATTCATTGCTAGATTTGAGGAAATCACAAATCTTTTAATGTCTCCTGATATTACTAGTGATATCAAAAGAATGACTTCTTTATCAAAAGAGCAGTCAAGCATTGAACCAATAGTTAACAAAGCAAAAGAGTATATAAAAGTTCTTGAAGATATTGAAGAGAACAAACTTATGCTTGATGATAGTGAACTTGGTGAATTAGCTAAGGAAGAGTTAAAAGAACTGGAAATTAAAAAACCAATTTTAGAAGATGAGATTAAATTTCTTATGATTCCAAAAGATCCAAATGATGATAGAAATATCTATTTGGAACTAAGAGCTGGAACAGGTGGGGATGAGGCTGCACTTTTTGTTGGTGATTTATTCCGAGGATATCTCAGATACGCTGAAAACAATGATTGGAAAGTTGAGATAATGAGTTCAAGTGATAGTGAAGCAGGTGGTTACAAAGAAATAGTAATTCTGGTAAAAGGTGACCATGTGTATTCTAAGCTAAAATTTGAAGGTGGTACTCACAGAGTTCAAAGAGTTCCAGCAACAGAATCTCAAGGAAGAGTTCATACATCAGCAATTACAGTTGCAGTTATGCCTGAGGTTGATGATGTTGAAATTGAAATAGATCCAGGTGATCTAAAAATTGATGTTATGAGAGCTAGTGGAAATGGTGGTCAATCTGTAAATACTACAGACTCGGCTGTAAGAATCACTCATATTCCTTCTGGTATCGTTGTAACAAATCAAGACCAAAAGTCTCAACACAAAAATAAAGATAGAGCTATGAAAGTTTTAAAAGCTAAGCTTTATGAGATTGAGATGGAAAAAAAGATGGAAGCCGAAGGTGCTAATAGAAAAGAGCAAGTAGGAACTGGTGATAGAAGTGGAAGAATTAGAACTTATAACTTCCCACAAAATAGAATCAGTGACCACAGAATAAACTTAACTTTATATAGACTGGAAAACATCTTAAATGATGGTCTATTTGATGAAGTAATTGATCCTCTTATTGCTGATCATCAATCTAGACTAATCGAGGCAAATGGATTATAACTCCATTTGTTTTTTACTTCAATTCTATAAAATATAAATCCTAAACAAAATTTATCTAGTAATCAAAATGTAACCAACTGATATTAAACTTTCGTCATAAATAAATTTATACGGAGATAATATGAGTTTCAAAAAAACATCTATGGCTTTAATAGCAAGTGCTTTATTAGTAACAACATTAAGTGCAAGAGATCAAATTAAAATAGTTGGTTCATCAACAGTTTATCCTTTTTCATCATCAGTTGCTGAAGAGTTCGGAGCAACTTCAAAATTCCCAACTCCAGTAGTTGAATCAACTGGAACAGGTGGAGGAATTAAGTTATTCTGTGCTGGTGCAGATATTAATACACCTGATATTGCAAATGCTTCTAGAAAAATGAAAGCAAATGAATTAAAAATGTGTGAAGAAAATGGTGTAAATGATATTACTGAAGCATTAATTGGTTTTGATGGTATTGCAATTGCTCAATCATCTCAAGTAAAAAGTTTCAATGTATCAAAAACACAATTAGCATTAGCAGTTGCAAAAGAAGTACCAAGTGCTGATGGTAAATCTTTAGTTTCAAATCCATATAAAAAATGGTCTGATATAGATGCTTCTTTACCAAATAGAGAAATCACTGTTTATGGACCTCCAAAATCTTCAGGAACAAGAGACTCATTTGAAGAACTAGTTTTACAATCAACTTTCGAAAAAATGCCTGTTTATACAGATTTATTCAAAAAAGATGAAACAGCTAATAAAAAATATAAAGCTTATTCTGAAATCAGAACAGATGGTGCTTATGTAGAATCTGGTGAAAATGATAATTTAATTGTTCAAAAATTAACAAAAAATGAAGCAGCGATTGGAATTTTCGGTTACTCTTTCTTAGCTGAAAACAAAGATAAAGTTATTGGTTTAAGTATTGATAATGTTTTACCAACTGTTGAAACTATTGCAAGTGCAAAATATCCAGTTGCTAGATCTATGTATTTTTATATTAAAAATCAACACTCTAAAGATGTTCCATCTTTAAAAGAGTTTACAAACCTTTTCATGTCTGAAAAAATGATAGGGAATGATGGAATATTAAGTGAATTAGGTTTAATTCCATTAACTGATGATGTGAGAACACAAGCTAGAAATAAAGTTTTAAATAGCCAAAAATTAACTGCTGAAGATTTAAAACACTAATAAACTTATAAAAAGAAGATACCTCTTCTTTTTATAATCTTTTTAAAATATCTATTTAGGAAATTTATGACAAATTGGTCAAAAATAATTGATAAGCTTGATTATGCTTTTCAACCTATAATCTATTCTCATACTGGCAAAATATATGCTGTTGAAGCTCTTTTACGAAATGTTCAAGATATACCAGGACTTACAAATATTGATGATCTTTTTGATTTAGCATTCAATGATGACTACTTATATGAATTAGATTTACAACTAAGAGAAAAAGCTATAAGTAAATTCTCAAAAATAAAAATTAATAATTTAAAACTATTTTACAATCTAGATAATAGAATAATTTACAACAAGAACTACTCACAGGGAAATACTGCAAAAATATTAAATAAATATAATCTAAATAAAGATTCTATATATTTTGAACTAAGTGAAAAGGGAACAGCAATTGAACAAAATGCTCTTTCATCTATGCTACAAAGATATAAAGAGAGTGGTTACAAAATTGCAATAGATGATTTTGGAATTGGTGTTTCTGGATTAAAGCTTTTATACTTTAGTGAAGCAAATATTATAAAACTTGATAGATTTTTTATTTCAAATATAGATCAAGATTCTAAGAAAAAACTTTTCTGCTCATCAATAGTTGAAATGGCTCATATCATGGGAATGCAAGTAATTGCAGAAGGTGTAGAAACAGTAAAAGAGTTTTATACTTGTAAAGATATAGGGGCTGATTTTATACAAGGATATCTAGTCCAAAAACCAACAAAAAGTATAGAAGATATCACAAATATATATCAAGATATTTCTAATTTAATTTTAAATGATAAAAGATCTAATCAGACTAATTTTATTGATGATAAATACATAGAAGAGATATATCCTTTGGATGTAAATACATCTTTATACGATTTATTTTTACACTTTAAAAAAAATACAGAGCATAACTTTGTACCAATTATTGATGAATTTGGTTATTTCTTAGGAATTATTTATGAAAGTGATATAAAGAAAATTTCTTATTCACAATATGGTCTTTCTTTAGCACAAAATAAAACATTTTCATCAACATTACTAAAATATATCAAACCTGCTTTAAGTGTAGAAATATCTTGGGGTATAGATGAAATTCTTGAAATGTACAATCTTAAATTCAATGATTCACTAGGAATATTTATAACACAATCAGAAAAATATAAAGGTTTTATAAATCTAAATTCTCTTTTAACACTTTCTTATAAAAGAAATATAGAAATAGCTACGAATCAAAATCCATTGACAAAACTTCCTGGAAATAATCAAATAGAAAAGTTTATAAACAATTCATTTGAAAATGCTCATATAAATACAACTCACATAATATATTTTGATTTTAATGATTTTAAACCATTTAATGACAATTATGGATTTAGACAAGGGGATAGAGCAATATTAATTTTTTCAGAATTATTACAAAAAAGATATCCAAAAAATTCATTTATAGCTCATATTGGTGGTGATGATTTCTTTGTAGGATTAAAAGATTATAAATATGATGATATATTTGAATTAACTTACAACATACAAGAAGAATTTAAAAGTAGTGTGGTGAACCTCTATTCAAATGATGATAAAAACAGAGGTTTCATAATATCAAAAGATAGATTTAATACAACTAGAGAATTTAATTTATTGAGTGTATCTTCTGCAATAATAGAAATTAATCCATCATCAAATATATCAGATTTTGACAATACACTAAATCTTATCAAAAGAGATTCAAAGAACTCAAAAGAGCCTATATTTAGAATAGTATAATACTATGTAATCATATTGTAATCGAATAAATATAAAATTTGCAAAAATTTAATACAAAGGAAAGTATTGAGTACCTTTGAATCACAAAAAAGACGAAGAGAATTAAACGAGAAACTTATAAAGTTTACTCTTATCATCGCTGCTGCAATATCTATTTTAACAACTTTCGGTATTCTATTTTCAATTTTATTTGAAGCAATAGAATTTTTTAAATTAAGAAGTTTTTGGTATTTTTTAACTGGAACAGTTTGGAGTCCAGGTGTTACAAATAGCCAATTTGGTGCATTGCCTATATTTGCTGGTACATTTGTAATAACAATTATTGCATTACTTGTAGCTATTCCTATTGGACTTGGAAGTGCAATTTATATGAGTGAATATTCTAGTCCTAAAGTAAGAGATTATTTAAAACCACTTCTTGAAATTCTTGCAGGAATTCCTACAGTTGTTTATGGTTTCTTCGCTGCTGTTACAGTTGCTCCTTTTGTTGTAAAGGCTGCAAACTTTTTTGGTCTTGAAGCAACTTTTAATAGTGCTTTAGCTTCAGGAATTGTAATGGGAATTATGATTATTCCTTTAGTATCTTCACTATCAGATGATGTTATCAGAGCTGTTCCAGATTCTCAAAGAAAAGCTGCTTTTGGTCTTGGAATGACTCATGGAGAAACAATTAAAAATATTGTTTTACCTTCAGCAATGCCAGGAATTATTTCAGCTTCACTTCTTGCTCTTTCAAGAGCATTAGGAGAAACTATGATTGTTGTTATGGCAGCTGGATTAAGACCAAATTTATCTTGGAATCCACTAGAAGACATGACAACTGTTACAGTTACAATTGTAAATTCATTAGTTGGAGACTTTGAATTTAATTCGCCAGAGACTCTTTCTGCATTTGCATTAGGTCTAATGTTATTTATTGTGACTCTAATCTTAAATATGATTTCATTATCTTTAATTAGAAAATTCAAAGAAAAATATAAAGTGAATACATTATGATAAAAAGAAAAAAGAAAAATAAACAACACAATCCATTTTATGACCCTACTTTAAAAAGTAGACATACAAGTGCAAAAAGATTTAAAAGATTTACATTAACATCTTTAATCTTCTCTATTGCATTTTTAGCGTTCTTCCTTTTTGATATGATAGTTAAAGGTTTACCTGCATTTAATGTAGCTTACATAAAAGTAAATGTAACTTTTAATGAAAAATCTTTAGATGATACAAGATTTGCTGTTCCAAAAGAGTATAGAGATATTGTTTCTAGAGCTTGGTTAAGAGACATAAATAAATTAGTTGAACAAAATCCATCTTATATGAATACAACACAAAATATGTGGGTTTTAGCAGATGACCAAGTTGACCAATATTTAAAAGGTCATAACTATAAACTAAAAGAGAATGAGCAAGCATTTGTTGATGAATTAAACTCAAATGGTTTAATTGAGAAAAAATTCAATACTGTATTTTTTACAAATGGGGATTCTAAAATTCCAGAGTACGCAGGTATTTTTTCAAGTGTGATTGGTTCAATTTTGACTTTAATTATAACTATGGCTGTTGCATTCCCAATTGGTGTTATGACAGCTATTTATCTTGAAGAGTTTGCAGGAGATAATAAATTTACAAGATTTATTGAAATTAACATAAATAATCTTGCAGCTATACCTTCAATTTTATTTGGACTTTTAGGTCTTGCAATATTTATAAATCTATTTGGAATGCCAAGAAGTTCACCACTTGTTGGGGGATTAACTTTAGCACTTATGACTTTACCAATTATTATTGTAAGTTCAAGAGCAGCTTTAAGAGCTGTTCCAGATAATATAAGACAAGCTGGATATGGTTTAGGATTAAATAAAATTCAAGTAACACGTGACCACGTTTTACCTTTAGCATTTCCAGGAATTTTAACTGGTTCAATTATTGGTTTAGCACAAGCTATGGGAGAAACTGCTCCATTAATTATCATAGGAATGATTGCATTTATTCCAGATGCTCCAACTATGGTTACAGGTGCAGCAACAGTAATGCCAGCACAGCTTTTTACATGGGCTGGAATGCCTGAGGGTATGTATATAGAAAAAACAGCTGCAGGAATTTTAGTTTTATTAACAATTCTAATTTCATTAAATGCAATAGCTATATATCTTAGAAAAAAACTTGAAGTAAAATGGTAAAAGGAAAAATATAAAAATGAATACAAATAATAAAGTTAAAATAGACGTAAAAAATCTTAATCTATTTTATGGTTCAAATCAAGCTTTATTTGACATAAATGTAGATTTATATCAAAATAAAATTACAGCTTTAATCGGACCTTCTGGTTGTGGAAAATCTACATTTTTAAGATGTATAAATAGAATGAATGACTTAATTCCTATTGTTAAAATTGACGGAAAAATCATTATTGATAAAAAAAATATTTATGACAAAGATGTTGATGAAGTAAGCGTTAGAAAAAGAGTAGGAATGGTATTTCAACAACCAAATCCTTTTCCAAAATCTATTTATGATAATGTTGCTTATGCACCACTAAAACATGGAATTGTTAGAAAAGGTAAAGAGTGTGATGAATTAGTTGAATCTTCTTTAATCAAATCTGGTCTTTGGAATGAAGTAAAAAATAAATTAAATCAACCTGGAACTTCTCTTTCAGGTGGACAACAACAAAGATTATGTATTGCAAGAACAATTGCAATTAAACCAGAAATTATTTTAATGGATGAACCAACATCTGCACTTGACCCAATTAGTACAGAAAAAATTGAAGCATTAATGCTTGAATTAAAACAAGATTATACAATTATCACTGTAACTCATAATATGCAACAAGCTGCAAGAGTTGCTGATTATACAGCATTCTTCCATTTAGGAAAACTAATTGAATATGATGAAACAGAAACTATTTTTGTTAATCCACACAATAAAAAAACAGAAGACTATATTACAGGGAGATTTGGATAATGTTAAAACCATATGAAACAAAATTAAATAATGTAAAAACGGAAATTCAACAAATTGGAATTTCAGTTATTGAAGCTTTAGAAGTTTGTTTAAAAGCACTAAATGATAGAAAAATTGAAGATTTAAGTAATGTTGAAATTAGTGAAAAAAAGATTCTTGTTAGATCTAATGAAATTGACAATATCATAGTTTCAACATTGGCTTTATATTCACCAGAAGCAAAAGATTTAAGAAGATTAGTATCTTTTCTTAAAATTACAAATGAGATGGTAAGAACAGCTGCAAATACAAAAGATTTTGCAAAAATGTTTAAAAAATCTTATTCAAATGATTTAAATACAGCAATAATTTTAGAATATGCTATTCCTCTTCTAAAATCTGCTTTATTATCATTACAAACAGCTACTTCAATTATTGATGAGCATGATGAAAAACATATTGAAGAAAAATATCATAGAGTTGTTGTTGAAGAGAGTAAAACTGATGATTTATATTTAATGATTGAAAAGAATATATTAAAATTAATTACTCAAAAACTAGATTTATCTAAAGAGTATTTTGATATTTTAAGTAGCTTAAGAAGATTAGAAAAAATAGCAGATAGGGCTGTATCTATTGCAAAACTTTTACAATTTGCACAAATTGGGGGAGACATAGTACAATCATAAATCTCTTTATGATATACTTTTTGTATGAAAAAAGCAATAAGAAAAATATCGGATTATTTTAGTTCAAACTACGAAGTTTTAATAGCTACAACTATATTCTTTGTTATATTAATTGCCGGCCATGATTTCTATCGAGCAATTATTTTAATGTTAGAGTTTATTGTAGTTATGGAAGTTGTAAAGATGATTTCTGATTTCATAAAGAGAGAAACTTTACGACTTAGATTTGTTATTGATATTTTTATAATATTCTTAATTAGAGAAGTAATTATTTTATCTGCTAATAAGAATAGAGATTACGTAGATATTGTATTTTTACTATTTGTAATTTTTGTATTCTTCTTATTTAGAATACTAGCTATTAAATATTCTCCAGGTGGAGATAAAAAAACTATTGAACCAATAAAAGAAAATGATGAATAATACTGTTTTAATAATTGAAGATGAAGAGGATTTACTAGAATTATTAGAGTTTACTCTCCAAAAAGAGGGTTATGAAACTATAGGTTTTTTATCGATTACTCCTCAGGTGAAAAAAATATTAGATGAAGAGAAAATTGATTTAATTCTTATTGATAGAAACCTTCCAAATATTGAAGGTACTACTTTTGTAAAAGAAATTAGAAATAGTGGCTATCAAAATCCTGTTATTTATCTTACAGCAAAAGATAAACCAACAGATATTCTAGATGGATTTGAAGCTTATGCAGATGATTATATTACAAAACCTTTTAATATAAATGAACTGCTTGCAAGAATAAAAGCTGTTATAAAACGTTCAAATAAAGAGTGTGATACTCTAAAAGTTAAAGATATCTTATATAATTTTGCAAATAAAAGCTTCTCTATAGATGATAAACTTTTAGACTTAACACATCTTGAACACAATCTACTTTTAGAGTTCTTAAAAAATCAAAATATCTTACTAAGTAGAGAGCATTTGCTAGAAAATATATGGAAAGATTCTATAGATAAACAAGAAAAAACTGTGAATGTTGCTATAAAGAGATTAAAAGACAAAATAGATCCTGATGGAAGTAAAAACTATATAAAAGCTGTTCGTGGTGAAGGTTATATATTTTGTTAAAAATTCATAAACTTTTTTTTAGAAGTTTTTTAGCCATTTTTTTAGTAACTATATTTACAATAACTTTTGTAGTATATTTTTGGGCAAAAAATTTATATTTAGAAGATACAAAATTAAATCTTAGTCAAAATATGGATAGTCTTTTAATTCTTCTAAAACAAAGTGATTTGGACCATATTCAAGAAATTATTAAAGATTTAGGTGCTAAATTAAATTTAAGAGTATCAGTAATTGACCAAAATGGGAATGTAATTGCAGAAAGTGAAAATCTAGAGTTAACTGAAAATCATCTTTATAGAGAAGAGATAATAAATGCAAATAAATATGGACAAGCTAGTAGTGTTAGATTTTCAAAAAGCTTACAAAAAGAGCTTTTATATGTAGCAAAAAAATTTGAAATAGATAATAAAATCTATTTTATTAGAATGTCTGCATTTACTGATAAAATTTTTGATAATTTCAAAAAATTAATTTTTGAAATATTTATATACATTTTATTTTTCCTTCTAATATCTTTTTTTATAAGTTATTTGTTAAGTCTTAAAATAAAAAAAGAGATGGATTTAATTTTAAATTTTCTAATAAATCTTACAAAAAATAGAGTACAACTAAATTTAAAATCTAGTTTTACTTTTGAGTTTTTTAAGATTGCTAAACTTCTAAATAAAGTTGCACATAAACTATCAAAACAAGATCAAATAAAAGCAAAACATACAGCAAAACTAAAACTTGCAAATAGACAAAAAGATGAGATTATTTCTAGCCTTTCTCATGAATTTAAAAATCCAATTGCAATAATCTCAGGATATAGTCAAACTTTGATTGAGAATGAGAACTTAACACAAGACATAAAACTAAAGTTTTTAAATAAAATTCATTCTAATTCAATAAAACTGTCGCAAATAATTGATAAATTAAGACTTAGTCTTAGACTTCAAGAAAAAAAACAAGACCTTATTAAAACAAAAATCAATCTATATAATTTAGTTGAAAATTGTGCTAGTGATTTAAAAATAAAATATAAAAATAGAGAGATAAATATTACAAAAAATGAAGTTTTTATTGATGCAGATGAAACACTTTTTTCAATTGTAATTTCAAATATAATAGAAAATGCATTGAAATATTCAAGTAATAATATTGATATTAAAATTGAAAAAAATTATTTAAGTATTACCGATTATGGAATTGGAATTAGTAAAGAAGATTTAGAACAAATTGATAAAAAGTTTTATAGAGCTTCTAGCAATGATTGGAATAATTCTTTAGGTCTTGGACTTTTTATTGTAAAATCTATCTTAAGACTACATAATTTTGAACTTGAAATTATCTCAACAGTAAATAAAGGTTCAACTTTCAGAATTCATTATTAATTTACCCTTAATTTAAGTTATATATAAGTACAACTTAAATATTATTCCAACTCATCAAAGAAAGGGAGTTAATAAATGAAATTTACTCAAATGGCAAAAGCCAACGAAATCGAAAGATCTTGGGTTGTAGTAGATGCTGAAGGTAAAGTATTCGGAAGAATAATTACTGAAGTTGCTACAATATTAAGAGGAAAAAATAAACCTTGTTTTACACCAAATGTTGATTGTGGTGACTACGTAGTTATAATCAATGCAAGTAAAGCTAAATTTACTGGTGCTAAATTAGAAGTTAAAAATTACTATACTCACTCAGGTTATTTTGGTAGTACAAAAACTCACAAAATGTCAGATATGATTGAAAAAAACCCTGAAAAACTGTTTAAATTAGCAACTAGAGGTATGCTTCCAAAAACTACTCTTGGTAAAGCTATGTTAAAAAAATTAAAAGTATATGCAGGAAGTGAACACCCTCATACTGCTCAAATTAAAGGATAATAGTAATGGCAAAAGTATATGCAACTGGAAGAAGAAAAACAGCAATAGCTAAAGTTTGGTTAGAAAATGGAAATGGACAACTAACTATAAATGGACAATCTTTAGATCAATGGCTTGGTGGTCATGATTCAATTAAGAAAAGAGTAATGCAACCATTACACGTTGCAAAACAAGAGACAAGTGTTAATATCGTTGTTAAAACTTTAGGTGGAGGATACTCTGCTCAAGCTGACGCTGCAAGACACGGAATCTCTAGAGCACTAGTTGCTTATGATGAGCAATTCAGAACAATCTTAAAACCTCATGGTTTATTAACAAGAGATGCAAGATCTGTTGAGAGAAAAAAATACGGAAAGAAAAAAGCAAGAAAATCTTCTCAATTCTCAAAAAGATAATTGGAAGTTTCAAAAGTTTTACTTTTGTATATTTCAAAGGAGGCAAATTTGCCTCCTTTTTTTATTGCCAAATATTATTTTTTATAAGACATATCTCTGTTATATGCCATTTCCCAAAACATATATTCAAATTCAACACTTGAAATAAAAATTTCTTCAATTTTTCTTTTTTCTTTATCTGTTTTATTTTCAACTAATTCATCAATCGCATCATAAAACCATTCAAATGATTCTTCAAATTCATATCCGGCATAAGTTTCTATCCAAGATTTATAGAAATTATCTTCCAAATTTTTCTTATACTGTTCTTTTAATCTTTTCCCATAATCACAATATGTCCAGGCACAAGGAAAAACAGTAGCTAAAGTTTCAGCCAAATCTCCTTTTTGTGCAGTTGCAAGCATATTTGCTGTATATGTTCTATTAAATAAAGAAGCTTTAACATTTACAACTTCATCTTCTGTAATTCCAAACTCTTTCATATATGTTCTATGAACTTCCATTTCATCAACAAAAATACTTTTTGTTATACTACTTAAATTACTTAACATTTTCTCATCATCAGCTTTTACCATAGCCATTGCAAAAACTTTCGCATACTCCAGTAAATATAAGTAATCTTGTAATAAATAGAATTTGAATTTTTCTTTATCTAAAGTACCTGCTCCTAGTTCTTGAACAAATGGATGGTTATATCCATCTTCCCATACTTTTATTGCTTTTTCTTTTAAATTTCTTGAAAACGACATATATATTCCTTTTTACATTATTTCTTTAAAATTTGCTTTTTGTTTTAAAATTTCTTCATTAAAATTACCTATAGAGTTAAATAACTCTTTATGAAAAGTTCCTAAACCACTATTTTTACTTTTTTCATAAGCTATTTCACCAGCAATTCCCATAGTAATCACGCCAAGAATTGTCGCTTCAAATATTTTATCTTTTGATGTTCCACAATAGCTAGAAACCAAAGAACTACACATACATCCTGTTCCTGTAATTTGTGGCAAAAGATGGTTACCATTTTTAATAGCAACAACTCTTTTACCATCAGATATAACATCAACTTCACCAGTAATAGCAACAACTAAACCTAACTTATTTGCTAACTCTTTTGCTATATTTACTGTATTATCAATTGATTCCAAATCTTCTTTAGAAGCATCTGCACCTTTTGTATTTGAACTTAGATTTAATATAGACTTTATTTCAGATATATTTCCTCTAATAGAAGATATATTAGTTTGTTTTAAAAGCTCTTCTACAAAATCTTTTCTAAATTTTGAAGCACCAACACCAACTGGATCTAAGACAACTGGAACCTCTAATTCATTTGCTTTTTTTACAGCTTTTACTATAGAATTTTTTACATTTTTATTTAATGTTCCTATATTTATTAATAAAGATGAAGCAATATTAACAAACTCTTCTACCTCCGCTTCATCATCTGCCATTGCAGGACTTGCTCCAACTGCTAAAGTTATATTTGCACAATCATTTACTGTAACATAATTTGTTATTTGATGAATAAGAGGATTTTTTACTCTTATTTGATTTAAAATTTCAACTAAATCATTTATCATAAAATATCCTTTTAATTAAAATTTATAGAAATGATTTAATGGACCATTTCCATGACCAATATTTGGTGAATTTTTTATAGCACCAAAAATATAATCTTTTGCATTTCTTATAGAGTTTTCTAAAGAATTATCTAAAGCTAAACTAGCTGCAATTGCAGAAGAGAATGTACATCCTGTTCCATGAGTATTTTTTGTATCCACTTTTGGTGTTTCAAATAGATGAAAATCTTTACCATCATATAAAATATCAATTGATTCATCATCAAAATTATTTCCACTTTTTATTAAAACACTTTTACAACCCATTTCGTATATTTTCTTTGCTGCTATCTTCATATCATCTTTAGATAATATTTTCATATCTGTTAAATGTTGAGCTTCAGCTATATTTGGAGTTAAAACATCTGCTAATGGAACAATAATTTCTATTAGACTACTCATATTATTTATATCCATTAATGCATCACCATTTTTTGCATACATTACTGGATCAATTACAATATTTTTAACTTTTTGTTTCTTTAAAAAATTTGCAACTACTTTCATAGCTTCTATATTTGCCAACATACCAATTTTTATAGCATCTGGAACAACATCTTCAAAAACAGCTTGTAACTGTTTTTCTATAATAATTGGACTTACATCTTGAATATCAATAACTCTACAAGTATTTTCTGCAACAACAGCAGTAACGACACTCATCCCATAAGTTCCAAACGCACTAAAAGTTTTTATATCAGCTTGAATTCCAGCTCCACCAATACAGTCAGATCCTGCAATAGTTAAAACTTTTTTCATAATTCTTCCTTCTTAATATTTTACTTTATAATTTTTATCACAAAAAAAGGGTACTTTCTAATTAGAAAGCACCCTTGATATTAAATTTAATTTTAACAAACTCGCTTCCTACGCTGGTGTAAACCAACAGGTTCAAAGGGTCAGGTTTTACCTTCTCAACGCTAAAATACGTCCCCCTGCAATAAAAGATGAATTGTATCACAAATAAAAGTTAAAAGCTAATTTATGCTATTTTTTGTAAAAAAACTATACAATATCCCATGAAATTTTTTATTTTTATTTTAATATTTTTAACATCAATTAGCGCAAGTACATTAAATTTAAGTATGAGCTCAAGTCCTAGTAGACTAAATCCAATCCTAGCAAATGATAGTGCAAGTGGTGAGATATCTGATTGGCTTTTTAATGGACTTTTTAAATATGACAAAGATGGAAATATAACACCTGAATTAGCTAGTTCTTATGAATTTATAACCCCTACTAAGTTAATTGTAAAATTAAAAGATAATGTCTTGTGGCATGATAAAGTTAAACTTACTTCAAAAGATGTTATTTTTACTTATGAACAAATAATAAATCCTAGTGTATTTAATTCAATAAAATCAAATTTCAATGAAGTACAAAGCGTAAAAGCCTTAGATGATTTAACAGTTGAAATAATCTATAAAAAACCATATTTTAAAGCTCTAGAGATTTGGATGGTAGGACTTTTACCTTATCATATTTTAAAAGATGAAAAAAATCTAATGACTAGTAGTTTTAATAAAAATCCAATAGGTACAGGTTCATATAAAATTAAAGAATTTAAAACAGCTCAAGATATAGAACTTATTGCAAACCCTGATTACTTTGGTGGAAAACCAAAAATTGATAAGATTTTATATAAATTTTTACCAGATCCAAATACATCATTTTTATATCTAAAACAAAAAAAACTTGATATTGGAGGATTAACTCCAATGCAAACTTCAAGACAAATTGATGATAATTTTAAAAATAACTTCGAAATGCTATCTAGACCTAGTTTTGGATTTAGTTACTTAGGATTTAATTTGGAAAACCCAAAATTTAAAGATATAAAAGTAAGACAAGCTCTATCTATAGCTATAAATAGACAAGAACTAGTTGATATCTTATTTTTTGGTTATGCAGAAGTTTGTAATGGACCTTTTATGCCTGGAAGTTTTGCTTACAATGATAATGTAAAAGAGACTAAACAAGATTTAGAAAAAGCAAAACAACTTTTAAAAGAAGCTGGATATGATGAGAAAAATCCACTTAGTTTTGAGTTAATTACAAATACAGGTAATGATATTAGAGTAAATACAGCTCAGATTTTACAATATCAACTAGCAAAAGTGGGAGTTGAATTAAAAATAAGAGTCATGGAATGGCAAGCTTTTTTAAATACAGTTGTTCATCCAAGAAAATTTGAAACAGTATTACTTGGATGGTCATTAGCACTAATGCCTGATGCTTATCCTCTTTGGCATAGTTCTAGCTCTAAACTTGGTGGATTTAATCTAGTAGGTTATAAAAATGAAAAGGTAGATAAACTAATAGAAAAAGGTAGTGTAACTATAAATAAAGATGAACTAAGTGATATTTATAAGGATATTTTTAAAATAGTAGCTGAAGATTTACCGTACTTATTTTTATATATTCCTGATTCAATTACAGCAATTAATAAAAAAATAGAAAATATTGAACCTGCATTTATAGGAATAATGCATAACCAAAAAGATTGGCAAATAGAAGAATAAGGAAAAAATTTGAAAAAAGATATGATAATTTTATTTGATTTAGATGGTACTTTAATCGATTCAACAGATGCAATTACAAGTACATTCTTACACGCTTTTGATAAACATAAATTCAATTTTAATGGAACAATTAATGATATTATAAAAGAGATTGGGTACCCACTTGATATTATGTTTGGAAATTTAGGAGTTCCAAAAAAATATGTTTGGGATTTTGTAGATAGCTACAAAAATAGATATAAAGAGATTTCAGTTGCACAAACTACCCTTCTTGAAAATGCTTATGAAGCAGTTAATTTAGCTTCAAATTTTGCGAGACTTGGAGTGGTTACTACAAAAACGAGAATCTACTCAACTCCAATTTTAGATAATTTTGATATTACAAAACATTTTGAGATTATTATTGGAAGAGAAGATGTAGAAAATCCAAAACCTCATCAAGAACCTATTTTAAAAGCTCTAGAAGGTATGAATTATGATAGGAATAGACATAATGCCTTTATGATAGGTGATACAAAACTAGATTTACTTTCAGCAGCTAGTGCAAATATTAACTCCATTGGTCTTTTATGTGGTTACTCAAATGAAGAAGAACTTATAAAATATACAAATATTGTAAAAAAAGATTCACTTGAAGCTGTAAAATATCTTCAAAATTTAATATAATTTATGTCCATATCATTTTTTAAAATGCTTTTAGCCCTTTTTATAGGGCTATTTGGTTCTTTAATTTTCATATTTTTACATCTACCTCTTCCTTGGTTAATGGGTAGTATATTTGCTACAAGTATAGCTATACGATTTGAAAAAATTCCTATTTCTAGTCCAAAACTTTTTTCAAGCCCAGCAAGAATATTAATAGGACTTGCAATTGGAAGTGCCTTTACTCCAGAAATTTTAAAATATATTCCACAATATACACTTAGTCTACTGTTAGTAGTTCCTTTTACTATATTAGTGATATTCTTTGGAACTTATTATTACTATAAAATTTTAAAATATGATTTGAAAACTTCTTACTTAGGTAGTATGCCTGGAGGTGTTATTGAAATGGTAATAATTGGACAAGAACTAAAAGCCAATACTTCTAAAATAACTTTAATGCAAAGCTCAAGATTGTTTTTTGTAGTTGTATCTTTACCTTTTATTATACAATACATTTTTCAAATAGATATCAGAGGAAATCAATTACTTACAACTCCTCTTGTAAATATAGATTTTAAACAATTTCTTATTTTATACATTTTTGGAATAATAGGAGCTATAGTTGCAAAAAAAGTTAAACTTACAGCAGCTTTTTTAATGGGTCCTATGATTGTTAGCATAATTTTATACTCAACTGGTACTTTTAATGTAGCAATTCCTGATGAATTTTTAAAATTCATTCAAGTTGTTTTTGGTGTAATTATAGGTTTTACATTTAAAGGTGTTCCAATTAAAACAATCTATAAAACACTTATTGCTACTCTTGGACACTTTTTAATTTTAGCCATATTATGTATTATATTTATTGCAATTATTCATTTTTATTTAGATTTCAAGACTTTAGATATTCTTCTTGCTTTTGGTCCTGGTGGACAAACTGAAATAAATCTAATAGCTCTTTTAGTTGGTGCAAATCTACCTTATATAACTTTACATCATATTGTAAGACTTTTAATTGTTATGAATATAGCTCCTATTTTAGCTAAGAGATTAAAAAGTTAGTAAATCTCTTAGTAAAATATTTATACTTTCTTCTACTCCTTCATTTGTAGCTACTACAAAACCATAAGCATCATTTGTTTTACATAAAATCTTTTTATCATAATTGAATGATTTTATAATCATATTATCTTTTACTAAATCAAAATTTATTTTTAAAATAGCATATGATTTACCCTCTTCAAAAACTTGATAAAATTTAATTACTTCCGTTTTTAATAAATAGTCAGTTTTTATTCTTTTATCTTTTGTAACCACTGTATTAAAAATATTGCTTGAATTAAAAGAGTCTATTACTTGAGTATAAATCATATTTGAAGGAGTATTTATCCATCTATTTTTTGCATACTCTTCTAACTTATAATCTTTTGTGCTATAAAAAATAGATTTTAAATTGAAAGCATTATTTACGTTTGGTTCTTCAATAAAAATCGAATTAAACTTTGATTTTTCTAACATACTTTTTGTTTGAAAATCAATTGAATAATAATTGATAGATAAGTTTTCTTGCTTTAATCCACATCCACTAAATATAAATAATATTACAAAAATTAAAATACTATTTTTCATCTTTCTCTCCTGGTCCATATTTTATTGTTTTTTGTTTAAGTAATAAATCACTTGGACTTTCATTTATATTTTGTATTAAATTCTCTGTTTGATTCAAATTACTCTCTAAGCTTTTTAATACATTATTCAAGTTATCTAAACTATCTTGAGTTATCTCTTTTATATCAAATGTTCCATTATCAAGCTCTTTTTGTAATTTTGTAGTCAATTCTTTAAAATTATCAGCTGAGGCTTTAACACTAGCAAAAGAAGAATTTCCTGTATTTGCAAAACTTTTCATACTTATTAAAAGATCATCTATTTTTTTCTGATTTTTTACTAAATATTCTGAAAAATTTTCAATATTACTCATACTTTTTTGACTATTTTTTAATAAAATTGCAAAATTCGATAAATTCTCTTGGCTTAATATTTTTCTAAATTCAATCAACAATAAAGTTATCTCTTTTGTAATATCCTCTGTTGAATCAACAAATGAACTTAAAGCTGATCTTCTCGAGTTTATTACTTTTATTCCATCTTCATTAGCTTTTAAAAGTTCAGAGCTATTACTTCCTCCCTTTAACTCTATATATTTAAGTCCAGTGATTCCTAAATTTCCTAAAATTGCGTAATTATCTTCTTTTATTGGTGTATCTTTTTGTATTTGAATATCAATTTGTATTTGTTCTGAGTTTTCAGGATTTATTCTTATATTTTTTACAGTTCCTACATCAAATCCCATGTATTTAATAGATGAACCAACATTTAATCCAGAAATAGATTCTGAAAAATAAATTGAATATTCATCATATTTTTTATTCTCAATACCATATTTACCTAGCCAAAATATCCCTATGACTAAAGCTGTAAATATAATACTTACAAACAAACCTATTTTAAAAAAATTTATCTTTGTATCCATATTAAGTATCCTTTGTGTTTGTTAAAAACTCTTGAACAAATTTATTAGAAGAATTCATAGCAGCATTTATGTCTCCATCAAAAATTATCTCTTTTTTTATAATTATAAATCTATCAAGAACAGTTTTTATTGTTTCTAAATCGTGAGTTATTATAACAGTTGTAATGTTTAGACTATTTTTCAAATATAAAAGAAGCTCATTTATTTGCTTTGTACTACCTGGATCAAGTCCACTTGTTGGTTCATCTAAAAATAAAATCTTAGGTTGCATTGCAAGACTACGTGCAAGAGCTACTCTTTTTTTCATACCACCACTTAATTCAGATGGGTAAAGTTTTGCAACTCTTTTTGGAAGTCCTACAATATCTAAATAGGTATATGAAATTTTTTCTATTAAATCTTTTGGTAAATTTGTATACTCTTTTAACATAACTCCAATATTTTCTATAACATTTAAAAAAGAGTACAAAGCTCCAAATTGAAAAAGATATGAAAATTGTAATTTTATATCTTCTATTTCTTTTAAAGATAAGTTTGAAATATCTTTATCAAAAATTTTTATGGTTCCTTTTTGTATCTCATTTAGCATAACTATTTGTTTTACTAAAACAGTTTTACCAGAACCACTTCCACCTAGAACTCCAAATATTTCTCCTTCTTTTACATTAAAAGAGAGATTCTCATGAACTATATTATCTCCAAAGGCAGTATAAAGATTTTCAACTTTTATTATCCCCATTTTATATTCCCATTTGTGTAAAAATCACAGAAAAAATTGCATCTATTACGATAACAACAAATATAGCATTTACAACACTAATTGTTGTATATTTTCCTATACTAGTAGTATTGTTTTGTACTTGAAAACCTCTATAAGAACCTATAATTGCTATTATAAATCCAAAGAAAATTGCTTTAAAAATACCTATTAATAGATGTTTAACTGCAACTTCATTATGAAGTCTTGTAACAAACTCTACAAATGAAACATCTAAACTAGTATATGCAATTATCATTCCTCCAATAATTCCAATAACATCTGCAAAAAATACTAGAAGAGGTAATGAAATACTAAGTGCAAAAATTCTTGGAAGTGTTAAAAAAAGTATTGGCTCAAATCCCATGGTTTTCATAGCATCAACCTCTTCAGTAATCTTCATAGCTCCAATTTCTGCTGTGTAACTACTTGCACTTCTTCCTGCTATTACAATAGCCGTTACTAAAGGAGCAATTTCTCTAAGCATTGTAATTGCAATCATTTCAACAATAAATATATTTGCCCCAAACTTCTCTAACTGAACTGCACCTTGATATGCGATTACAATTCCTACTAAAAAAGAGGTAACTGCAACAATTAATAAAGCATTTACAGCTGATGTTTCGATATATTTTAGTGTTGCATTAAATCTAATTTTTTTTGGGTTAAAAAGGGAGTAGACAAAAAAATAGAAAACTTTGCCTACAAAATCAAGAAAATATTTAGACTCTTTAAAAACATTATATGTTTTCATTCCTAGATTAATGAAAAATTGATTTTTATTTGTTGTTTCTATTACTTCACTTTGATAATGTTTTTTATAAAAATTAAATTTCTTTTCTATAAAATCAAAATTTTCAAATATTAAATTTTCTTCTTTAAAATTCTCAAAAAAAGATATTAAGTATATTATTGCACTGCTATCACACTCTTTTAAATTTTTAAAATCGATAACTAAAGAAATATCTTTTGGTAAATTAGAAGCATCTATCTTTTTTATAATATCTGAAAGATTATCTTTATCCCAAATGTTTAACAAGATTAACTTATAGTTATTTTCACCCTGCTCTAATAAAAAATATTCATTACCGCTCATTAATTTTCTTTCTTTAAAATAATTATATATATGTTATCTAAAATTATATTTTATATTCTTAATCGCTTTTAGATATAATCTTTGTTATTTTATTAATTAAAAATTTAAAAGGATTTTTTATGCCATTATTAGATAGTTTTAGAGTTGATCACACAATTATGCCAGCACCTGCAGTTAGAGTTGCAAAAACTATGCAAACTCCAAAAGGTGACAATATTACAGTTTTTGATTTAAGATTTTGTGTACCAAATGAAAAGATGATGAGTGAAAAAGGTACTCATACTTTAGAACATCTTTTTGCTGGATTTATAAGAAATCATTTAAACTCAGACAAAGTTGAAATAATTGATGTTTCACCAATGGGTTGTAGAACTGGATTTTATATGAGTTTAATTGGAGTTCCTAGTGAAGAAGAAGTAGCATCTGCTTGGAAAAAAGCGATGGAAGATGTTATAAAAGTTGAAAAACAATCTGATATTCCAGAATTAAATATTTTTCAATGCGGAACTTGTGCTATGCATTCATTAGATGAAGCAAAAGATATTGCAAAAGATATTTTATCTTCAAATATTGGTGTTATGTCAAATGAAAAACTATTTTTAAGTGAAGAAAAATTAGCAAGCTTAGGAAACTAATTTGCTAAGTGACAAACTGGTTACTACATCAGATGGTAGCCATACACTTTTCTCTACAAAATACAATCAACACTTTCATAACACTGAAGATGGAAGTTTAAGTGAAGCATTAAACAAACATGTAATTCCAGCTTTAAGCTATCACTCAAACAAAGAAGAACTTAATATTTTAGATATTTGCTATGGTATTGGATACAATTCTCTTGCAACTATATACTATGTTCACAAAAATAATTTAAATTTAAAACTCAATATTTATTCACCTGAGTTAGATTTTGATTTGATTAGATCACTAAAAGAGTTTAATTATCCTATAGAATTTGAGCCTTTTAAAAATATTATAAATGAACTCTCTTTAAATCAAAAATATAATGATGATAAACTTAATATTGAGATTTTTGTTGGTGATGCTAGAAATTATTTAAAGAAATTTCCAAACAATTTTTTTGATGTAATCTATCAAGATGCTTTTTCTAGTGATGTTAACTTTGAACTTTGGACAAAAGAATATTTTGATGATATTTTCAGAATTTCTAACTTTGATTCTATTTTGACAAGTTATGCAATTTCAACAAATATAAGATTATCTATGTATGAAGCGGGTTTTTTTATCTATGAATCAAGACCAACTAAAAGAAAAATCACTCTAGCTTTTAAACAAAAACAAAATCTTATTGGTAAATATATTGACATGGAATTAAAAAAACAAAGAAACATAAATGCCAAAGCTTTATATGATAATTAAATATTTTTTATTATATAATTAATGTATATTCCAAATTAAGGTAATTTATGAAATTATTAAAATCAGCTATATCATTACTAATTATTCCTGTTTTTGCGTTTTCATACAATGATAAACAAGTTTTTCAAAAAATTGAAAAAGACTTAGATTCTATTATTGTAAAAGACTTAACAAAAAAACAATTAATCTTTCAAAAAGATGCAAATCAACAAATAAGACCTGCTAGTTTAACTAAAATTATGACTGCTATTTTAGCAATTGAAAGCGGTAAGATGGATAGTGTTGTTACAATAACTGCGGAAATGAAAAAGGTTGAACCAACTATTTTAAATTTTAAAGTTGGTGAAAAATTTTATTTAAGAGATTTAGTAAATGCTGCAATGATTAAATCAGCAAATGACGCAGCAAATGCAATTGCAATATATATTGGAAAAGGTAACAAAGAAGCCTTTGTAAATTTGATGAATAAAAAAGCAAAACAACTTGGAATGAATGGAACAAATTTCCAAAATCCTTGTGGATTTGATGCTCCAAATCACAAAACAACTGCAAATGATTTATTAAAACTTACAGAATATGCAATTAAAAATAAAACATTTAATGATATTGTAAAAAAAGAGAACTATTCATTTAAAGCAATTAATACAAAAAGAACTTATACAGCTCATACTAGCAATAAACTTCTTCCAAAAGAGAAATATATGATAGGTGTAAAAACTGGTTACACTAGTAAAGCTGGTCCTTGTTTAATTGCTAGAGCAAAAGAGGGGAAAAAAGATATTCTTCTAGTTATGCTTAATTCTCAAAATAGATGGGAAAATACTAAATTAGCTCTGGATACAGTTCTAAATAAAAAATAAAATTAGCCTATAACTGGGCTAATCTATCTAAAATATACTTTTGTAAATCTCTTTTTGATACTTCTTCTCTCATAGCATTTTCAAAAAATTTATTTACGTTTTGATTATACTCTTCATACGAAAAATATGGAAAATGTAAACTCCAAGCTTTTTTAATTGTTGATTTTGTCATACTATTTTTTAATAAATCCATAAAATAGTTAAATCCCATAAATATCAGTGCTGTAATTATCATGGCACCAATAATTGAAATATGTGGATCAATTTTGGCTAATGGCTTATGTGTTAAAAGAGAAATAGGTACAAGAATTGCTAAAACTAAAGCTATATAAACAATATATGCTCTTGTAAGATTCAATCTAAATCCTAATCTTGAACTATCAACTTCCATACCATTACTAAACTGTACAGATGCTATTAACATATCTTTCAACAAAATTGGCTGTTTTGATGTATTATAAACATAGTTTAAAACTTTATCTAAAATGTTTTTTTGCTTCATATTTTTCCCTGATATATTTTTGATTTATATTTTATCTTACTTTTTTATAATTATCGTTAAAACTATATTTTAGAGGATTTCTAAGAGAAAACCACCTAAAGGTGGTTTTTTATTTATTTTACTAAAGAAGCAAAATCTTTATATATTGGAGAGTTTGATATAGGTGTAAACTCAGTACTTAAAATATCTTTATTTTTATATTTTAGTGCTACTGCTTTATTTTCAAAAACTTTTGTATATGTAACTTCTGCGAATTTCTCAAAATCTTTTACATCATATTCTGTATTTATAGAATAAATTTCAACAGTTTTTTCACCTTTTATTGGATGACTTCCTGATTTAATAGATTTTATTTTTTCTATTTTAGCACCACTTGCAAGTGCTAATAAATAGTGTCCTAATCCAACTGCAAGAATTGGAATATTTGCATCTATTAATTTTTTAATATTTTCTATTTCATTTTTATAAATATTTGGATTTCCAGCTCCACTACTTAATACAACTCCACCAATTTGTTTATCATTGAATCTTTTTATTATTTCATCTGAAGTAGTTTTATTTGATGTTACTTCAACTTCAAGACCTGATTCAACAAGCTCATTTAATAAAGATTTTTTAACTCCAAAGTCATAAACTACAACTTTTTTATCACTCATTTTTGCTTTATTAAATTCTTGTGCATCATTATTCCATGCACCAGATTTATGTATATAATTCTCTTTTGTAGAAACTGTATCTACAAAATTTGTTTCATCATATTTTTTGGCATCTTTTAGAAGTTTTGCTAATTCATCTTTAGAAGTTATTTCAGTAGATGCAACCATCATCTGACTACCTTCTTCTCTAACTATTTTTGTTAAGTATCTAGTATCAATATCACAAATTCCAATTACATCTTCTGATTTCAAGAAATCTCCTAAACTCATTTCTGCTCTAAAATTTGAGTAAGCATCATGATAATTTCTTACGATCATTCCAATAGCATGTGCTTTTGAACTTTCAACATCAACTTTATTAGCTCCCGTATTTCCTATTTCAACAGCTGTAAAATTTATAAAAAGACCTGCATTACTTGGATCTGTAATTATCTCTTGATAACCAAATGTTGCGTTATTATAAACTAATTTTCCTATTGCAGTTTTACTTGCACCAAAAGAGTGTCCTTGTAAATAAGTCCCGTTTTCTAAATAAATATATACTTTTTGCATCAAATTAATCCTCTTTTTATTAACTCTTCTTCATAAAGCCTATGATACACCAAATCATAGTCCTCCGTACCTGGAATTAGTTTTCTCTTATAGTTTCTAAGTTTAGCTAAAACCTCACTATCTGCCTTTTCAAACCCTTTAATAAAATCATCCAAAGAACCAAATATAACATTCTTTATTTGGTTATCTGAACAAGTGAAATGTATATAATCCTCCTCCCATAGATAATCTAATATTTTGTGAGCAATATCAGAAAATCTATCTTCATTGTTTAAGATAACGCCAAAATCATTTGCAAGTCTTTTTTTTGTCATCCAAAAAAGTTGTCTTCTATCCGCATTTAGATACTCTATCTCTTCAGTTTGAGCATCTAAAATTTCGTGAACTTTCTCATCTAAAGCAAGCTCTTTTTCAATATCTTGATCCAAAATTCTCTCTACTTGCTCTTCAATGCTAGCTTTTTCTTTTCTCACCTCTATGAATTCACAAGATATTAAATCTCTTGTTATTCTTCTAGAAACGTATGGTGTATGGTGTAATTTTAATCTCATGCCTATCCCCTTATAATTGTATCATCTCTCTCAGGTGAAGTTGAGATAATCCCAACTTTTACATTTGTTATCTCTTCTATCTTAGCTATATATTTTTTTGCATTTTCAGGTAAGTCATCATATTTTCTTACTCCAACTACACTATCCCATCCTGCTATTTCTTCATAAACAGCTTCTACATTTTCCATGTTAGATGGCATATAATCTATTATTTCTCCATTGTATTTATAGGCTACACATACTTTTATTTTGTCAAAGTTATCTAATACATCTAACTTCATAAGAGCTAATTTGTCACAACCATTTAATCTACTAGCATATCTTACAGCAACTGCATCGAACCAACCGCATCTTCTTTTTCTACCAGTTACCGTTCCAAATTCTTTTCCAACTTCACCCATAGTTTTACCATACTCTGTAAAATCTTCACTTGGGAATGGCCCATTTCCAACTCTTGTACAATAAGCTTTTACTATTCCTATAACTTCACCAATATCTTTTGGATTAAGTCCTAATCCTGTACAAGCTCCTGCACTAACTGTACTTGATGATGTTACATAAGGATATGTTCCATGATCAATATCTAAAAGTGTTCCTTGTGCACCTTCTAATAAAACTTTTTTATCATTTTCTAGTGCTTTCCAAACCATATTTGTTGTATTTACTATAAATGAACCTAATTTTGATTTGTATTCTTCTAATTCACTTAATAGTTCTGGTTTGTTTGGTGTTTCTATTTCTAATACATCAAAAATTGCTTTATTTTGAGAAAAGTAATCTAAAATAGCATCACAAAGTTTTTCTGGATTTAATAACTCACCTGCTCTAAATCCACTTCTACTAGCTTTTTCAGCATATGTTGGTCCAATACCTTTTCCAGTTGTTCCTATTGCCTTATCACCTTTTAGTCTCTCTTTTGCTTGATCAATTAAAGCATGGAAAGGTAAATTTAGATGAGCCTTATCAGAAATATAAAGTCTTCCTTCTAAATTATCAAATTGACTCATCTCTTTAATAATATTTAGAGGAGATACAACTACTCCATTTCCAATAATATTTATAGCTTTTTTATTTAGAATTCCAGATGGAATTAGCTGAAGAGCATATCTTACACCATCTACCCAAATTGTATGACCAGCGTTGTGTCCACCTTGGCTTCTACAAACCATATCATACTTTTGTGCAAGCATATCAACTATTTTACCCTTGCCTTCATCTCCCCATTGAATTCCTACAATTACATCTGCTTTCATTTTACCCTTCCGTTATTTTTAATAAATTATCTGTGTATAGTGCGAAACCTAAAGAGCTAATACCCTCTGCTTCATACATTCCACCATTACATATAACTAAATTATCTTGTATTACTCTATAGTATATGTCATTATAATATTTTAAACTTCCATAATATAAAGGTGCAATTACAATGTTTGAGTAATTAACCTCTTTTGCTTTTTTTAGAAGTTTTTCTAATTCGTTTTTTAGATTATTTGGAACTATTGATATAACATCTTCTAAACTTTTTATGTTACTTACTCTTAAAAGTTTATCTAACCAATCACAATCTAATTTTATTAATTCTGAAATTTCACCATTTTTTAATAAATTAATACTAATATTTAGCTCAGTACTTACTAATTTTGGAATATTAATATTTGATATTTGTAAAATTGGCTCAATTTTTAAAGCTTTTAAAATTTCAGCCGTTAAATTTAATATATCTGAAATATCCCCGTGCTCTATCCATTCACAACCAATTTGGTAATCTTCTTTACTAGGATATGAAAAAACTGGTTGTACATAGAACCATTTTCTATGATTTGTAGTTCTCCCTAATCTTTTTGTAATGATTCTTACAACATCCAAAGTAGAATCAGCTCTTAATGAAACTTGTTCATTATCTTCATCGGAAAACTTAATTAATTTACGCTCATTTTCAATCGCTTGATGTTGAGAATAAGAGAAATTTGGAGTTAAAATCTCTTCAAATCCATTTTTCTCTAAAATTTCACAAACACTATTTTCAAGTCTTCTTTTAGCCTTTGCAAGTTTTCCAAAATAAAGACGACTCCCTTTTGGAATTTCGTGTTCAAAAATCATTAAACTATTTTCCTTTATAGAAAGTTTCTGCAAATACTTTATTTGCTGTACCATCAAAAGTTCTAATTCCTAACTCATCTAGTACAAGTTCTGTTGCATTAACAGCCCATGAAGCTTCAAAATCTTCAACTAATCCCATGTGATTTATTCTAAAAATTTTTCCTGCTAAATGATCTTGTCCACCAGCTATATCAACGTTATATTTATTTTTTAATATTTTTCTAATTTCATTTGATTGCTCTGTATAAACAGTAGTCATAGCATTTGCAGGTTTTTTTGGATAAATCTCAAATCCTATTGCTTTTAATGCTTCTTGAGTAGCTTTTGCTCTTAATGCTGTTTGCTTGTATAGATTTTCAAAACCTATCTCTTTAAATTTCTCTAAAATAGCTCCTAGTCCCATGATTAAAGTAGTAGCAGCCGTCCAAGCAGTTGTATTTTTTCTTTGATTTTTTAATTCAATTGCTAAATTAAAATAGTAACCAGCTGGTTTTTCTTCAATTTTTTCTACAGCTTTTGCAGATAAACCAATCATCGCAAGACCTGGAGGTAGCATAAATGCTTTTTGACTTCCAGTAATAAGTGCATCAATATTTGTAGTATCAATTTTTTCTACACCTAATGCAGTTATTCCATCTGCAACAATCATAATTTCTGAATTAATTTTTTTAATTTCCTTTGCTATCTCTTCAACAGGGTGTCTTAATCCACCTGCACTTTCGCAAACTTGAATAAAAATAGCATCAATATTTGAATCATTTTTTACAGTATTTACAACATCTTCAACACTAACTGGAGTATTCCATTCTTGTTTTAATTCAACATGATCAATATTGAAAGCTTTACAGATTTTTCCAAATCTTTCTCCAAATTTTCCAGAATTAACAGTAAGTGCTTTTTTTCTAGTAAGATTTGTAACACAAGCTTCCATAGCTCCTGTTCCACTAGAAGCTAGCATTAAAACTTCTGGCATATTGTAAATTTCAAGTAAAAGATTTCTAGTTTTTTCAAAAATTCCTTCAAACTCTTTTGTTCTATGGTGTATTGTAATATCGCTCATTGCTTTTCTTGCAAACTCTGGTACAGGAGTTGGGCCTGGTGTTAATAACATATTATTTATCCTTATTAAATTTTATTTAAATTTCAGTAAAACAGAGCATTCTAGCCAAAAAAAGATTATTAAATGGTTAAAAATATGTTTAATTAGTTATAATTATGCGACAATTTTTAAAAGGGACAAAATGAATTTAATAAAACTATCTTTTTCAACACTAGCTCTTTCGACACTTTTGTTTGCTAGTAATTACAAAATAGACTCTACTACTTCAAAAGCAGAATTTTCAATAAAGTACTTAAAAAATGAAGAAATAAAAGGTAATTTCAAAACTGTAAAAGGAGATTTTAATTTTGATGAAAAGAAATATATTCTAAATTCTTTAAATGGTGAAGTTGAAGTTGATTCTCTTACTACATCAAAAAATGATTTGGCTACTTATATTCTTTCTGAAAAAATATTTAATGAAAAAAAATACCCAAAAATCAAATTTGTTGCAACAAAAATTGAACAAGATAGAATTTTTGGAGATTTAACAATAAGAAATGTTACAAAAAATGTTGAACTTGATTTAGAAAATAGTGGTGAATTTTTCGGAAAGATTTATTTAAAAATAAGTGGAAAAATAAAAAGAAGTTACTTTGATTTAACTTGGGATGAACTTTTAGAAACAGGAAGTAGCTCTGTTGATAATGATATTTTCATTGAAATTGATATTGAAGCAAAAAAAGAAGAAAAACTTAATTTTACAAAAGTTATCGAAAAATCTAAAAAATAGTCTTGACAATACTACTAATTAGTAATATAATTCCCCTAGAATAATTAGAGTATTCAAAATACTTTAATTACTCTTCTTAAGAATTCAATTTAAAACTTAAGATTTTAAATTGATTGATTTACAAAAAAGAGGGATTACGAATGAATACAAACAATAAATCTAAATCACCAAAAATAAAATCTTATGGTCCCAAAATAGATAAATCAATGAAAACAGTTGTTAGAATTGATAGGGTTTTTCATTTAGTAAACAATCTAACTGAAAACTATTTATCAAAAAACAACCTGACATTTAATCAATTTAAAGTATTAGAAGTTTTATATCATCTTGGTGATTTAACAACTGGTTCAATTACAAAATTAACTTCAAGTACTCCAGGTAACACAACTGTTGTTATAAAAAACCTAAAAAGAGATAATCTAATAACATCTATAAAAGATCCAAAGGATAGTAGAGCTTCTATTTTATCTATTACAGAAAATGGTAAAAATATAATAGAAAAAGTATTTCCTGATCATGCAAAAAATCTTTATGATTTTATGGATGTTCTGAATGATGAAGAAATGAATACTTTATATGATTTATTAAACAAAATTTACAACAAAAACAAAAAGGAAAAACAATGAAAAAAGTTAGTTTAGGAATATTAAGTTTATTTGCAAGTTCAACACTATTTGCTGGAACATACACAGTTGATACAGCTCACTCAAATGCAGGATTTACTGTTAAACATATGATGGTTACAAATGTTACTGGAAAAATTAAAGATATTAGTGGAACATTTGAATATGATGAGAAGAAAAATACATTAGTAAAAGTTGAAGGTGAATTAGTTGTAGCTTCTATTGATACAGCAAATGAAAAAAGAGATGAGCACTTAAAATCAGAAGAAATTTTTGCAGCTGAGAAATTTCCAAAAATTACATTTAAATCAACAAAAGTTGAAAAAGATAATGTATATGGAGATTTAACAATAAAAGGTGTAACAAAAAATGTTAAATTAGAACTTGAAAATGGTGGAGTATCTGGAGAGAAAACTGGATTTGCATTAAGTGGGAAAATTAAAAGAAGTGACTTTGGAATTACATGGAATAAAGTACTTGAAACTGGCGGAGTTGCAGTAAGTGATGAAGTAAAATTAAATATAGATATTCAAGGAAATTTAGCTAAGTAATTAGCTAAACTCTAAAAAGGAAAAATTATGGCAATAAAATTAGAAGCAGGTAAAAAATATTACTACTGTACATGTGGTAAAAGTAGTGATGAAGTTTTTTGTAATGGTGCGCACAAAGGTACTTCATTTACTCCAAAAGAGTTCACTGTAAGTGAAACAAAAGAGTATAGTTTATGTGATTGTAAAAAAACATCAAATATACCATTTTGTGATGGTTCACACTCAAAATAATTAAAATGAATCCAACACTATTTATATCTCATGGTGCTCCAAATTTAGTTTTAAGTAATTTAAAATCAAAAAAAAGTTTAGAGAACATTGGCAGAAATTTAAAAATTCCAAAATATATAATAATTTTTTCTGCTCATTATTTAACAAGAGATTTAAAAATTATTAATCCAAAAGCAAATGAATTGATGTATGATTTTTATGGCTTTGAAGATGCACTGTATAGATTTAAATATGATATTAAAAGCAATGATGAACTAACTACTAATTTAATCAATAATTTAAAAAATGAAAATATAAATATTTCTATTGATGAAAATAGAGTTAGCTTTGACCATGGAGTATGGAGTGTCTTATCAATTATGTTTCCAAAACTAGAAATTCCAGTTTTGCAACTTAGTATTCCTATTTCATACTCGCCTTCAGAATTAATTAATTTAGGTGAAAAATTAAAAACTTTTAAAGATGAAGCATTAATTATTTGTAGTGGAAGTTTAACTCATAATTTAGGTGATGCATCTTATGGTTCAAAAGTAAAATATTATGCAAAAGAGTTTAATGATAAATTAGTAGAAATTATAAATAATGGAAATAATGAAGAGTTGATAAACATAAGTAAAAATATAAATTTTTATAAAAACCATCCATCAACTGAACATTTTTTACCTTTATATATAGCTTTTGGAAATGCATTAAATAAATCTGGAAAATCTTTTAATAGTGAAATGTTATTTTCAAATATTTCAATGGAAAGCTTTATATTTGATGAAGATGAAAACATTAATTAATTTTTATTTTTAATTATAAAAATCTAATTAATGTTTGATAATCAAGATATTAAATAAAATTCAACTATACTTACATCTAGAAAAATTTATATAGGTTAATTAATGAGTACAAAAGTTCTTCTAAATGGAGCAGGTAGAATTGGGAAAGCTGTTTTAAAACAGCTTCTAGATACCGATAATGTTGAAGTTGTTACAATAAATGAAATAAATCCATCAATAGAAAATATAGTTTACTCTATAAACTATGATTCAACTTATGGGAAATTAGATGATAAATTTAAAGTTTTTGAAAATAATTTTATCAAAAATCAAAAATCAAAAATCAAAATTACAAACATTAAAGATATTAGTGAATTAGACCTAAATGGTATTGATATTTTAATTGATTCAAGCGGTCAAAAAGTAAATATAGAAAAATTAAAATCATTAAATGTTAAAAAAATAATTTTAACACATCCACAAAAAGATGCTGATATAAATATTATTTTAGGAGTTAATGAAGATAAATTAGATTTATCTAAGCACAAAATAATATCTACAAGTTCTTGCAATGCAACTGCTTTACTTCCAGCTTTAAAATTAATTGATGAAAAGAAAAATATAGTTTGTGGTGATATTGTTACAATTCATCCTTTATTAAATCATCAAAGAGTTCTTGATGGAAGTTTTGTTCAAAGTGCAACAAGAGATGTTGATTTAAACTTTGAATTTGGTCGTTCTTCTACACAAAATATAATTCCAAGTAAAACTACTACAATTAAAGCTTGTTCTTATGTACTTAATAAATTTAATAGTGATTTAATATCTTCAAATTCTTTAAGAGTTCCAACAGATACAGTTGGAGCTATAAATGTGACACTTTTTACTAAAGATATTTCATCAAAAGATGAAATTACAAAACTATTTATGAATTTCGAAAATAATCAAAAATTCCCAATAGTTTTAAATAATTTTGAAGCCTTAGTTTCAAGTGATTTTAAAAAAGAAAATTATACTACTATAATAGATCATAGATTTTTAGAAGTAAAAAATAATATGATAAAACTTTTACTTTGGTATGACAATGAATGGGGTTATGCTTCTAAGGTTATTGAAATTTTTAAATTATGTAAATAGAAGATATTTAATCTTCTATTCTTATCATTGCAGGTTTTTTTAGTACTACTTGTGAGTGCTTTAACTCTTCAATAGCTTTTAATATATCTTTCTCAACACATGTATGAGTTGTTAAAAGAAGATTTGCTTTTTCATCTTTTTTTGATTTTTGCATCATATTTTCAATAGAAATATCATTATCACCAAATATTTTTGCTACTTTTGCTAAAGTTCCAGTTTTATCTGCAACTTCAAGTCTTAAGTAATATTTAGTTCTTATCTCATCTTTTGGCATTAATGTTGGTTTCTCTCCAATTTGTTTTTCAAAACCTAACATTGGAGAACCCTTACCTCTTCTTGCAATATCAATAATATTTGCAATTACAGCACTAGCTGTAGCATCTCCACCTGCTCCTGCTCCATAATACATTGTTTCACCAACTTTATCACCAACAACAGATATTCCATTCATAACACCATCAACTTTTGCAATCATCTTATCTTGAGGAATTAAAACTGGATGCACTCTCAATTCTATTTGATTTCCAACTTTTTTTGCAATTCCTAAAAGTTTAATATTATATTCAAACTCTTTTGCAAACTCTATGTCTGTTTTATCAATATTTTGAATACCTTCAATTAAAATATCTTCAGGTTTTATATCGATTCCATAAGCAATTGAACCTAAAATTAAAAGCTTATGAGCTGTGTCAAATCCTCCAACATCAAAAGTAGGATCTGCTTCTGCATAACCTAATTCTTGAGCTTGTTTTAAAATTTCGTCGTAATTTACACCTTCATTTATCATTTTTGTAAGCATAAAATTACAAGTTCCATTCATTATTCCTTGAATAGATTTTATATTGTTTGCACTAAGTCCATCTCTTAAAGCATTAATTATAGGAATTCCTCCAGCAACTGCTGCTTCAAATTCAAAAGGTGTATCTCCAGCTAGTTCTTGTAACTCATATCTATGATAAGCTAAAAGAGCTTTATTTGCAGTAACAACTGATTTACCATTTTCTAGAGCTCTTTTAACTATTTCATATGGCTTTTCTATTCCACCCATAAGTTCAACAACAATATCAATACTTTCATCTTCTAAAACTTTTGAAACATCATCAGTTATTTCAATTTCTACATCTCTTTTTTTATTTAAATTTGAAACTACACCAATTGTTGGTACAATTTCAACCCCAGCTCGTGCAGTTATAATATTTTTATTATCTCTTAAAATATTTGCAACACTAGTTCCAACTGTACCAACTCCAATAATTCCAACTTTAAGCATAACTATATTCCTATCCTAATGTTTTTAAATATCTTTTTATATTTTTTGCAGCTTGTCTAATTCTTTTTTCATTTTCAATTAAAGCTATTCTTACATACTTATCACCATAGTGTCCAAAACCAATACCTGGACTTACAGCAACTTGTGCTTCTCTTAAAAGTTGTTTGGAGAATTCTAAACTTCCTAAGTGTTGAGCTTTTTCTGGAATCTTTGCCCATATAAACATAGATGCATTTGGTTTATCCATAACCCACCCAGCTTCAGCAAATGTTTTTAACATAACATCTCTTCTTTTTTCATATTTAGAAACTATCTCATCAACACAATCTTGAGGACCATCTAAAGCAACAGTTGCTGCAATTTGAATAGGAGCAAACATTCCATAATCTAACCACGATTTTATTCTTTTTAATGCACCTACAAGTTTTTCATTTCCTACAACAAATCCTACTCTCCATCCAGCCATGTTATAAGATTTACTTAAAGTAAAACATTCAACAGCAACATCTAAAGCACCTTCTGCTTGAAAAATTGATGGAGTTTTGTATCCATCAAAAGTAATATCTGCATAAGCTATATCAGAAATTATATAGAATCTCTCTTTTTTAGCCATAGCTACTAATCTTGTATAAAACTCAGGAGTTACAGTTGCACAAGATGGATTATGTGGGAAATTCACAACAACATATTTTACTTTTGGAATAGACTCATCAATAGTTTTTTGTAAATTTTTAAAGAATAATTCCTCATCTACTTTAAATTCATTGTCAAAAATTAATTCAAATTTATGAATAGCTGCTCCATTTAACATGAATGCATAAGAGTGAATTGGATATGTAGGATCTGGGACAACAGCAACATCTCCAACATTTACAATTGCTTGAACAAGATGAACATATCCCTCTTTTGAACCCATTGTTGCACATGCATGTTTATCAGGATCTAAAAAATCAACATTATATTTTCTTTTGTACCAGTTACAAATAGCTAATCTTAATTTATATATACCAATACTTGCACTATAACCATAATTTTTTGGCTTCATAGAAGCTTCTTTTAATTTATCAACAATATGTTTTGGTGTCGGACCATCAGGATTTCCCATAGAAAAATCTATAATATCTTCACCTTTTCTTCTAGCTTCCATTTTAATTGCATTTACTTCTGCAAATACATAGTTTGGAAGTCTTTTCATTCTTTCAAATTCAATTTCTGGAAACATTTTTATCACTCCTTAGTAATAGTAAGCCCATTCTTAATATTTGTTAGGGCATATAAATCATCAATTTTCATAAATCTCGCGCCACTTGGAACAACAAGCTTTAAACTCTTCTCTAAACTCTCTTTTTCTACAACTTCAATAGCATTAAAACTACTATCATAAAAAGTAACCATTGGATACCAGCTATTTCCTGGATTTGACTCTATATTTACTCTATACATACTTCCTAGTTCGACAAAATATGGTCTATTGGCTCTTTTTAAAATTACTTCTCTTTGAGTAACTAAATCTTCTGCTTTATATATTGAAGCTTTACTTGAGTCAATATAAAAACTCAGTTTTTTTCCCTCTTTTTTTATATCCATAACTCTACAATTTGCATTTTTAAGCTCATTAGATATCTTAAGAGGGTTAATGGCGGCTGCAGTTTGTACTTTTATACTCCATTGTAGTTGATTATCAATCGTTGTTTGGCTTGTTGTTGTATAGTTTTGTATTCCAACTGCTCTTAATATATCATTGATATTTTTGAAAGCTATTTTAGGATTTTCATTAAAATTAAAAGTTATTTCCATTCCAGAAATTGATGTAGTTGTACTTTTTAAAAGATTATTCTTTTCTAATTCATCATTTATTTTTGAATAATCTAATCTACCATTTGTATAAAAATCTTTTTCATTTTTAAAGATATGATTAATTAAATTTTTATGTGTATTGTATTCACTAAGTCCTAAAATTCCTAAAACTGCTTCATTTACATTTGCATTTAAACTTGCACATAAAATAGCACTTAATAGTAACTTTTTCATCATATCCTCTTTTTATTTTATTTATCTTTTTAAATTATAAATTAAAATCGCTGCTGCTGCTGAAACGTTTAAAGAATCAAACTCTTGTTCCATTTTTATTGAAACTTTTAAATCTAGTTTTTTTACAACTTTTGGAGAAATTCCTTCACCTTCATTTCCTAAAAACAGAGCAACTTTATCAGTTTTTTCTATTTTTCCATACTTTTTAAGATCAACTCCATCCATTGTTGCACCAATTAATGTAAATCCAGCATCTATTAATTCACTTGCTAAATCAACACTTCTTGGATGTAAACAAAATGGTAAATCAAGTAATGCACCAGCACTTGTTCTTATAGTTCCAGAATTATTTACTGTTTTTATATTTGATGCTATTAAACCTTCAACTCCTAAAGAGTAAGCTGTTCTTGCTATTGCTCCAATGTTACCAACATCAGTAAGTCCATCTAAAACCACTATAAAATTCATATTTTTTATATCTTTTAAAGGTGTATAATTAAATTCACTAAGTTTTAAAATCATACCTTGGTGATTTCCACCTTTAGCTAATGCTTGAGCTTTTTGATTGTCAACTCTGTGAATTTTTTTATTTAATTTAGCAAATCTTGAAAAAAGTTTACTATCAATTTCTTTTGATAAAAAAACCTCTTCAATTAAATCTGAGTGTTTCTCAAGTACATATAGTACTATTTGTTTTCCATATATTATCATTTGTCCATTTTATCCAATAATTGTTGATAAACCTCTTTTATAGTAGCTCCTGTAAGTTTTGCAATCAATTTTGCTTTAATTTTAGGAGCAATATCAAGAGGTAAAATATCATCTAATTCTAAATTTAAACCAACTGTTATTTTTGGTTCAATCACCACAACCCATTCACCTTTTATATCAAGATTTACAAACTCTTTATATAAATTTTCTGCACTATTTTTATATACTTTTTGATGCAGTTTACTTATCTCTTTTACTAAAAATATTGTTCTACTTGGCTCTTTTTTATTTAACTCTTCAATAAGTTTTAAAAGTCTATGAGGAGATTCATAAAGAATAGATACTCTAGAGCTATTTAAAACCTCATCAAGTTTTGAAGCTCTACTCGCACCTTTATGATCTAAAAATCCAAAAAATATAAACTCAGTACTTGTAAAGCCACTCATTGCAAAAGCTGTAATTACTGCATTTGCACCTGGTATTACATCATAAGGTACTTCATTTTTAATACACCAGTCTACTAATGTAGCTCCAGGATCACTAACACATGGCATTCCAGCATCACTACAATAAACAACATTTTTAGTAAAAGTATCTCTTGTTAAACTATTTAAAATCTCTTTTTCATTATGAGAATGAAAAGATTTGAACTCTTTTTGTGAAAAATCTAATTCGTATTTCTCAGCTAAAAGATTTAGAAGTTTTTTTGTTACTCTTGTATCTTCACAAAAAATAAGTTCCGCTTCCAATAGAGCCTTTAAAGACCTTTTTGAAATATCCTCAAGGTTTCCTATTGGTGTTGGAACTAAGCACAACATAAGTTTGTATTATTTAGCCATACTATATTTAGCTTTGAATTTCTCAACTCTTCCAGCAGCATCAACTAATTTTTGCTCTCCTGTAAAGAATGGGTGACAAGATGAACAAATATCAACTCTTAAAGTTTCAACATTTGATTTTGTCTCAAAACTATTTCCACACGCACAACTAACTTGACAAACTTTGTAATCTGGATGAATATCTTTTTTCATTCCATTTTCCTTTTAAAATTTAAGCGCCTAAAAAAAGAGCAAGTCTTTGCAGGTCCTTTAATAGACTTTTGAGTTGCGATTATATCGAAAAATACTTAACTATCTCTGAATTTAAGCTATTAATTATATTTGAAGATACATTGTAAAATTGACCTTTATTAAAAGTATTTTGTCTTTTTGCCAATTTTGTTGTATTTAAAATAATCTTATTTTCTAATTCTTCTTTATTTAATTTTCCATCAAGATATTCTAAAGTTTCTACAATTCCAATACTTGCCATACAATTTGGACTTCTTGTATATTTCTTTTCAAGATATATTATTTCGTCTATAAGGCCTTCTTTTACCATCTGTTTTGTTCTTAAAGCAATTCTTTTTACTAAATCCTCTTTTTGCCAAATTATTTCAAATATTTTTAAATTTTTTGATAAAGGAGATTTTTGATTTTTTGAAAAAAATTCTGTAGGTACTAATCCACTCTCTTTGTAAATACTATAAGCTTTTTCTATCCTATATTTATCATTTCTTTCTATTTTTTTCATATACTCTTTATCTAAACTATATAATAAATCATAAGCATCATTTAAAGGTATATCTAGTTTTATTTTTGTCTGTAAACCACTACTTAATCCATCAACTAATGCTTTTAGATAAAAACCTGTTCCACCAACAATTATTAAGTTTTTTGAATTATTTTGAGCAAAAATTTTTGCTTTTTTATACAAATTCATAAATTCAACTACATCAAAATTCTCATTTGGATAAACTTCATCTATTCCAAAATGGATAATATCCCCTCTTTCATTTTTTGTTGGTTTTGCACTAACAATATCAATTTCTTTATAGACACATAAAGAATCTAATGAAAGTATTATAGAGTTAGTCTTTTCTGCTAATTCAAGAGATAATCCAGTTTTACCAGATGCTGTTGTACCTATGATAGCAATTTCTTTCATTTTACTTTTTTCTCTTTACACTCTTCAAGTTCTAGTTTAAGAGCATTAATATCTTTTTCCTTTTGAATTAATATTCTTATAAGTTCTGTAACATCTTGTGAATTTGATTTATCAACACTTTGTTCAACTTTTGTACTACAAGCAGTAAAAAGTATTGTAAAAAATATTAAAAATAGACAATTTTTCATAAATCTCTCTTCTTCATTATTTTATTATTTATCTAGATTATAACTAAAAAGGATTAATTTACTGATTATTCGATAAAATCCAATCCATGGAAAAATTAATAAAAAAAATAAAAGATTTTAGTGAACTTGTTGTATTTCAGCACTCTGTTTTTGCACTACCATTTATCTTTATAGCTATGGTTGTCTCTTCTTCACAAGTAAATGGTTCTCCTTGGTTTGGTTTTAAACTTCTTATTTTGGGAACTTTAGCAGCTGTAACTGCTAGAAACTTTGCTATGGGATTTAATCGTTTTATGGATAGGGATATAGATGGTTTAAATCCAAGAACTGCTAATCGTCCAAATGTTGATGGAAGAATAAGTGCAAAGGATATGTTTATATTTGTGCTTATAAATGCTTTTGGTTTTATAGCTGTTGCATATTTTGTAAATGATTTAGCTTTAATTTTATCAATTCCAATTTTAATAATTATTGGTTCATACTCATATTTTAAAAGATTTTCTTATCTTGCACATATTATCTTAGGAATTTCTTTGGCACTTGCTCCAATTGCTGGTGTTGTTGCTGTTAGTGAAACTATTCCTTTTTGGGTGATTCTATTGAGCATAGGTGTAATGTTCTGGGTCGCAGGTTTTGATTTACTCTATTCATTACAAGATATTGATGTAGATAAAAAACTTGGACTTCATTCTATTCCATCTATTTTTGGTCCACAAAAAACGATGTTATTTTCTAAAATTTTTCATTTTTTAACTGTTATTTTTTGGCTTTTATTTGTTATTTATTCACAAAGTTCATATTTTGCATATTTAGCTGTGATTTTAAGTGCAATTATGCTTTCATATGAGCACTATTTAGTAAACAAAGATTTTAGAAAAATTGATAAAGCATTTTTTACAGTAAATGGTTACCTAGGAATTGTTTTTTTAATTTTAATTATTTTGGATAATTCTTTTAATTAAATTTATGCCAAATTATTAAATAATAAGGAATGTAAAATTAACATTTATATTTTATAAAAATTCTATTATGACAAAATTTTATACTAAAAAATCAGAACTTAATTTTTACACTCAGAAAAATGAAAATCACTATAAATTTGATAAATATTGGAATATTTTCTATTAATGCATTTATTAAAGTATATTTAATGTATTAATAAATTTCAAACTTAGAATATAATCTATAGCTTCGATTATTTAAAGTAGTAACATTTAAACACAATATTATAACAATAATAAAGTATAAATAATTCCGCTTATATTTGTACACCTTATCTGATTAAATTTATATTTTCATTATTTTAATAAGATCTACATGCGCATAATGAGATATAGAAGTTTCTGGATCCTCATGTCCAACTCTGGCAATCAAATCATATATATCTTCATTTCTTTTATCTTTTTTTTGAATAAGATTTTTAATCTCATTTGTTACATAAGAATGTCTAAATGAATGAATTACAGTGTATCTTTTCGTTATATCTTGCAAAATACTGTTTATTCTATTTATTTTGTCAATTTTCATTACTTTATCTTTTAATGCTATTCCATTATTTTCATCTGGAAATAAAAATGCTATTTTACGATCAACTAATAACTCATAATAATCTTTAACTATTTTAAATAGTTTTTTATCACTTATTTTAAATTCAAAAGCTCTTATTGCATTACTATTTTTTAATGAAATAGTAATATTTTGATTATAACTATTAATTTTTTTAATACCATTTTTATTAACATTTATATAAAAATTTCTACCATCGATATAAAAGAAATCTCTAGTTTCTCTTGAATAAAGCTCACCTTTTCGTAAACCAGAATAATAAGCAATAATTGCAAAAACAGATCTTCTATATATTAGTATTTTACCCTTGTATAATTTTGAATCTTCATTTAATAATTTTTCTACTAATTCACGTAATTCATCTTTAAAAACTATAGACCTATTATAATTTACAACACTATTGATCATTTTAGTTTTAAACTCATGTTGTTTATCAAAGAAAAATAATATCCTACTTAAATATTTATTTTGAACTCGTGGATTCAAGTTGCTATTTTTTAATTTTTCATAAATACTTTTTAGTGCTTCTTCCTTGCTTACAGATTTTACAAGAATATCAAAACAATAATCAAAACTTATCTGTAAATAATTCTTTAATGTTCTTTGATTAATCTCTTTGTTTTCATACTTATAAAATAAAAAATTTAAATAACTATAAATTGCTTCTAATCTATCAGCTTCATTTTTTTGAATTAACATAAATTTACGCCAATTGATAATATATTGAGTAATTGATTTCTTTTCATCTGGTACTTTAACAATTTCAGTTAATTTTTCATAAACATCAAATTTAAATTTTAATTCTGTTTTTAAATCCAATTCATCATCAACTTCATCATCAAAATTTTCTTGAGATATATCTTTATTAGCTTGATTAAAATTTCTATAAACTTCTTGATTAGCTTTCTCAATTGCAAGTAAATTATTATTTACACTGTTTGGATAAAGTTTTTCTAATTCAAATAAACTTAATCTAGGAAACTTAGTAGATTTCATTAATGTCAAATTTAGTGGAGTACTATTTAATTGATATTCAAGCTCTATTATTGAGTTTGTTATTTTTTCATTTATACTATGCATTTCACAAAATTTTTTCATTCTTAAATAATAAAAATTGTAGGATTTTGTAAAAATAAAATTACTTGCATCAAAAATTATATTTATTTCTTTAGGGAATACTTGTTTAATTATTCTTGAAGTAGTGTCATCAAAGATTATTGTGTGAATAGGAGTAAAACCTTCTATGGTATTTTCTTTTGTAACAAAAATCACTTTATCACCTGCATAAATAATATTTTCTCTTTTTAGGTGTTGTAAACTAGTATTATTTATTTTTACTATAGAAAAAAGTTTAAAATATATGAATAAATCAATTTCAAATTCTAAATTTAATTCTTTATGATTAAATAAACTAAATTCATTTAATTTTTTTATAAGAGAGTCTCTTATATCAACTATTCTATCATAGTCATCCAAATTAGAATATAAGAAAGATTGACTTAATGGATTTATACAAAATATATTTTGATTCTTTGGATAATTTTTTGAATTTTTATGCACAAACTTACAATCTATAAGTTTCTTCACAAAATTATGAATAATTTCACCATCAGATTTAAACTTTTTTTTATTTTTACCATATATATTTACCCATAAACTCATATTAAAATAAATTTGATTTTTTCGAAAATGTTTCTTGTAATCTAAATTATCGAATATTATATTCAAAATATTTTTTTCAACTAGTACTAAAATTTTATTGTCATTTTTATCAATTTCCTTTTCTATTTTTAATTTAAGATCTTTTAAATTTATTTTAAAATCTTTTTTTCTTTGCATTTTATATTCCTTGGATTTATTTTATTACTAAAATATATTCTTTCAATTTTTTTCATAAATTTTTCTACTGTATTTAAATAGCTTTCAGATTTCATATTACTAAAAATACCAAATCCTAAATTCCCCTTAGAATAATGCCCCATAAATTCATTTTCATAATCTTTTTTTAACTTTTTACTTAAAGATTCTGTTGCAAAAACATGCCTTCCAAAATTTAGTTCTACAATTTTAATAAATTTAACTAATTCTTCATATCTTTTATTTTGACTATAATTTCCCAAAAATTCTAAAACTGTTTTTTTATTTAAATCAATAAATTCATGATTCTCATCTTTATATTTTTTACTTTTATATATTTTTATTAATATAGGAGCATAACCATCGTAACTAAATTCCCTTTTTAATTCAAAAAATAGTTTAATGTATTTAACTGCTCTTGGTGAAACTTTAATTAATCTTTTGGAACTATTTACATGTTTAGCTTTCTCATGAATGGTCAATAATCCCAATTTTTCAGAAAATTCTAACAGTTCACAAGAAGTATTAAAATTTCTTGTAGCTAATAAAATAGATAAAGAATACCTTATAAATATCATCTGAAGATTAAACTTTTCTATATTATTTTTTGGTGATAGTTTTGTAATATTTTTTAAAAATAATTTAAAAGGTTTATCTTTAATAACTTTTGGAGAACCTATCATTTTCTGATTATTTTGTATATTTTCTAGAAATAAAATATTATTTTCAGTGAATTTATTTAAAAAATCTATCATCCATTTTTCATAATATATTAATCTTTTTGGTTGAGCTACATAACAAACTCTTGCTCTATTATTATTTGAAACTTTATACATAGGTAATATCCCTGTATCTGTATAACCGTAACTAAGATGATAATAGTGGAAAAATAATCTATGAATTGATTTTATAGTTACATAAGATATTGATTTACTTAAATTTCTTTTACTTGCTCCTAAAATTTTACCGCATTTGTTAATTTCAATTTTTCTCATCTTTTTATATTCTTCTTCATTTAAAGTTTCTATAAAAATATTATCAATACTATTTTTAATATGGTAAACCATATTTGATAGCATACTTGGCAAAACTACTGTTGAATTATTATTTTTTATTGTGGGAATTAAAATTTCATCATTTACTGTAACATTCTTAGCAAATATACTTTTTTCATGTTTTATTTTTAATAAATTATCTTTTTCGAATATAATATTATTTATTTTTTTACAAAAACTATCGATTAAATTCTCAATTGATATTCCTGTAAATAAAGATACCATTATTAATTTTCTATAATAACTTTCTTCTTTATCTTCTCTATCATCATCTAATATTTTCTTAATTAATTCTTTTAAAACCTTTCTATTTGGTGCTTTAGAATATAAAAACATTTCATTTTTAGCCATATTGTTTGATATTTTCTTATCTATTAAAAAATTTTTATAATTTGAATTAACGTGTTTATTTCTAATTTTAAAGCCAACTATATCTTTTTCAAGTAAAATTGCTGAAGAAATCACATCAGCTGCTTGAGTACTTTCTAAAATATTCTCTAAATCTTGATTATTCTCTTGTAAACTATTTTTATTATAAATGTTTTCATCAAGGAAATCTAGAATATCATCAGATCTACGTGGTCTCTTACCTTTTGCTCCTTTTGTTGAAATAGAACCAGCTGATCCAATACCATTAAAAACATCACTAATTTGCTTATCATTAACTCTAAAAAATCTTTCAAACCAAAAAGTTGGTTCACTATTTGAATCATCTTCAGATTCATTAGTTGGCTTCGATATTGGATTATACCAATCCTTATTATTGACAAACAAAAGTTTCTCATCAAGAGTTAAAAGACTATTATTATTTTTACCATAAAAAATTATATTCCTATTATTCAACAGTATTTCATTTTTAATTTCTACAAAATGAGAATAAAAACATATATTTATTTCTTTTTTATTAAAAACTATTTCTTTAACATTTTCAATCTTCTTAATATTAACATAAATCGCAAATTCTAATATACGTAAACAAATATTAAAATAATATTTTATAGTACCACCATACTTTGGTGAATTTTTACTTTTTTGAATAAAATAATACTTTAGCATATTAAAATAGTTATATACTATTTGTTTTTCTAGAATTAGTTCTTGACTAAATTTAAAATTTGTTTTTGTAAGTTCAAATTTTTTTAGAATTAAATCAATTTTATCTAAATAATGTATTTTTAAAAAAAATTTTACTTCTTTGATTTTATTTTTAATCTCAGATTTTTCTAAATCTTTTTCTTTTGAATCATTTTTAATTTTATTTACTCAACTTTCGCACATAAAAAATCATTAATTTCTTATATGTAAAAGATACAATAAAGCCCATAAATAGGCACTTTTTGATATAATTTCATCACGACAATCAACTATATAAAGGGCTTTTTTATGAGACTTGATAATTTTATCCAAACTGCTATGAACAACGTATTAAAAAATCCAGTATTATCTGTTTTAAGAGATATAAATTTTAGTTCAATTTTAAAACAGAGTAATTTTATAAAAAGAGATATTGGAAAATCACCATACTTAATAATTTTACATTTTTTATATATGTTTATCATTAATAAAAGAATCTCTACATTTATGAAACAAAGCTCTGATAGCTATAAAAAGGATGTATATTATAGACTTTTGAAAAACAGTAAATATAATTGGAGAAAACTATTACTATTAAGTTCTGTAAAATTAATCTCAAAACTTCATATACTTCAAAAGGCTACTGATACTAGAGTATTAATTATTGATGACACAGTTGAAATTAAAAGAGGAAAATTTATAGAAGGAAGCTGTAGAAATCTTTGGAATAATAAGGAACATAGAACTGTAAAAGGTTTGAATATTGTATCACTAAATTATAGTGATTCCCATACTGATATGATGTTAGATTTTTCTATTAACTACAACAAAAATCAAATTGTAAATGTTAATGAAAACTATTTTCATCATAAAAGTAATGCTTATAAACGAAGAGTTGAAGGTAATAATAGTAAAAATAATTTAGCTCTTCAAATGGTAAATAGAGTATTAAAATCTGGAATATATGCAGATTATTTACTTGTTGATAGTTGGTATGCCAAACCAAATTTTATTTATGAAATAAAAGAAAAAGGTCTTGATGTAATTGCAAGATTATCAAAATCAAATAGAATTTGGCAATTTACAGGAAAATATAATACGCTTGAAAGACTGTACACTCGAGTAAAAAGTCATAAATCTTCTAAACTAGGTAACTACAATTCTATAAAATACAGCTATGTATCAACTACAACTACACATAAAACACTTGGTAGAATTAAAATAGTTTTTATAAAAACAAAAGATAATCTTATTCCAATTGTTTCAACAAATATAAATTTATCAGATATTGAAATTATTAATACCTATAAAAAAAGATGGAACATAGAACAAGGATATAAAGATTTGCGAGAGTATTTCCAATTTGGTAAAGAAGAAAATAGAATTTACGAAGCACTCATTGCTAGGATTACTCTATCTTTCCTTGCTTATAACCTTACAAGCTATATCAATCGTATCAATAATGAACCACAAACATTAGGAGAACTTTTCAGAAATTTAGAGTGTCAGCTTGAAACCCTTGCAATTTCGATGGAACTATTTATAAAAATATTAGAACAACTAGTTCAAGCCCAAGAAATTGTCAAGAGAAATAAAGATTTGGAACAGATTATCCTAATGCTCAGGGTTTACACTAAAAAACAGTTAGGTTTTATCTGCGAAAGTTGAGTTATTTATTAAATTTTTATATTCTTTTTTAGTTTCACACTTTATATTATTAATTTCTTGTGAATCACTATACAAAGTATTAAAACTGAATTTATTTTCTTCCATTTATAATCTTTCAAAAAAATTTAAATTAATAATCATCATTTATAACATAAAAAATAAATACTTTTATGAATCTTTGACTATTAAAATTTATATTTACATCTCTAGAAATATTTTCATTTTTCTATTTTTATTGGTATTTCTTTTTATTTTAATGCTAAACTCACCACCATCATTTAAAAAATATTATCTTCTATCTTACATTTTTTATCATCATTAAATGATTTAATATATTAGTAACCTGTAAATAAGTCTTTTTATTATACATTCTCTGGAGTAAATTTTTAATGTAAAATATATTTATAAGTAACCATATGTTTTATGCTAGATAATATTTGTTTTATTAAATCAGCTTTAAACATACTAGATTAATAAGTCTTTTTAAGTTCGATATTTTAGAATTTTTTAGATTGATTTAGATTAGATTTCAAAGCAATACGCCTGGTAGGAGTCGAACCTCAAAATAATTATTTTTCAATAAACCTTAAATTTCAAAATACGTCTCAAAATACCTTAAAATCGAACTTTTAAAACTCTTGACAAAATTAAAATAAACCTATAAAATCAAATAAAATTATTTTCAGGGTAGAAATAGGGTAGAAAAATTATGATAAAAACAAATCAAATTGGTGTATATTTTAGAGAAATCAATACAAATTCAAAAGCAGATAAAGTTTATTATATTACATACAAAGATTTAGATTCAAATAAAAAAATTTGGATAAAAATTGGAAAATATAGTGAAGGAATTAGAGAAGCTTATTGCAATGCAAAAAGAAATGAAATTCTAACAAAACAGAGAATTGGAGAAGAACCACCAATAATTGCTCAAAGGAAGAAAAGAGAAATTTTATCTATTAAAACTTTAGCAGATGAATATTTTTCACAAAGAAAAGATGGAGAAAGTAAAAGAGTTGATTCTGTTTATTATGAAAAGCATATTTTACCTTTTTTGAAATCTTATGATTTAGAACTTTTAGGTAGAAATGATATTGTAAAATTTACAAATTATCTAAAAGATAAGAAAATGAAAAAATTAAATAAATCTCTTGCACCAAAAACTTTAAACAATGTTTTAAATATTTTAAAAGCAATTGTAAAATATTCTCTAAAAAATGACTTACTAAAAAATGATTTCACAAAATATATAAATCTTTTTGATATAGATAATGCAAGAGAAAGATTTCTTACAAAAGAAGAAATAGAGCTTTTATATAATGAATCAAGAAACAATGAAAATGATTTTTTATTTTTCAAAATAGCTTTAAATACAGGTGCTAGATTTTCAACTATTTTAAATATTCACAAAAAAGATATTGATTTTACTCATAATTTTTTAACTCTAAAAGATTTTAAAAATAATTCAACTTATAAAGCATTTCTAACAGATGAAATAAAAGCACTTTTAGAAAATAAAACAAAAAATTTATCTTTGAATGATAAAATTTTTACAACAAACCCTGAAAAAAGATTAAGAGAGTTTTTAAATGAACTTTTTAACAATGGAATCAGTAGTGATGATAGAAAAAATAAAGTTGTAATTCATACTTTAAGACACACTTTTGCAAGTCATTTAGCTATAAATGGAACGCCTATCTTTACAATTCAAAAACTAATGAACCACAAAGATATAAAAATGACTTTACGATATGCAAAACTGAGTCCTGATAGTGGAAGAGATGCTGTCGTTGGATTAGGATTGTAAAATCTTACATCCCTTTTTTACCAAGAACAACTAGAATAGTTTTCCAAACAATTTTTATATCAAGCCAAAGACTATAATGTTTTATATAGTATAAATCATACATAAGTTTTTGTTTAGTATCTTCAATAGAAGCCCCATAAGGATAATTTACCTGTGCCCAACCTGTAATTCCAGGTCGAACTAAATGTCTTTCATTATAATATGGTAGTTCTTTTTCATAATTTTCCACTAAAATATTCCATTCTGCTCTAGGACCAATTAAATGCATATCCCCTTTTAATACATTTAACATTTGAGGAAGTTCATCTATTCTAGTTTTTCTCATAGTATTTCCAAATGGAAAAATTCTTGTATCATTTTCTCGTGTATATGGATCATGGTGAGAATTCTCATGCATAGAACGAAATTTATTACAATAAAATATTTTACCTCTTACTCCAACTCTTGTTTGTCTAAATATTAAATTCCCTGGAGACTGTTGTTTTATTTTCTTTATTACATAGAGCATAATAGGAGAAGATATAATAAATAAACAAAATATTCCAACAAAATCTATAAGTCTTTTTATTGAATATTCAAAGAAATTGAAAGGTCTTATATTTTGAAGATAGTTTAAGTCAGTATGATCTTCTGGAATATAGCATTTATGAAGATACTTTTCCATAAATTGTTCTATTGTAATAAGCTTAATATTCTTCTCAAACTGTAAATTTGTAAGATATTTAATAAGTTCATCGGGAACTGTTGCTTTTGTATTTAATACTATTAAATGAGCATCGGTTTTCGCAACTAATATTTTTAGCTCTTCCAAAACTTCTAGAGGATCTCTATCTGAATACTTTATAATCAATCGTTTGTTAAACTTTTTTCTTAATCTTAGTTTTTCAAACTTTGTAAATTTATATTTCCTACCCAAAACTATCATAACTGTTTTCCTATATATAAAAAATCAACTTATATTGATTTTATCTAATTAATCTTGAATTCTAAAATATACCTAAAATAAAAAGCAAAAATAAAAATACTTTTTCTTTTTTGTTTCTTCTAAACTCAAAACTATACTTTAATAGTAAAATATTATTTAGATAACTTTTATTTAAAATATATTTTGAAAAATTATATTTATTTTTAATTTTTAGAACTTTTATTATTTTAATTATTTCATCTCTATACCAACTTGAAAAAACTTTTTTAAGTCTTTTTAGTTTGGCTTTCAAACCATCATTTGCTCCAACTTGATTTGAAGTGTGTTGTCTATATCTCATAGATGGTTTTTCATCTATATGCCATTTGTAGTTATCTTCTCTGCTATACGCGTATATAACCCAATCCTTGACCCCTATATTCCTTGACCCCTATATTCTTTGTTAATGTTAAAAGTAAATCTCTGACCCCGTATCTTTAGCAGTTCGTGACAAAGATTTTAAAATAATTTTTTATATTTTTGAGATATCTTTTCCCAAGTATAATTTTCTAGTGCTACTAGCTTCATATCATTCGCTATTCTTTTCAATATTTCCTCATCTATATTTTCTAACAACTCTATTAACCCATCTTTATCATCAAAATACAAAGCTTTACCTTCTGTGGTTTCTCTGTTGTACTGTACACCATAAGCCATTATAGGCAAACCTAAATACATAGCCTCCACCAAAGATGGATTTGTCCCACCTGCACTATGTCCGTGCATATAAACATAACAGTTGCTTCGTATTTGATTTAATATATCTTGCTCATAGATAGGGTCAAGTAAAAAGATATTTTCAAAACTACTGTATTTTTCTTTTAGATCTTTGCCATACTCGCTATTTTCCCAGTTTCCAATCATCACGATATTTAAAAGTTTATATTCACTAAACGCATCAAGTATAAGATGGATATTGTTTTCTGGCTCTATACGACACACTTTAAAAGCATAGCGACTACCTAAAAATGGATACTTCACCTTTAGTTCATCACTCAAAATCTCTTTTGTCACATGGTCTGCTCCATAAGCTATCAGCTCACTTTGCACTCCGTATTCGCTACTAACATACTCTTGTATCACTTTGTTGTCAGCTACTACCACATCGGCATACTTTACAGCCAACTTCTCAGAAAACTTCAAAAACCACTTCGCACCTTTGCCCCATTTGTCTCTTTTCCACTCTAAGCCATCTATATTTACTACGATTCGTTTTTTACTAAACAGTCGCACAAATGGCAAAACGACACATCCAGAAACTCCAAGTATCAGCAGTGTATCGGCAAACCTCAAAGACTTAAAAATCGAGATGATGTCATAAGGGATACTTTGCACACCATTTGCATGAAGGTTTACATACTCCAACTTCGCACCGTTATAACTATCTAACATATGAGCATAACTTTTCCCACTACAAAATACTGTAAGTTCGTAACTATCATGAAGATTTTTTGTCAAATACTCCGTAAGTGTCTCAAACCCACCGTATTTTGCTGGGATACCGACTATTCCTATTATGCTAATTTTTTTCATTTATTTTTAAATCTCGTTTTAAAATTCCAATATTTTTTACTATTCCATCCTTGATGGCGAAATATTTATTTTTAATTTCATTGATTTTGCTATTTGCTTGAAAAAAATGCATAATAACCATCTTCAGCAAAGATTCAATTATGTACCATTTCATGGATTTATTTATATACTTATTATAAAAAAGAATGTAAATACCATTTCTAACTCTATAATATCTTCTAATATAATTATGATTTGTTAGAGTATATTTAAATAGTTTCTTCGCATTATCACCAAGCTGATGAGTTATAACCAACTTTGATGTTTGAAGAATCTTATAGTTAAGTTTATTTGCCCTAAAGCACCATTCTGTATCAACCCAATCAATAAATAAATCAGCATCCATTAAACCAATCTCAAGAAGAGCATCTCTACTCATAATCATACCTGACGAAATTACATGTGAAACGCAATAAACTTCCTGTATGTCAGTATCAAAACTTCTAAGTCGACTTATTTTTTCATTTTCATAAATCATTATCGGCATTAATTCATTATTGGAATTAATATCTCTAAAAAATGGTGCGATTGCTCCGATTCTTAAATCGGTTATATGTATTTTATATATAGCTAACATACCCAATACATAATTTTCAGGATACACCGTATCCTGATCGCTTGTTAACACAAACTCAGCACCATTATCCATAGCTTTTTTTATACCTATATTTTGAGCATATGCGATTCCCATATTTTCATATAAACATAAAATCTCGATATTCTCATGATTAAAAAAATTTAATTCTTTACACCCTGATGGGGTATTATCAACAATGATAACTTTTTCTACTTGATTTATTAAGCTATCAACACACTTATTTAAAGTGTCTATATCTGGATTGTAAGTTACTAAAACAACATCAACTTTTTCTTTCATAAAATTCCTTTTTCAAATTCGATTACATTTGTAAATAAAAAATAGCAGTACAAACAATAATAAGCGATCGCCAACACAGAGGCAAATAATTTTTGCTTAAACTTGATAACTAAAAATGGTATCGATAATAAAAGCACAACCATAAAATATTCTAAAAGCCTAAATGCGACAACTGGCGCGTTAAGAAGAGAGACCAAAAAGAAGGTAAAAATACCAATAGATATTATTTTATAAAGAATTATTTCATAGTCATTAACTGTATTTTTATGAGTAAAAATCACTGCTGTAATTGTATAGAACACCAATATATAAGATAGACTAATTAGATTAAATACATTGATATCATTTTGATATCCAGCATACATTTTATAAAACATAGGGTCAATCCCTATTGTATTTAGTATAAATTCTATTATAAGATAAAAATTTACATTTAAAATATTTAAAATTATTCCTATGATTGGTAAAAGAGCATAAGCTTTTGAATTTTTGTATTTAACTAAAAAATAGATTGGTATCATAACAATAGAGGACCAATGGAACATAATTGCTAAAAAAGCTTTTAAAAAATATTTTTTTGAATTTCCATCTGCTAAATCTTTAGTGGCGAGTAAGAAAATTGCCGTTGCTACGCCTGCTCTTATTTGGATATATTCATGTAACCAAAAGTATGATAATAAATACAACACAATAGATAATGCAGGTAGAGGCGATAGTTTAACTAATGCAAATATTTTTATGCTAACGCCTAGAACGGCAAAGAGTAATAAGAACACTGTAAAGTTACTAGAAAAAATTTCAGTATTTAAAAAAATAATCAATCTAAAAAAAACTTCTTTGCTTCCAAGTAATAGTTCATCCTGAAATATCGCCATTTCATAATAGTTTGCTGTGTCATTTGCCCAACCAAAAAGCCTTAGTCCTGCAATTATGATAAGTAATATTGTTAAAAAGGTGTAAAAAATACTTGTTTTTTTTATAGTAATATTCATAGCTTCATTATTCTATATCTGATTAATATTGGTACAACTTTAGCCATTGTTCTAACCCTTAGGCTATCTTTGACTTTTTGAGAAAAACTCCTAGTTCTAAATGTAGTATGGATTACATATTCAAAATATCCTTTTCCTTCTCTCGCACTCTCATCCATATAACTAAACTTCTCACCACTCTTCCAAAGCACATAAGCCAAACTCAATTGATCTCTTTTGGTGTGAGTATTTAGCTCTTCCCACCAGTCATTCATAAGTCTTACGACTTTTTCACTATTGTGCTTTCTAAACAATATACCGTTTTCTCCAAGTCCAAAGTTTTTTGGAAAACCTTCTTTTTTATAATTATCCATCTGTTTTCTTGTTTCGTCATATTTGGATTTGCCAAGTATCACACACTCTTTTGATTCTTCATAGATACAGTCTCTTGCAAAGTGTTTTGGCATAGCAAAGTCGTGTTTAGCTAGATACTTATTTGCCAATTCAAAAGGGTTATTTAAAATTTTAATATTTGCATCCACATACATACTCCACTCATACTGGCTCAAAAACAGATGCGGAAGTATTTTGTATTTTCTATTCATCATATTTGCGGGCATTTCACACTCTTCTATCAGTCGAATTTCCCAAACATCAGATGTAAGATGTTTTTGGTCTGTAAAGCAGATGAAGTCACATCCTTCATAATTCTCTTTTGGTTCTATCAAATCATCATAGTTGCCAAAAAGTGCTGTATATACTACAAGATTACTTTTAGCCGTGGTCGCCATACTACAATCTTCCATCACTGTCTTTTAAGATAGATTTTATATCATAAACAATTTGATTTTGATTTCCAAAAGTCAAATTTTTATATTTATCATGTGATACCGCTAAGACTATAGCTTCATAGTCGTCATAGTTCAGATCATTATCTAAGTTTAGATTGTACTCATGTTTTACTTCATCTTTATCTGCCCAATAGTCAGTTACAGTGATATCACATCCAAACTCTTTAAGCTCTTCTATAACATCTATCACTCTACTATTTCTTATATCTGGACAATTCTCTTTAAAAGTGATACCAAGGACTAAGACTTTAGAACCCTCTATCTTATGACCTTTTTTTATCATCAGTTTTATTACTTGATTTGCTACATAGATTCCCATATTATCATTGAGTCTTCTACCTGCTAGGATAATTTCTGGGTTATATCCTACTTGTTGGGCTTTATGAGTTAAATAGTATGGATCTACACCGATACAGTGTCCACCAACAAGACCTGGTTTAAATGGTAAGAAGTTCCATTTTGTCCCTGCTGCTGCTAGTACATCATTTGTATTGATTCCAAGTTTATTAAAAATAATTGCAAGTTCATTTACAAATGCGATATTGATATCTCTTTGAGAGTTTTCTATTACTTTTGCTGCTTCTGCTACTTTTATAGTTGGTGCAAGATGAGTACCTGCTGTGATGATACTCGCATAGAGTTCATTTACTTTTTGACCTATCTCAGGAGTTGAACCACTTGTAACTTTAAGTATTTTTGTAACTGTATGTTCTTTATCACCTGGATTGATTCTTTCAGGAGAATATCCGCAAAAGAAATCTTTATTGAAAGTAAGGGTTGAGAACTTCTCAAGAATAGGCACACAGTCTTCTTCTGTAGCTCCTGGATAAACTGTAGATTCATAGATGACAATGTCGTTTTGTTTTAAAACTTTTCCTACTGTTTCACTAGCTTTGATAAGAGGAGTTAAATCTGGTCTTTTGTTTTTATCTATAGGTGTTGGGACAGTGACTATGTAGATATTACACTCTTTGATGTCGTTGATATCAAGAGTAAATTTCATACCATTTTTTATAGCTTCGTTAACTTGAGTTTCATTTAACTCTAAAGTTCTATCATAGCCACTTGAAAGCTCATCTATTCTCCATTTAGAGATATCAAATCCTACTACTTCATATTTTTCACTAAATGCATGAGCAAGTGGAAGCCCTACATATCCTAGCCCTATAACACATATTTTAATTTTCATTTTATTCAACTCCTTTTATATCGTTTATATACCATTGTATTGATTCTTTCAAACCTTGTTCTAAAGTATGAGTAGGTTCATAGCCTAGCAATTCTTTTGCACTATCTATGTTCGCATTTGAGTGTCTTATATCCCCCGCTCGAAAATCTCTATAGATGGCATCTTTGATTTTTAAGTCTGGTAGTTTAGCTTCAAGTTCATTTCTTATCGCATGAAAAAGATTATTTAAAGCTTCTCTTCCACCTGCTGCTGTGTTATAAGCTTTTGCAAAGCTTAGTGGATTTGTAGTAGTTCCTGCCAATATATTTGCTTGAATAACATTGTCGATATAGGTAAAATCTCTACTTGTTTCACCATCACCATTTATATAAACATCTTCACCATTTAGCATTTGTGATATCCACTTTGGCATCACTGCAGCATAAGCTCCATTTGGATCTTGTCTTTTGCCAAATACATTGAAGTATCTGAGCCCGATAGATTCAAACCCATAACATTTATAAAATACCCCCATATAAAGTTCATTGACATATTTTGTAACAGCATAAGGCGAGAGGAGATTACCTGTTCTGCTTTCAACTTTTGGAAGTTCAGCTGAGTCACCATATACAGATGAACTTGAAGCATAAACAAATCTTTTTACACCATTGTCTTTAGAAGCTGTAAGCATATTTAAAAATCCACTTACATTTGAAGCATTTGAATTTATAGGATTATCGATAGACCTTGGAACTGATCCAAGTGCTGCTTGATGAAGAACTATATCTACATTTTTAGTGATTTCTATGCAAGTTTTATAGTCTGTTATATCACCTTCTGTAAAAGCAAAATTTGCCCATTGACCTTGAGAAACAGAGTTTTTGATATGATCTAAATTATGTTTATGTCCTGTAGCAAAATTGTCAAGCCCTACTACTTTTTGATTAAGTTTTAGTAATTGTTCTGCTAGATTTGAGCCAATAAACCCTGCAACTCCTGTAATAACCCAAGTTTTTTGATTGGTTAAAAGTTCTTGTTTTACTTTATCATATTTCATTTAAATCCTTTTTCTTCATCTCATCCACCTTTCATGCCACATCATAAATGTCAAAATAAGCCAAATCTTATTTGCACTAAAACTACTATTTTCAAGCCACTCTTTTTTAAGTCTCTCAACCTCTTTTACATTTAACACACCAGTTTTAGCAACTTTTTCACTATCCAGATACTCTAAAACATATTTTTTTAGCTCATCCCCAAACCATTCATTAAGAGGTATGCTAAATCCCATCTTTGGTCTATCCATGATCTCCTTTGGGATATAGTCATGAACGATTGACTTTAAAATATATTTTTTGTTTCCATCATTGATTTTAAAATCACTTGGAAGTTGACTTACAAATTCTATGATTCTATGGTCTAAAAACGGTTCTCTTCCTTCCAGGCTCACACTCATGGTCGCTCTGTCTACTTTGGTCAAGATATCATCTAACTGATAAGTTTTATAGTCTATTGCCATCATTTTATCGATAGCATCATTATGAGAGTTTAAAAGTATCTTATCATCAAAAGATGTTTTGATAGCAGTACTCTTGCCGAGCAAGCTATCAGCCTCTGATGGATTAAAGTAGTAAGTTGTACCACTCATCATCTCTATCTCATCTTTTGCTTTTAGTAGAGTTTTTAGTTTTTCATATCTATTTTTGAAGTTGTATGTTTTGTTTAGCCCTACTAAGTATTTTGGATCGACTAGCCCCATAATATCCCCAAAAAAAGATGGCATTTTTGAAAACATTTTTCGATATTTAAGAGTTTGTGTATATTTATCGTACCCTCCAAATATCTCATCTCCACCATCAGCACTTAGACTGACTGTAACATCTTTTCGAGCCAAGCGACTCACAAGTGTAGTAGGTATATTTGAGCTATCTCCAAATGGTTCATCCCAAATCTCGCTCATAAGTGGAAGTAGTTCTTGAGCATCTTTTTGTGTACAGTAGTATTCTGTATGTTCAGTTCCTAAATGTTTTGCTATATCTTTAGCATAGTGCGCTTCATTATATTTTTCTTCATGAAAACCTATACTAAAAGTTTTGAGTTTTTCAGTTCTATCTTTTTGAAGTATCGCTGTTACTGCACTACTATCATATCCTCCACTTAGAAACATTCCCACGGGTACATCCGATACCATTCTATATTCACAAGCTGATTTTAACAACTTTTGTGTTTCTGATTTTGCTTCTTCAAAACTAATATCAAGTTTTGGTTTATTATAACTATCTATCACATCCCAGTATTTGTGAATCTTAAATGTATGGGTTTGAAGGTCAAGTTCTGCGTAGTGACCTGCTGGAAGTTTATGCGTGTGTCTAAATATAGTATAAGGTTCTAAAATATAGCTGTATTGAAAAAAGAGTGCTAAAGCATCTCTATTTATCTCTTTTTCAAATTTTGGATGTTCGTGAAAACTTTTAAGTTCACTAGAAAATAGAAAAAGTCCATCTTTAAAATAGTAGTTTAGTGGTTTTACTCCTGCTCTATCTCTAAGAAATATTAATTTTTGTACCTCTTTATCATAAATCACTATCGCAAACATCCCTATAAACTTATCAACGGCTTTTATACCCCAATGATGATAAGCTTTTAAGATTACCTCAGTATCACTATGAGACTCAAAAATATATCCAAAGTTTTCAAGTTCTTTAGCTATCTCTGCAAAATTATAAACTTCACCATTGAAGATGATTTCTAAATGCTGATGAATCATAGGCTGATGTCCATGAGCGGAAAGGTCTAATATAGAAAGTCTTCTATGTCCCAAACCTATATGTGAAAATTCATTTTCATAAAAACTATAACCACTATCATCTGGTCCTCTATGATGAAGTACATCTGTCATTTTTACTAAAGTTTGTTTATCTGTTTTTTTTGTGAAATCACAAAATCCTGCTATTCCACACATCTAGGAACCTATTATGTTTAAAATAGAATTGAATTTTTTAGCAACTATGAAAGGAATAAATTTTTCTTTTACAATTTCTATTGATTTAGATTTCATTTTTATAATTTCATCTTTGGGTAAATTCGAAATTTTAACTAATGCCTCAACCAATGAATCGATATCTTGTGGTTCAAAAAATAATCCGTTACCATCTACTAAGTCAATTAAACCACCTGTTTTTGAAAAGATTACAGCATTTCCAGTGGCTAAGCCTTCCAAGGCGAACATTGACAAACCTTCATAGCGACTTGGTAATACAACTATGTCAGATTGCTTTAAAAAATTAATAGTTTGCAAATGCGGAAGTTCATCGATGAAAGTTATATTATGAAATTCTTTTGCCAATGACAAGATTTTTGATTTTTCATTACCCTTGCCTACAACGGTAATTTCAAATCTATTTACGACTTTATCATCCAGTAGCTTTAAGGCATGTATGAAATCTAAAAAACCTTTTTGATTAAATCCTAATCTATCCATTCTTCCCAAAATAAAAAGTTTTAATTTATCTCCAACATTTAAATCAATAATTTCATTATCATTTTTTATCGTATTTGGAATAATAAAAAAATTCTTATTACCAATTTCAATAACATTTTCATCAAAGTAGTATTTTTTTGCAAAGTCAATATGAAAACTATTCGTCGATGCAATATTAATAACTTTTTTTGATAGAAAGTTAGAAATAACAAATTTTCGTATCTTATAACTTATAGACTTATCAAATATCGTATATTCAGTTTCATTAGTAGAATGAATTCTTATAATAGTTTTATCATAAATATCAGAATCTAATGAATTAATAAATAAAGACTGATCAAAAGTTTCAACAAAGAGTAAATTATAATTTTCTAACTTAAATTTTTTAGAAACTTCCCTAGCGAAAAGATACTCATTTAGAAAATATCTAATTTTTCGTATATTAATCTTCGGCTTTAATCTTACAATTTTCAATCCATCTCTTTCGAGTTCTTTATTTTCTCCTAGTTCATAAGGAGTAACAACTGTTATCTGAATTTCTGACGAATAATCTAAAATAGCATTAATTAAATTTTGAAAAGCATTTGAATATCCAGAATTTTGTGGATAAAAAACATGGCAATAAAACATTACTTTTTTCATTATTTCACTTCCTTTTCAAATACTTCTAAAGCTCTCTCAACCATATCATCCATATCATAATATTTATATTCAGCAAGTCTTCCAAGTAAAATTAGATTATCAAACTCTTGTAAATATTCTAAATATTTATTATATTTTTCTTGATTTTCATTTGTAAAGATTGGATAGTATGGTGTATTTTGCCCTATTATATACTCTTGTGGATACTCTTTTAAAATAGTAGTTTTAGGTGAATTTGTCGGGTGAATATGTTTAAACTCTGTGATTCTTGTAAAATCGTAATCATTTGGGTAATTTACTGTTGCTTTTTCTTGATAAAAATCTTTTTCAACTGTTTCAAACTTCATATCTACACTTCTATATGGCAACTCTCCAAATTTATACTCAAACAACTCATCTATTTGTCCAGTGTAGATAACTTTTCCATCAAATTTTGAACCAAAAAGGTAAAAATCTTTTTCTTTTAATTCACATATCTCTTTAAAATCTGTATTGAGCATTATTTTAATGTTTGGATGGTCAAGCATCTTATTGATCATATTGGTGTAACCATGTTTTGGAAGCATTTGATAGCTATCGTTAAAATATCTATTATCACGACCTATAAAAACTGGAACTCTTGCAGTTACCGCTCCATCCATATCTTCAGGTTTCATGCCCCACTGTTTTGCAGTGTAGTTTACAAATATTTTGTCATAGATAAAATCTGCTAAAAATTGTAAATCCTTATCTATTGACTTCTTAAGCTCTAAAATTGGCACTTTAGAGTTATAGTCATATGCTTGCAACAACTTCTCTTCTAAAGCTTTTGCTTTTGAAGTAGGAAATACTTCATATAAAGTATTAAAATTAAAAGGGATAGATACTTTTTTTCCATCGATATAAGCTAATACTTCATGATTATAGATATCCCATGCAGTAAAGTTTGATAGATACTCTATAACTTCTTTATTGTTTGTGTGAAAAAGATGTGGTCCATATTTGTGAATCAAAATATTATTCTCATCTTTAAAATCGAAACAGTTTCCACCTATGTGATTTCGTTTTTCTATTATTAATACTTTTTTATTTAGTTGTGTAGCTATTCGTTCAGCCATTACAACACCTGCAAGACCTGAACCTACTATTATGTAATCAATCATTATTTATTTTCTCCTATTAATTTTAATCCGTTTCTTTGTAAATATATAAACATAGCTATCGTGATAAAACTCTCTACTATAAGCACTGATATAGCTGAACCAATATGTTGATATAAAGGCACTAATACAAATGAAAGTATGAGATTGATGATACTTCCAGCTATAAGTATCTGACTAAATGGTTTTTTTCTTCCAAAATTTAGCATAGTTTGAATACCAAAAACATTACTAAGTCCTATCATAAATGGCATCAGAGCCAATATTTGCACAACGATAATGGAGTTTTGGTATTCTGTTCCAAGTAGTAAATTTACTAAAAACTCTGCAAAAATAAAAATAAACAGAGATACAAAACTTGTAAAAATTGCTATATAAAAAGCAACTTTTCTGATAAATTTCAAACCATCTTCTTTTGAGTGGTGAACTTTCTTTGATACATAAGGATAAATAGTTTGCGAAACTGGACCCATCAATCCTTTGAAAGCTTGTATGATTTTATCTGCTGCTGCAAAATATCCAACTATTGTATTGTTTGTAAAAAGTCCTAATATAAAAGTTGTTGAGATAGTGTAAAGACTGATTGCCAACTTTGAGATAAAAATATGATGTGCCTCGTTTAAATAGTACTTTAAAGTGGTTATTTTTTGAAAAGCAAACTTTATATCAAAATTTGTTTTGATGAAATAAAGAGCATACAATCCACCCAAAATAGTACCTAATGCACTAAGAACTGGAACCATATAAAAATCACTTTTTTCTTGTACAAATATAAATATAGCTATGGTAAAAAGTAATCTAGAACCTATATTTATATAAGTGATATATTTCATCCTCTCCATGCCCTGAAAAAACCAAATAGGGAAAAGAAATTGTCCTATTACCGCACCAAAAGATAGAAAATATATTAAAGCATCTTGAGAGAATTTTTCAAAACTAAAAACTAAAATAGTAAGTAACAAAAACGATACAAACATAAGCATAAACTTGATAATCATAACAGATGAAAATATCTCTATTACTTTTTCTTTGTTATCTCTATGTATGCTTATTTCTCTTGTGGCAGTTAAATCAAATCCATAATCAGTTATAAGTCCAAAATAAGCAACTGTAGCTCCTGCAAACGCCAAAAGACCGAAATATTCCACTCCCAAAACTCGCACTAAATACGGAAGTGTGATAAGTGGGAGAATGTAGTTTGCACCTTGCAGAACTGAAAGAGAAAAAAAGTTTGACATGAGTCTTTTTTTGTCTTCTGTGTTGGTTAGGAATTTGATTTTATTTATCACAATTGTACCCATTTGGATTATTACTTTGCCATCTCCAACTATCTTCACACATTTGCTCTAGTGTTTTTGTAGCTTCCCAACCAAGAACTTCTTTGGCATAAGATGGATTTGCATAACATTTTGCGATATCCCCAGCTCTTCTATCTACTAATCTGTATAGTACTTCTTTACCACTTGCTTTTTCAAAAGCTTTAACTACATCCAATACTGAATAGCCGACTCCAGTACCAATGTTGACTATAAGAGGATTAATTTTTGGAAGTGAGACTTTAGTCTCGCCTATTGCCGAAGCTAAAGCATCGGTTCCAAGATACTCTATCGCTTTTACATGGGCAATAGAGAGGTCAACCACATGGATATAGTCTCTCACTCCTGTACCATCATGTGTATCATAATCACTTCCAAATACAGAGAGATATTCTCTTTTTCCAACTGCTACTTGAGAGATAAATGGCATAAGGTTGTTAGGTATTCCATTTGGATCTTCACCTATTGTTCCACTTTCATGAGCACCTACAGGATTGAAGTATCTCAAAATTGCTATCTTAAAAGAGTTGTCAGATATATATAAATCTTCTAAAATTCTTTCAATCATATATTTGCTAGTGCCATAGGGATTTGTAGTGCCACCAACAGGATTTGATTCAGTAAGTGGTGTATAGTTTTTAGCATCTACTTCTGAGTAAACTGTAGCACTTGAAGAAAATACTATTTTTTTACAAGCAAACTCTTTCATCACTTCAAGCAGTCTTAGAGTTCCTACTACATTATTATCGTAGTATTCAAGTGGTTGTTCAACTGATTGTCCAACCGCCTTAAGTCCTGCAAAGTGAATAACTGAATCTATAGTGTAATTTGAAAATACCTCTTTTAGTTTTTCACTATCTCTTATATCACCATTGATAAATGTGATAGATTTACCTATGATTTTTTCAACTCTTTTAAGTGATTCTTGTGATGAGTTTGAAAGATTGTCATATACTATGAAGTCATAGTTAAATTGTGAGAGTTCTACTAATGTATGACTTCCAATATATCCTGCTCCTCCAGTAATAAGTATGCTCATGAGTTATATTTCTCCAAATACCATTCAATAGTTTTCACTATCCCGCTATCAAAATTCTCATCTGCTTTCCAGCCTAACTCTTGTTCTAGTTTTGTTGCATCGATAGCATATCTTCTATCGTGTCCCGCACGATCAGCTACAAAAGTAATTAACTCTTTATACGGTTTATTATGGAAGGAACTTAATTGCGTTTCTCCTCGTGACATTAAGTCACGACTGCGATACTCTTCTAAAATTTCACATATTCTATCTACAATCTGAAGATTTGTTCTTTCGTTTCTTCCTCCAATATTATATGTCTCTCCAGTTTTTCCATTATGGTAAACAAGATCAATACCTTTACAATGATCAAGTACATACAACCAATCTCTTATATTTTTCCCATCACCATAAATTGGAATTGGATTTCCTAAAAGAGCATTTCTTATAATTGTTGGAATTAATTTTTCATCATGTTGTTTTGGACCATAATTATTTGAGCAGTTTGTAATAACTGTATTTAGACCATATGTTTCATTATATGCTCTTATTATCATATCACTTGAAGCTTTTGAAGCTGAGTATGGAGAGTTTGGAGCATAAGGTGTTTTTTCAGTGAACAGATCATTTGGATCAAGAGTAAGTGTTCCATATACTTCATCTGTTGAAATATGATGAAATCTACACTCTTGATATTCATCTTTATAAGTAAATGGTTTCTCCATCCAATATTTATAAGCAACATCAATCAAAGTAAATGTTCCATTTACATTTGTTTGCACAAATACACCTGGATTTTTAATAGAGTTATCTACATGAGATTCAGCTGCAAAGTGAATAACACCTTGAATATCATATTCACTAAATATAAATTCAACTAATTCTCTATTACAGATATCACCTTTTATAAATTTATAACAAGAATTTGTTTCACACTCTTTTAGATTTTCTAAATCTCCTGCATATGTTAAAAGGTCTAAATTTACTAGGTTATAATTTGGATATTTTTCTAAAAAATATGGCACAAAGTTTGAACCTATAAATCCAGCACATCCAGTTACAAGTATTGTTTTATTTTTGTTATTGAACATTTTATTTTCCTAATTTTTTTATAGTTGGATTATTTATTAAAGATTTCATCTGAGATATTGCCATACTATTTAGCACTAGCAATCTATCAGCTTGTTGCATACCTTGCTTTATAAGTTCTGCATTTACACTTTCCATATTTGAAAGCACGATAAGCTGTTCTACACTTGCATAATCTCTTATATTTCCATCTTGCTTTGGATTATTTTCTCGCCACTCTTTTGCTGTTTGTCCAAATAGTGCAATATTTAATACATCAGCTTCAGTTGCATATACAAATCCATCTTTTGGTTTTGAAAGTATATTTGGTACAAGATGCTCTTTTATAGCATCTGTGTGGATTTTATAATTTATTTTAGAAAGGCTTCTGCTCAAGTTCCATTCTAATGATTTATTTTCTATCTCTTCATTTTTGAGTCTTTGAAACTCTTTAATTAAAAATAGTTTAAATTCAGCACTAATCCAACTAGCAAACTCAAACGCTATATCTTTATGAGCAAAAGTTCCACCATATCTTCCTGATTTACTAATAATTCCTATTGCATTCGTTGTTTCAATCCATTTCACAGGTGACATTGTAAAACTATTAAGACCTGCTGAATTTTTAAACCCGTCGAATTCGACCCCTTTAAAATCTGGATTATTTATTTGTTCCCAAAGCCCTAAAAACTCTATTGTATTTTTATTTCTTAACCAATTTTTTACCACATCTTTTGGTTCATCAGAATTTTTTGCTCTTGCAATATCTGTAAGAGATATAAAATCCTCTTTTTCATGCTGACGAATAGAGATTAAAGTTTCTTGAACAATGAGCTTGTTATTCATCTTCTTTCACCTAATCTCTTTAAACAATCATCTAATCCATCTTTCCAGTATGGTATTTCTAAATTGAATTTTGATTTTATCTTACTTTTATTTAAAAGTGAGAAATGAGGTCGTTTTGCAGGTGTTGGGTATTGATATGTCTCTATTGGGTTTATTTTACAATTTAGTTTTGCCATTTTCATTATCTCTTTTGCAAAATCATACCAAGATAGAACTCCTTCATTTGAGTAATTATAGATTTCTACTTTTGAGTTTTCTATTTGTGGAATAATATTTAGAATAGTCTTTGCAAGATGCTTAGCATAAGTTGGAGTTCCAACTTGATCAAATATTACACCTAATTCTTCTTTTTCTTTTCCTAATCGAAGCATTGTTTTTACAAAGTTATTTCCATAGTATGAATAAACCCATGAAGTTCTAATAATTATAGAGTTTAATGGATTTACCTTAATCATTTCAAGTTCACCATCAAGTTTTGATTTACCGTAAACTCCTTGTGGATTTGTTTTATACTCTTCAACATATGGTTTAAAGTTTTTACCATCAAATACATAATCTGTTGAGATATGAATTAATTTTATATTTAGCTCTTTTGCAATGATTGAAAGTTTTTTAACTGCTTTTCTATTTACTAAATCTGCATTTAATTCATCACTTTCAGCTTTATCAACAGCTGTATATGCTGCACAATTAATAATTACATTTATATCATTTGTTTGGCAAAAGTTTCTTATATCATCTTTATTTGTGATATCAATATTTGATCTATTCGTAAAGAAAAAATTATAAGGGTAATTTGAAGCAAGTTCTTTTATTTCAGATCCAACTTGTCCATTTGAACCTGTTACTAAGATATTATAAGTATTAGAGTTTGAATTAGGCATAGTAATTTACTCCAAACTCAAATATCTCTTTATCATCTTTTATATCAAAAAGTTTTGGTTGAGTTTTATCTTTTGCTGATAGGTTTAATTCATCATGATTTAAAATCCAATTTATATTTAGATTTTTATCATCAAATGCTATTCCTCTATCACATTCAGGACTATAGTAGTTATCTACTTTATATGCAAAGATTGTATCATCTTGTAAAACTACAAATCCATGAGCAAACCCTCTTGGAACCAATAGTTGTTTTTTATTCTCTGCACTTAGTTCAACTGCTACATATTTTCCAAAAGTTGGAGAATTTTTTCTTATATCAACTGCAACATCTAAAACTCTTCCTTGAATAACTCGTACTAGTTTTGTTTGTGAGTATGGAGATAATTGATAATGAAGTCCTCGCAAAACTCCTTTAGAAGATTTTGATTCATTATCTTGACAGAAGTTTATTTTATAACCCAAGAACTCTTCAAGTTTATCAGCTCTAAAAGTTTCAACAAAGTAACCCCTACTATCACCATGAACTTTTGGCTCAATAATTACTACATCAGGAATAGCTGTTCTTGTAAACTGCATATTATTTCATCCTTCTTGGTTGATTTGCTCTAGAAATTAAATATTGACCATATTGGTTCTTTTTTAAAGGTTCTGCTAGTTCAAGAAGTTTTTCTTTTGAGATATATCCCATTTCATAAGCTATTTCTTCTAAACATGCAACTTTTAGGCTTTGTCTATTTTCAATAGTTTGAATAAAGCTACTAGCTTCAAGTAAAGATTCATGAGTTCCAGTATCAAGCCAAGCATACCCTCTTCCCATTAGTTCAACTTTTAATCTATTTTCATTAAGGTAATCTTGATTTAGTGTTGTAATTTCTAATTCACCTCTATCACTTGGTTTTACATCTTTAGCTTTTTTTACAACATCATTAGGGTAAAAGTACAATCCAACAACAGCATAGTTTGATTTTGGAATTTTTGGTTTCTCTTCAATAGAGATTACATCTCCACTTTCATTAAATTCAGCAACTCCATACCTTTCTGGATCTGAAACGTAATATCCAAACACAGTTGCTTTATTTTCATCTTTAGCATTTTTTATACTTTTAGCTAATAGTTCAGTTAAACCATGACCATAGAATATATTATCACCAAGAACTAAACAAGCATCATCACCAGCTAAAAACTCTTCACCTAAGATAAATGCTTGAGCTAAACCATCAGGGCTTGGTTGAACTACATATTCAAAACTCATACCAAGTTCACTTCCATCACCTAAAAGGTTAATAAAGCTTGGTTGATCTTGAGGAGTTGTAATAATTAGTACTTCTTTAATACCAGCAAGCATTAAAACAGACAAAGGATAATAAATCATAGGTTTATCATAGATTGGAACTAGTTGTTTACTAACACCTTTTGTAATTGGGTATAGTCTTGTTCCGCTTCCACCTGCTAGGATTATGCCTTTCATTTATTTCTCCTTTTTTATTTCAATGTAAATTTTTATTAGATTTAATTTCAATTGCTTTATCAAGAGTCAACATATAATTAGATTTTATTTTAAGTTAAGCAACTCTAGAAAGGCTTCTACAATTACTAGCATAGTTTAACAATTAATCTTCTTTTTTAAATTAATACTTAAAATCTTGTGATGTTAACTTCTGATCAATAGTTGACTTCAATTTTCTTAAAATTAAATCTTTTGAAATATTATTTTCTCTTGTGTTGAAAATTCATATGCACAATTATATAAAATAAACACTTAATAGTTGTTAATAAATTAATATAAAATTTACAATAAATTAATATCGTAACAAATTAAAAAATTTATCTAATGCAGAGATAGGGAATGACTTCCCAAAAATGTACACATTTTTATTCTCTGCTCTATGAGATTCACTTGCTAAAACTTTTTTTCAAAAAGATTTTAGGTTTTTTCTGTAGAAAAAATTTTGTTTAAATAGATTATTTTATTTTTGTAAATAAATAGTTAAGATTCTTTTTCAAATGAATCTAATACATCTTTAATTGGAAACAAATCTTTGTTTAGAAGTGGATAATATTTAAAAAATAGATCAATCAGATCCTTCTCTAAATCTTGTGTTTGTTTATTAACTTCTGCTTCAAGTGCAATATGTTCTAAAAGGTACAATAACCTTTTATTCTTTAGAGTTGTAATTTGTATACCATATTTTTGACATTCTGCTCTTAAATTAAGTTTTATATCCATTAAGCTTGTATCAAATCCAAAGCAATGAGTTTTTTTCTTCTCTTTAAATATATCATCATAAATTCCCAAATCTTTACATTTCTTTTTTATAGGTGTAATTGAACCTCTTGATTTCCATTTAGATATAGTGGGTTGTGTTACATCCAGTTTGTCTGCTAACTGGGATAATGTATCTAAGTCATAGTAATCCAGTAAGTTTTGTAAAATTATTTCAATATCAATCATTATCTTCCTATCTTGTTGGTTATAAATAAGGTATAATTAAGAATTATGTTGTCATAATTCTGGTAATTATTATATAAATTATTAACTATTATATAACAAGTTCCTTTACAATTTAATGTTAAAAAATGTTTACTAGAAAAAATAATATTTTAGGATATAAATAAACATGGAAAAATTGAAAGAATTTATGAAAAATGAAATTCCATCTAAAATAAATAAGCAAGAAGCGCTTGCTATATATAAAGATGAAATAGTTGAATTAAGAAAAAAAGGTTATGCATATGTACAAATAGCTAAATATTTAAACTCAAATTATAGGCTTAAAACATGCAGAACATCAGTTGCAACATTCCTAAAAGGAGAAATATTCAAATGAATGCAAATATAGATGAAGAGATTGATAAATTTCTAGAAGAAATTAATAAAATGGGATTTAAAGATAAAATGAATTTAAATTCGAGTGAAACTGCAAGAATAATTGGTGTTAGTCCAAGTAGTATTGAAAATTGGAGAAAATGTGGCCTAGGTATAACTTACATTGAAGTAGTTGGTCGAATTGTATATCCTAAAAGATATATAGCTGAATTTTTGGCGCTTAGACAAGTCAAAATAATGTAACTAAGAAGTATATATGGAAAAAATACCTCCTAATTTCCTTTTTCCTACAAATTTTCGTAATGGTAAAAATGTCAAAAGATTGATAAAGGATTTTAACATTCAAGGCTATGGTATTGCAGTTTATTTACTTGAAACTTTAGCAGAAACAGATGGGCATAAGTATCCAATAAATGATATTGATTTGTTATCTGATGAAATGAAAGTTAGTGTTCCTATAATAAATACTGTAATCTCTTCTTATGGTTTATTTGAAATAATTGAAGAAGCAAATGGTAATCAATTTATTTCTATTCAGTTAAACAAATGGCTTGAACCATATTATACTAAGGTTGATAAGCTTAGTAGAGCAGGCAAAATAAGTGCATTAAAGAAAAAACAAAAACAGGAAGAGCAGCTTTTGGTATTGAGTCAAATAGACTCAAGTAAACATATGTTGAACTCATGTACAACAATAAATAAATTAATAAATAAAAGAAATAAAGAAATAAGTAATAATGCCTCTGAAAAAAATGATGCTGAAAAATTTGAGAAACTTAACACATTTTTATTAGCAAAACAAATTTCAAAAGATAAGCAGAAACAAAAATATGAAGATCTAGCACAAGCAAGTAAGGAAAATCAAATTATTTGCCTTTCAGGTCAAAACTAGTTTTTGGAGTAAAAGTTAAAATCTATTTTTCTTTTATTGGCAAAATTAAAGATTAGGAGTTCAAATAGTGAGGATAAAAATATTTCCTAATAATCTTGAGATTCTAAAAAAGATAAATCAAGAGAACAAAATTCCAATTACAGCTTTAGTTAATTCATGTATCTATGAACAATTAAATGAAAAATCTAATTTGTTAAAGGAGTTTAAATCAAAATTAGCAAAAGAACAAACTGAAGTAAAAATTAGAATTTATGAGAATGAAAAAGAATTTCTCTTAGAATCTTCAAAATTTACAGGAACAAATAGTTTAAACCAAGAAATTAGATTTAGATTATTAAACACTATTTACAAAAAAAGATTTTTATCACCAAACGAGATGCAATCTTTTTATAATTTAAAATATCAGATTAAAATGATTGGTGTTAACTTAAACCAAATTTCTAAAAAATTAAACTCAAATCAACAAATTAAAGTTGATTTCCTTATGGAATCAATTTCAAAACTTGATGAAAAATTGGATGAAAATCTAGTTGAAATAAAAAAAGTTTTAGATTATACAAATAGTAGAACTACAGCTTAAAGCTTTAAATCTACTTCTTTTAAAGGCTTATGATGTCAAAGAAAGTTAAGTTTGATGAGGATGAACTAAGAGCAAGAAGAGTATTTTCGAAAATTGAACAAAATTCAAAATCATCTTTTGTTTATAGAAAAAAAGGGAATAGCAAACAACTACAAAAAAATACTCCTAGAGGAAAAGAAGTTGTTATTAGAATTACAGGGAACTCTAAAACATTTGAAAAATGGTCAGATCACTTCAAATACAATACTAGAAATAATGAATTAGAAATTTATGATCAAGATTCAAATATGTATGAAGGTAAAGATGAGCAAAATAGTTTTAAAGATTATTACAATTTTGATTTAGCAATACCTAGAAAAAACGAAAACAAAAAAGAGATCAGAGAAGTTTTACACTTTGTTTTTTCAATGAAAGAGCATGAAGCAACACCAAAAGAAAAACTTCTCAAAGCTGCTTTGCAAACAATTACTGAAAAATATCCAAATAATCAAGCATATTTTGTTTATCACTCAGATACTGATAATCCTCATATTCATTGCGATTTAAAAATCAAAAGTATTGATGGATTAAGAATAGATGTAAAAAAAACTGATTTAGAAAATATGAGAGAAATATTTGCAAAGCACTTAAATGATTTAGGAATTGAGGCATATGCAACTAGAAAATGGGAAAGAAATCTATCTCAGGAAAAGATACTAAATCCTCAAAAGTTAAAAGAAGTAAAATCTAGTATGAAAAATAATCACTTTGAAGTGATTGATTTTGGTAAAGCAAATTACAAATTTGCAGAAAATGGAAAAGCTTCCTATTTTGTAAGCTATCTAAGTAGTAAAGATCATGTAACGACTATTTGGAGTAAAGAACTCGAAAAACTTGTAAAGAGTAGTGATTTAAAGAAAGGTGAGTTCGCTAAATTTAAAATAATCTCTAAAGAACCATTCGAAACTGTTATTAAAAAAGTTGATAAAGTGACTAAAAAAAGAATGGTGTATACAAGAACTTCCTATAAAAATATATGGGATATTTCTATTATCGGCAGAGCTGAAAAAGATTTAGATGAAACTTTAAAAACAGAAAATAGAAAAAATTTCTATAGTTATCAAGAAAAATATTTAAGTGATTTGGATATTAAAAACTTTGAATATATGAAAATAAAAAGAGAGAAAGATAATCAAATATTTTCTTCTGAATTAAATTCAAAATTTAAAAAGGAGAATAAATTTAATCACTTAACTTTCGCACGTTAAGTTGATTAAAATTGTAGCTAAATCTCCCTAAAATATTACTGCTATAGGTAATAATATTATCCTTGTTGACATAAAAATAATTTAGTTGTTTTTCTATGATATTTTTCTATTTTGAACTCTCAATAAAGCCCTTAAATAGGAACTTTTAGATATAATATCTATTATATTAAAGGGTAAGAATGCAGATAGAATCTAAGATAATAAGCATCATAAACGACAAACTAAAGAATCCAATTTATGAAACATTGCGACTATTAAATATGAAAACGATTTTAACAAAGAGCAATTTTTCTAAAAAAGAGGGAGTTGCTGTTCATATGGTTGTATTACACTTTGTATATATGCTAGTTATGAATAAAAAAATATCAACTTTTATGGATCAGAGTAATGATAGCTTTAAAAAAGATGTCTATTACAGACTACTTGCTAATGCTCACTACAACTGGAGAAAACTATTATCACTTAGTTCTTTAAAGATTTTATCACTGCTTCATAAAGTACAAGATGCAAAGCTAGTAAGAGTTCTTATACTTGATGATACTGTTGAAGATAAAGTTGGTAAAAATATAGAGGGAAGTTGTGACAACCTTTGGAGCAATAAAGCAAAGAGAAAAATCAGAGGTGTAAATGTTGTATCACTAAACTATAGTGATGGTTATTCAAATTTTATGTTGGACTTTGCAATTGCTATGAATAATTATGCAAGGGTAAAGATAGAAGAGTTTACAAATATTATTGATCATCGAACCAATGCACATAAGCGAAGATTGGAAAGCTTAAAAGGGAAATCACAAATTGCTATAGAGATGATTAAAAGAGCAGTAGCTAGTGGTATATATGCAGATTATCTGCTTGTGGATAGTTGGTATTCTAAACCTGTGTTTATAGAAACAATGAATGAGCTAGGATTGCAAGTTATTTCAAGAATGGTAAACAATGATAGAATCTGGAACTTCACAGGGGAGAAAAAAACTCTTGATGGTATCTATAACAAGTTTAAAAAGCTTAAAACTATTAAGATGGGTCAATATGGCAAAAAGATAAAGTTTGAATACTTCGGGGTCATAGTTGAACATAAAAAAGCAGGAAAATTAAAAATTGTTTTTATAAAAACCAAAGAGAATCTCATCCCTATTGTATCTACAAACTTAGACTTGAGTGATGAAGAAATTATCGATATTTACAAACGACGATGGGATATAGAACAAGGGTATAAAGAACTTCGTGAACACTTTGGGTTTGGTAAAGAAGAAAATCGAATTTATGAAGCACTTATTGCTCGCATAACACTCTCATTTTTTACATACAATGTTGTTAGCTATATAAATCGTATCAGTAATGAACCAAAAACTATTGGTGGATTGTTTAAAGATCTAGAATGTGAACTTCACACCTTGGCAATTGCTATGCAAGCATTTTTAGCTATTTTAGATGAGATTGCAAAAATTGAAGAAGTTGTCAATAGAAATGAGGATTTTACAGCAATAATCGATCTATTAAGAGATGTGACTGGAAAACTACTTGGTTTTAGGTGCGAAAGTTAAGTTAATAAGTTTATATTTTGGTATAAAATCAGCAATGAAGCAAAATAGCTTCTTTGATAGATTTACAAATCAGCTTTCACTTTTAAGCTTTTCAATGCCATCTTTTTATCTAGCACTTGTATTGGTTTTAATTTTTTCTATAAAATTTGAACTTTTCCCAATAGCGGGACTTCACAGTGTAGCAAAAGATGGAAGCTTGACTTACTATTTAGATTTTGCTTGGCATTTAACACTTCCTATATTTATTATAGTTTTTGGTGGAATTGGAAGCTTGATTTTATATATAAGAGCATTAACAATTGAAATTTTAAAAAGTGATTACATATTTTTTGCAAGAGCAAGAGGATTAAACAATAAAATTATTCTAAGACACTATATATTACCAAATTTATACCCTCCAATTATTACTCTTTTAGGACTAAGCCTTCCTGGAATTATTGGAGGAAGTGTAATTTTAGAGACAATTTTTTCAATAGATGGAATGGGTCTTTTATTTTACCAGAGTGCTTTAAGTCATGATTATCCCGTGATTATGGGAATACTTATTATTGGTTCCTTTCTTACACTTTTAGGAAATATATTAGCTGATTTAGTATTATTAAAATTAAATCCAAACTACAGTGAAAAATAAAATCAACAAAAATAAAAGGAAAATATTTTGCAAGTTATTAAAACAGTTGAAGAATTAAAAACTATTAGAAAAAAGTTAAATGGAACTATTGGTTTTGTTCCAACAATGGGTGCTTTACATGATGGGCATATATCTTTAATAAAAGAAGCTAGAGCAAATAATGACTTTGTAATAGTATCTATTTTTGTAAATCCTACACAGTTCTTAAAAGGTGAAGATTTAAGTACATATCCAAGAAAAGAAGAAGCAGATATAAAAATTTGCCAAATGTGTAAAGTTGATTTTCTTTTTATGCCAGATATAAATACTATGTATGAAGAAGATGAAGTTTTAATAAAAGCCCCTCAAAATAGTTATGTTTTAGAAGGTCTTACACGACCTGGTCACTTTGATGGAGTTTTACAAGTTGTTTTAAAACTGTTTAATCTTACAAGACCTACAAATGCATATTTTGGAAAAAAAGATGCTCAACAATTAGCTCTTATACAGCAGATGGTAAAAAATTTATTTATAGATATAAATATTGTACCTTGTGATATAGTAAGAGAAATTAGTGGTTTAGCGCTGAGTTCAAGAAATGTATATTTAAGTACTGAACAAAAACAAGAAGCTCTTAAAATATCTAAATCTATTTATATGGCTGGAAATTTAATCGCTAAAGGCGAAAGAAATTCGAAAGTAGTAAAAGAAAAAATTTATGAAATTTTAGAAAATCTTGACGTTGAATATGTAAAAATTGTAAATAAAAAATTTGATGAAATAAATACTATTGAGCCTTCAAATACAATAATTTTAGTAGTTGTAAGATTTGGAAAAGTAAGGCTTCTTGATAATATTTGGATGTAATTAACTCAACTTTCGCAGATAAAACCTAACTGTTTTTTAGTGTAAACCCTGAGCATTAGGATAATCTGTTCCAAATCTTTATTTCTCTTGACAATTTCTTGGGCTTGAACTAGTTGTTCTAATATTTTTATAAATAGTTCCATCGAAATTGCAAGGGTTTCAAGCTGACACTCTAAATTTCTGAAAAGTTCTCCTAATGTTTGTGGTTCATTATTGATACGATTGATATAGCTTGTAAGGTTATAAGCAAGGAAAGATAGAGTAATCCTAGCAATGAGTGCTTCGTAAATTCTATTTTCTTCTTTACCAAATTGGAAATACTCTCGCAAATCTTTATATCCTTGTTCTATGTTCCATCTTTTTTTATAGGTATTAATAATTTCAATATCTGATAAATTTATATTTGTTGAAACAATTGGAATAAGATTATCTTTTGTTTTTATAAAAACTATTTTAATTCTACCAAGTGTTTTATGTGTAGTTGTAGTTGATACATAGCTGTATTTTATAGAATTGTAGTTACCTAGTTTAGAAGATTTATGACTTTTTACTCGAGTGTACAGTCTTTCAAGCGTATTATATTTTCCTGTAAATTGCCAAATTCTATTTGATTTTGATAATCTTGCAATTACATCAAGACCTTTTTCTTTTATTTCATAAATAAAATTTGGTTTGGCATACCAACTATCAACAAGTAAATAATCTGCATATATTCCAGATTTTAATACTCTATTTACCATTTGAAGAGCTAAATTATTTTTACTATTATTACCTTCAACTCTTCGTTTATAAGCATTACTTTTATGATGAAAATAGTTTTCATTAACATTTACAATTTGATTTTTGTTGTAGTTAATAGAAAAATCTAACATCATATCAGTATGGGAATCACTATAATTTAGTGATACAATATTCAAACCTTTTACAGTTCTATGTTCCTTATTATTCCAAAGATTTCTACAGCTTCCTTCTATAAATTTTCCTCTTTTAATTTCAACTGTGTCATCAATAATTAATACTCTAGTATCAGTAGCCTTTTGAAGTATATGAAGTTTTGAGATTAATTTTACAGAACTTAATAGTAATAGTTTTCTCCAATTATATTTACTGTTTTTCAAAAGTCTATAATATACATCCTTTTTATAGCTATCAGAGCTTTGTTTCATAAATGTAGAGATTCTTTTATTAATGATAAACATATATAAAAAATGTAAAATTATTAAGTATGGTGATTTTCCAATATCTCTTTTTATAAAATTACTCTGTTTTAAAATTGAACTAAAATTTATATCTCTTAAAACAGATAATACTGGATTTTTTAATACGTTGTTCATAGCAGTTTGGATAAAATTATCAAGTCTCATAAAAAAGCCCTTTATATAGTTGATTGTCGTGATGAAATTATATCAAAAAGTGCCTATTTATGGGCTTTATTGTATCTTTTACATATAAGAAATTAATGATTTTTTATGTGCGAAAGTTGAGTTAATCACTTAAAGAAAAAAAATGAGATTTCAAAATAACTAAGGATTTAACAGTTAATTTCTAGTAAACATTTTTTAACATTCAATTGACTCCGACTGCAAGGAAGTGATAGGAGTATAAAATAAAATTCACCTGCCAAAAGCAAAAGTGCAAACAGCAATTTGAAAGAACTTTAGTAAAGGATTAATCCTTTATAGAGGTGTAGGAATTGCATTTTTTTATTGTTAATTTTAATAATATAAAAACCAATTTAGTTTTAATTTGAATTAGTTCTAACTGTAGGGCTAATCAAAATTAAATGAAAGGAGGTAAAAAATATATATAAATTCGTTGTTGATTTAAAAAATATTAAAAAGGAGAATTATGAGATTCAAAAAAAATAATATCAAAAATTTAATGCTAATAGCAGCATTTATTTTCATTCCAGATATTCTTTTAGGAGCTGGAATAAGTGTAAGTAGAGCTGAAACTTTGATGGAAAATATTAGAGATGCATTATTTGCTCTTGCAGCTATTTCTGTAACTGTTGTTATTGCTTATGTTGCATATCAAGTAATGGTTCAAGGTCAAGCTATCCAAAAGATGACGCCTGTAATAGTTGGTGGATTATTAATTGCAACAGCAAGTGCAATTGGTGGAATGTTTACTGGAATAAGTTGAAAATATTATGGAAGCAAAAAATTTAGAAATACTATTTAAAGGAATGACTAGACCAGCAATGTTATGGGGTGTTCCAATTTATCCATTAATTATAATGTTATGTCTGTTTTCACTTATTTCAGTTTGGATAAATCTTTCAATTATGCTTTTTTCAATACCAGTATTTTTTATTATGAAGTTTATAGCTTCACAAGATGATTTTATGTTTTCATTGCTTTTTCAAAGAATGAAAATGTTTACTTCAAAATTAAATAAAAAATATTATGGAGTAAAAACCTATTCAAGTATGGAGTATAGAAAGATGAGTAATTTAGTAGATTTTCCACCAATCTCAATATTGGGATTAAATTCTAATCCCTCTTTTGAGAAATTTATACCTTTTTCATCGTTGATAAATGATGATGTAGTTTTAACAAAAGATTTTAATTTTATAACTTCATGGGAAATCAAAGGAATAGATTTTGAAGTTGAAAGTAATAGTAATCAAGACTACTATAAAAATATTTTGGCAAATGTTTTTCAAGCCTTTGCAAGTGAACCTGTTTCATTTTACTTTCACTCTTCAAGACACGATACAAATATAAATTTAGATGTTGAATATGGAAATTCATATCTTCAAGATGTAAATGAACTCTATTTTAAATCATTTACAAAGGGTAGCAGTAAAGCGACTAATCTTTATTTGACAATTATTTATAATCCTTTTGTAAATAATTTAGATAAAAGTAAATTTCAAAGTTTAAATGAGAATAAAAAGAGAAATGATCTTTTAAACTATTTTGTGAGATTTGAAGATTATACAAATAGATTTGAAGCAAATTTAAATCATTTCAAAGCAAATAAACTAAAAATTTATAATGATAATAACTCTTTATTCTCAAGTCAATTAGAGTTTTACAACTACCTTTTAGGTGGATTTTTTCTAAAAACAAGAGCTTTGAATGCACCATTAAATGAGTATTTAATTGGTGGATTAAAAAATATCCAATTTTCCTATGACTTAATACAGTTAAATTATACAAATGGAAATAAACAGTTTGCACAAATAATTGAGATTAAGGAGTATAGCTCTTACACAATGATAGGTATTTTAGATGCCTTAATGTATTTAGATGTAAATTATACTATGACACAAAGTTTTTCTCCAATTGCAAGACATGAAGCAAAAGAGAAATTAAAAAAACAGAAAAAACATTTTAAAGCAAGTGAAGATGATAGTTTTACACAAGCAGAACAATTTGATATTGCTTTAGATGATTTAACAAATGGTGATATATGCTTTGGAAATTACCATTTTTCCCTATTAGTCTTTGGAGAAGATGCAAAAAGTACAAAAGAGAATACAAATAAAGTTATCACAAAAATGCAAGATCTAGGATTTGGAGTAACATTAGCAGATATTGCACTTCCTAGTACTTACTTTGCACAAATACCTTCTAATTTTGTACTAAGACCAAGAGTTAGTTTGATAACTAATAAAAATTATAGTGATTTAATAGCTTTACATAATTTTCCAAAAGGAAGAGAAAAAAATAACTGTTGGGGTGATTGTGTAACCGTTTTAAAAACTCCATCTAAACAGCCATACTACTTAAATCTGCATGCTATTAAATCTAAAGATGATTTTGGAGATACGACACTAGCTAACTTTTTAGTTTTAGGGCAAAGTGGTGGTGGAAAAACTGCATTTATGCAATTTTTATGTAACCAACTTTTAAAGTTTAAAAATAGTGAAACATTTCCAAATAATTTAAGTTCCAATAAAAAACAGATGAGTTTAATCTACCTTGATAAAGATTATGGAGCTATGGGAAATATTTTAAGTGCTGGTGGAAAATATATTTCTATAAAAAGTGGAGTTTCAACAGGGTTTAATCCTTTTATGATTGAAAATACTAAAGAGAATAAAAGAGCCTTAGAAATATTGATGAAGATTTTAGTTACAAATAAAGGAGAATCACTAAAAACTAGCGAAGAGAAAGAGTTGGCAAATGCAATTAGTTTTATTATGGATTTTATTCCTCTAAAAGACAGAAAATATGGAATATCTCTTTTGATGGAGAATTTAACAGATGATAATAGCGATGAAAACTCTTTAAAACAAAGATTCTCTTTATGGGCAAGAGATGGAAAATATGCTTGGGTGTTTGACAATGAAAATGATTTATTAGATTTTTCAAAAAATATTAACTTTTTTGGAATAGATGGAACAGAATTTTTAAATGATCCTGATGTATCTGCACCTTTAAGTTATTACATCTTATGGAGAGTTACAAATTTAATTGATGGTAGAAGATTTGGAATGATTATTGATGAGTTCTGGCAATGGCTTGATAATCCATTAATTCAAGATGAAGTTTTTAATAAACTAAAAACTATTAGAAAAGAGAATGGATTTATCGGAATGGCTAGTCAAAGTGTTGAGGATGTATTAAAATTAAAAATTGCAAGAGCAATAGTTGAGCAAACACAAACTCATATCTTTTTTCCAAATAAAAAAGCAAATTATGAAGATTATGTAAATGGTCTTTCTTGCACTGTTGAAGAGTTTGAAACAATAAAAAAGTTTAATCCTGCACAATATCCATTTTTAGTAAAAAATTCAGATGAGGCTGTTGTTGTAAATCTTGATTTATCAAAATTAGGAAAAGAGAATATAAGCATCATCTCAACAAGTACTGCACACGTAGAAACAATCAGATCAATTTTTTCACAAGAGAATTTAACTCTTAATCAAAAAGTTGAGAATTTAAGAACTTATTACAAAAACATTTAGGAGATAAAAAATGAAAAATAAAATTCTATTAAGTCTAGCAGCTTTAACTGCTTTAAGTTTTACAGCTTGCTCTAACAAAATACCCGATGCTGAAAAAGTAGAATGGGAAAGAAATACAGCATTAACAATAAATAAAGAGTTCATCTTACACAAGGAATATAAAGTTCCTAAAGACCCATTTTTAAAAAATGAGAACTGGACTTATCAAATAGTCGCTCAAAAGCAAGGAGATAATTTTTTTAAAAATAGCGAAATTGTTAAAACTTTCTTTATAGCTCACAATTCACAAGAGATAGTTTTAATAGGAAAAGAAGATTTAATAAAAGAGTATAAAAAATATTTCTTAGATAATCAAGTCACAGGAAATATAAAATTACAGGTAATAAATCCATTAGAAAAAGATTTTGAAAAAATAAATATTCTTTTTTTCAATGGAATAAAAAGTTAAATATAAAGGAGAAAAACAATGAAAAAATATATATTAAGTATATTAATTACAATAAACTTATTAAATGCAAGTGGTATTCCTGTTGTAGATGGAGTTGCAAACGCACAATCAATGGCTCAAAATATAAAAACCATAGAAGAATGGGCGAGAGAGGCCGAAAGATGGGCAAAAACTGCAACACATTATCAAAATCAATTAAAAGCTTATGAAAATGATTTGCTAAGTAAAACAGGTGTTAGAGATACTGTTGGATTTTTAAAAGATTTAAACAAATTAAGTGAATATTCTAAAATGTATGGTGATGATTATTTAAATCTTAGTGGAACAAAATCAGGGCAAATTGGAAAGATGAGTGACCAACTTTTTGATAAGTATAATGTTTATGATAGATGTAAAGATTTAAGTAGAGAATGGGAAATTGCAAATTGTAAAAATGTACTAAAAAGAGAAGTTAATAATATTGCAACTGTTCAAGCTACAAACAATATGATAAATAAATCTTCCCAAAATTTAGAATCACTTGGGAAAAATGTATCAGCTTCAAAAGATATCAAAGAGAGCCAGGATTTAGCCAATGCTATAAATATAGAAATAGGAAATATTCAAGTTGCACAAATGAAGCTTGATATGATGTATAAACAAAATGAAGCTTTACAAAAGGCAGAAGAAGAACAACACACTCGTGATTTTCACAATAGATTAGGAAAGAGTGTAAAACTAATTAATTAGTATTATTTAATAAAAAAGATATAATATAATTAATTATTTATAAAGAAGGAACTAAGATGAAAAAATTGATTGCAGGAACTGTTTTAGCAACTTTACTTTTTACAGGTTGCACTGAAGATGAAACTCTTAAAAATGCAAAAATACAATTTGAAAGAGATACAGTAACTCTTGGCTATATGAAAGCAAAAGAAGTAGCAGAAGCTAGTCATAAAGAGGAAATTGTTCAATCTTGGATTGAAGATTTAAAAACAAAAAACAAATGGTTCACTTACGAACAAGTTAAAAATGAGATGACTCAACTTAACAGTACACATGGTGGTATAAAACTTAATTTAACTGTCATAAAAGGTCAACTCTATCCAAAATATGGAAAAGATGTTGTAGATAAAGTTCTATTAGAACTTAACAAAGGTTATTTAATAAGATAACTATATTAAGGAAAGGAATTCATGGATGTATTTCAAAAATTAGGTTCAACAATAAATGAAATTTTAAATTTTTTAAGAACTCAATCAAACTCTGATTTAATTACAACTCTTGCTTCTTTAATAGCTATTACAATTACGATACAAGTAATATTTAAAGCTTATCTAACTTTAATAGGAAAAATAAATGATCCTATAAGAGATGTAATATTTGACCTAATGTTAAAGATGTTTATAGCAATTTTTGCACTAAATATTGGAGGATGGCTAGATTTAGTGAAAGATGCAATGGAGCAGCTACATAACTCTTTTAGTGGCGGAGAAAACCTGTATGCTGTATTAGATGCAAAGCTCGATGCAGTTATTAAATTAAATGCAAAACTATATGAAAATGCTGAGATATGGGATGGAAGTATATTTCAATCATTAATTGGAGTAATTTTAAATCTGATATCATTTATGATAGGAATTGTTCCCGCATTTTTAGTGATGATTACAACTGACATTACATTAAGATTAATATTAATTCTAGCACCAATAGTAATATTCGCTAGACTTTATGGATGGTTTAAAAATGTGTTTACACAATGGTTAGCTATATTCATAGGAAATTTACTTACAGTTTATATGGTCGGAATGCTTTTAAATCAATTCTCATTAAAATATGGAGAATTTTTAACAAAGGTTGATATGAACGCAGATAAAGTTGATGCAATTGCAATAGGAATGCAGGGAATTATGTATGGTTTTTTACTATTTATGCTTCTTAAAACTGTTGTAACAATAGCAGAGAAATTAGCACAGGTTAGTATTGAAGGCGTTGGAGAAAGTGGCTTTAATCAAGCAAGTCAATCCACTAGTAATTATCTAAAACAATTTAGAAACACCAAATCTAAATAAGATTAGTAAATCAAAATATTAAATCAAAGGTAGGACTTTATAGTTCTGCCTTTTTTTATGCCTAAATTTTGGCAAATCAATCAAAGGAAAAAAATGAGAATTAGTAATTTATTAATACTGTTTATATCTTTATTACTTGTTGGTTGTTCAAAAAAACTAGAACCAAATATAAATGATATTCAAAATAAGAATTTGTTCGAAAACAAAGAAAACTGGCAACCAATAAATAAAATAAATCAAGAGATTATTGGTAATGAAAAGGTAGTTAAGTAATGGCTAAAAATATTACAAATGATAATTTTAATCAAAGTAAAGCCTTGGATTTTGAGAGTTCAAGGCTTTATATAATTGATAAAAGCAATAAAAGAGCCTGGCTGGTAACTTTTATTTTTGGGTTTATCTCTCTACTTTTAACAATTGCAATTATAGTGATGTTACCTTTAAAAAGAGTAGATTTAGCAGTTGTAAAAGTTGATAAAAATGGTTTTTTAGATGTGATAACTGATGTTCAAGAAGAAATTTTAACAACCAGTGAAGCTTGGGATAAACATTTTATCTATAAATATGTAAAAACAAGAGAACAATATTTTTACAATATTTTAAACCAAGACTATGAAACAACTCAACTTTATTCAAGTAAAAAAGTAGCTGATAATTATATAGAAGAGATGACAAATGAAAAATATGGAAAAACTTCTATTTATAAAAACAATGTAGAACTTGATGTAAATATTTTATCAATTGTTCTAAATGAAAGCAATGGAACTAGAACAAGTACCATTAGAGCCGAAATAATTAAAAAAGATGCTTCAAGTGAAAATATTGAAAAAAGTATTAAAGTAATTACACTTGCTTATGAATACTTACCAATAAAACTCAATACAAAAAATAGATTAGAAAACCCACTTGGATTTGTTGTTTCTTCATACAGAGTTGATGAAGAAATAAAACATTATTAATAGGAGCATAAGAATGAAACAATTAGTTTTTTTCACAATATTTACAATAAATGTACTCTTTGCAATTGATATTCCAAAAAGTACATTATTTGATAAAAGAATTGTATATACAAATTTTAATAAAGATGATGTATTTCAAATTTCTGCAAAAAATGGATACACAACAGTTATACAGTTTGCCGAAGATGAAAGAATTTTAGATATGGCAAGTGGTTTTAGTTCTGGTTGGGATATTCAAGATAGAAGAAACTTTGTATTTATAAAACCAAAATCCTATGAAAGCAACTTTGCAATTGATGAACTAGGAGAAACAGTTAATAAAAAAATGATTATTGATCCAAATCCAAATGATTGGAAAACAAATCTTATTGTACTTACAAATAAAAGAGAGTATGTTTTTAATCTTGATTTAAATACCGATAAAAATAGCTACTTCAAATTTACTTTTAAATATCCACAAGAAGAACTAAATAAAAAACAACAACAGGAGAAATTGAAAAAAGAGATTATCCAAAAAGATGAAATAAGAGAAGAGTTAAATAAAACAGCTATTCCTAGAAATTGGGACTATTACATGAACCAGAATAAATACAGTGAAAATATATCCCCTACTTTTGCATATGATGATGGACAATTTACCTACCTTGGATTTAACAGTATAAAAGATATTCCATCTGTATTTTTATATGAAAATGACAAAGAGAGCATTTTAAATACACATATTAAAAAAGATGGAAATTATGATGTTTTAGTTATTCAAAAAACAGCTAAACAATTTGTTCTAAGAAGCGGAGATAGAATTGTTGGTATTTGGAATAAAAGCTTTGGAATTAATCCAAAAGAGGTTCAACAAACAACAATCTCAAAAGATATTCAAAGGGAGCTTATAGATGGAAAATAAAATATATAACAGTGAAGGAGCTGATGACTCAAAAGATGAGTTAAGAAATGAAGAGAAGATAATCAATCCAAAAATTACTGATATGAAAGAACCAGGTGCAAGTACATTAAAAAAGATGCAAACTTATCTTTTTATTATAATGGGTGTAATTATTTTTTTATATCTTGTTTATAAAACCGTTGTAACTATTTTTGGGAGTTCCAAAGAAAATGAAGTGAAAAAAGAAGAGATTGCAGCAACTATTGTAAAACCTTTATCTAAAGAGCTTCCTATTAAAGAAAATCCTAAAGATGAATTTTTAAATAGTATTGAAGATTTAAAAACTAATAAACAATTTGAAATTATAAAAGAAAGCGGTGAAACTTTTACAACAAATCTAAAACCACCTATGTTTAAACAAATGATTGTAAAAGGAGAGAGTGAAGTGTTAATTAAAAATTCAAATCCAAATGATGAATATAATCGACAAATTGAAGAATTAAAAAATGAACAAAATAAAAATAATGATTTACAAAGCGATAGTTCAGATCTTTATAGTGGAGATACATTTGCTCCCTCAATTGCAAAAATAAGTCAATTTAATCCTGATTTTTTACTTCCAAAAGGTTCATATATTGGTTGTTCATTAGATACTAGATTTATTTCAAATTTAAGTGGCAGCACTTCTTGTACTGTTAGTCAAAACATCTACTCAAGTAATGGAAATATTCTTTTAATTGAAAGAGGTTCAAAACTATTTGGAACATTTAAAGGTGGAGATGCAAACGATGGAGCAAGTAGATACTTTGTAATTTGGCAAGAGATAAGGACCCCAAATCATTTAAGAATACCATTAAATAGTGGTGCTAGTGATGAGTTAGGTGGAGCTGGTTTAGAAGGAGAAATTGATCATAAATGGATGATGAGATTTGGAAGTTCTATTTTACTAAGTGCAGTAGATGATGTATTTAATGTTTTAGCTTGGAAACTCACAAATAAGAATAATGGCAACAGCAGTAGAAATCAAATTGATTATTCTGAGAATACAAGAGAAAATGCATCAAATATGGCAAATATAGCTCTTGAGAAATTTATAAATATAAAACCAACTATTTATAAACAACATGGTGATTTGGTAGGAGCTTATGTAAATAGAGATATTGACTTTTCAAAAGTTTACAAATTAAAAAAGAAGATCTAATATGAGTATAAATAACTATTCACGAAGTTTGGAAATTCAAACTAGAAATTTATTTGGTGAGTATTTGGATGATGAATCTATAAATGAAATTTGTTACAACGGAGATGGAGCAATTTGGACTCAAAATAATAAAGGTTTATGGACCGAACATCAAAGAAATATTTCATTTGAACAGATAATGGCATTTTCAATTGCACTTGCAAGTTACAAAGAAGATACTCTCAAAAACAATAAACCAGTATTAAGTGCAACACTTAACACTGGTGAAAGAGTTCAAGTGGTTATTCCTCCAGTTACAAAGAAATTTAGAATATCAGTAACTATTAGAAAACCTTCAAGGGTAAGATACACCATGGAAGATTATAAAAAGCAAGGTATGTTTGATAATGCAATAAGAAGTGATGAGAAGATGTCAAATTCAGAAGAAAAGAATTTAATTAATTTATTTGAAAAAAAAGAGTGGGATTCTTTTTTATTAGAAGCAATTAGGCAAGGGAAAAATATTGTGATTGCTGGAGCAACGGGTAGTGGAAAAACTACATTTATGAAATCTCTAATAGATTATATTCCCGACAAGGAAAGAATAATTACAATTGAAGATACAGAAGAAATATCTTTTTATAATCATAAAAACTATGTGCAACTTTTTTATCCAAGTGAAGCTAAAGAAAGTGATCCAATTACAAGTACAACTTTACTTAAATCATCACTAAGGATGAAGCCTGATAGAATTTTACTAGCTGAATTACGTGGAGCTGAAGCATATGAATATCTAAATATTTTAAATAGTGGTCATGGTGGAAGCATCACTTCTATACATGCAGGAGGAATTGAACAAGCCTTTTATAGGCTAAGTAGCATGGTAGAACTAAATTCTCAAGTACAAAATATACCATTTGAAGTAATTAAAAAAAGCCTTCAACTAGTTATCGATGTAATTATTCATATCGAAAATATTGATGGCATAAGGCATTTTGGAGAGGTTTACTACAAAGGGTTTAATGATGGAAAATATCAATAAAAGTAAAATCATATTTTTTATATTATTTGTTTTGATATTTAGCTACATAACAACAGGCATTTTAGTATTTTTCCTAAATGGTTTTTTTAGTATAAATATTTTTAAAATGATAAATAATCAATATGATCTTTTATTTACTTACAAAGCTTTGGTAAATAGTTATCCAAAAGCATATGAAGCATTGGCATATACTATAAGTTTTTTTAGTTTTATTGGGCTATTTTTAATTTTGATTCCAAATAAAAAATCATTACATGGTAATGCAAAATTTGCATCAACCTCAGAAATTAAGAAATTAGGTTTATTAAATGATAATGGTTTAATTCTAGGAAAACTTGAAAATGGAAAGCTTTTAAAATGGCAAAGTAGTGAATTTTTAGCATTAGGTGCACCAACAAGAAGTGGTAAAGGTGTTGCTATAGTTATTCCAAACTTAATGGAGTGGAAAGAAAGTTGCGTTGTATTAGATATCAAACAAGAGTGTTTCAACTTTTCAAGTAAATATAGAAGAGATATTTTAGGTCAAAAAGTTTATTTATTTAATCCATTTGATTTTAGAACCCATAGATACAATCCACTAACTTACATAGATTTAACAAACAATATGACTATGGATAATGATTTACTAGATTTTGTGAATCTATTGTATCCAGCTGATGGAGATAACACAACTGTATTTTTCAATCAACAAGCACAAAATCTTTTTATAGGTCTTGCTTATCTTTATAAAGATTTAGCACTAACAGCAGAAGGTAAAGAATTTTTAGATGAAAATAATTTAAAGGTTGAATGGTCACTTTGTGGCTTACTAAATTTAAGTGCAGGATTTGATTTAAAAATTGAAGGAGAAAACAATGAAGAGCAAAAAATATCTGGTTTTGATGATACATTTGAATATCTAGATTTTCTTGATATAGTATCAAAAGAGACAAAAAATAGATTAAATAGTTATCTTACTATTGATAGTCAAAATACAAAATCAGGCGTTATGAGTTCTTTTAACGCTCCTCTTATGATTTATAGAAATGAACCAATTACAACTGCAACAGCTGCAAGTGATTTTGATTTAAGAGATTTAAGAAAAGAAAAGACAACCATTTATATAGGTATAACTCCTGATAAACTTGCAATTTCTAGACCTATATTAAATATATTCTTTTCTCAACTAATAAATGTAAATACAAAAGAATTACCTCAAAATAATCCAGATTTAATATACAGTTGTTTACTTTTAATGGATGAATTTACAAGTATTGGAAACATGCCAATTCTTAAAAAGGGAGTTTCATATATATCTGGTTATCATCTAAGAATAATGATGATATTTCAAGCAATTAGTCAATTAGAAGCTCCTATTCCAGATGGTTATGGAAAAGATGGAGCGAGTACTTTATTACAGAATATGGGTGCAAAAATTTATTACACTCCAAGTGAATTTGAAGAAGCAGAGAAAATTAGTAAAAGATTAGGTGATACAACAGTCGAAGTAAAATCAAGATCTTTTAATCATGGAGCATTACTTGAGGGAGGAAGTTCTTCTCATAGTCTTAGTGAACAAAGAAGAGCTTTGATGCTTCCTCAAGAACTAATTGAACTTCCATCAAACAAAGCTTTACTGATGTTAAAGGGGTCAAAACCGATTATTTGCAATAAAGCATTTTACTACAATGATGAATATTTCATAAATAAATTTAGAAAAATATCTTCACATATGAAAAATATTAAAAAACCAAATTATAAAGATTGGGAAAAAATGATTCAATTAAATGAAACAAGCATAGAAATTCCAATCCAAAAAATAGATAAATAGGAGAATCAAATGCTGAAAAAATTAACAGTTTTAGGAGCTATTTTTATAAATAGTTCTTTTTTATATTCAAATGAAATCTTAACAGGGGATACAAAACTATCTTGTGAAGCAATTTTATGTTTAAGTAGCAATACAAGACCTAAAGAGTGCAATCCATCATTAAATAGATATTTTTCAATTAGTCATAAAAAATGGAGCGATACACTAAAAGCTAGAGGCAATTTTCTAAAACTATGTCCAATTGGAGATGAAGGTGAGAAGGATAGAGAATTTACAAATCTAAGAGATAACATAATTAAAAATTTAAAAAGTGGTTGTGATTTAGATGAATTAAATGTAGCTATTAAAAGTAGAAATAATTCAAATAATGATGAATACTCTTTTAACTATCAAATTTTTTACCAAATCTCACCTACTTTAAATCAATCTTGCAAAGCATTAGCAAGCAGTGTGTATACAAACATAAATCCTATTTATACTTGTGATCCAAAGAAATGGTATTTAGAAGAAGATTGGAAAAATGGTTATGAAAAAGTAGCTGAAAAATCTATTTCTTATCCAGAGTATAAAAAACTAACTTCTACAGAACAATCAGAATATGCAAGAGTTAGCTTTAAAGAATATGTAAAATATAAAAATATTCCAATAAATAAAAATTGTTGGATTTGGAGCAAATAGTCTATCTATTTAAAATATTAGTAATCAAGGAAAAGTTTTATAGCTTTTCCTTTTTTTATGCCTATATTTTTGGTGTATAAAAAATTGAGCCAAAAAATTTATCCAATAGTGAGTTTACTTAAATCAATCTCTTACAAAATATTGCTAAAAGGAGCAAAAATGGCATTTTTAGAATTAACAACAAGTGAAAAACCACAACTAGCGGTGAAAGTAAATAACTCTTTAAAATATCAAGATAAAGAAGGAAATCTTTTAGATAGAACAAAACAAACTGCTTTAACTGATATTGTAAGAGAAGCAGGAACTGTAGCTGATACCAAAAGAGGTGCTGTTTCTTTATCATTAAACACAAAAAATGGTTACCAGAATTTTTTTGTAAATAAAGATGAGAATAATAATATTGTTTTAAAATCTATGGAAGATCCGAAAGATGAATCTAAATATATTAATTTTAATAAAGTAGATAAGGAAAATGGAACTTATTACCATGTACTAAATGATAATAATAATTCAAAAGAGTTAGTTGATAGCATCAATATTACATCTACTGAAAAATCATCATATCTAAGTGCAAGAATAACTTTGAAAAATGATGAAATAAAACAAGAGTTAATTGATAAAGAGAGCTCAACAAACGAAAGACATACTGTTATTTTAAGTAAAGATGGTTACCGAATACAAGCAAATAATGAGTTATATAAAAATAGTAAAGAAGTGGAAAATCAACAGAATGAATCTAGTAAAAAAAAACTATATCTAGCTAAAGACAAAAAAGTAGATAAAGATATAGAAAGATAATAAACAAAGGTTTAATTATGAAAAAAAAGAGCAAAAAAGAGATTAATCCAGAGAAAACAAATATCCCTCCAAATCACCAAAAACTAAGAGCTTTTAAACCTAGACAAAAGATTAGAAGCCATAATGATTTTGTAAGATAATGGCACTTAAAGCAACAAAAGAACAAGTGATGAATGCTATTTCATCACTTGGTTTTGAAGTATTTAAAAATGGTAGTTTTCATTGGAATAGTTCAAACACTCCTGACATGAAAATAAATGAAAAAGGTTCTATTCATTGTTGGACTGCCAGTCCTTTTAATAATTACACAAAAAATCATGGGGATATTATAGATTTTTTACAACTTATTAATCCAACTTTAAAATTTAACGAATTAAAAGATCAAGCTTATACTCTTTTAAATCTTCCTATTCAAATAGATTTTTCAAAAGAAAAAATGACAAATAATCATGTAAAAAGTGAATTTATTTCAAAAGATTTTGTTGAAGAATTTAAAAATCAAAGAGTGGAAAACTTTGATAGATTTAGAGAATTATTGAATGAAGCTCTACCATCTATGTGCTTTACAAAACAAAAAGAATTAGCTTTAAAGTATCAAATTGGATATATAAAACAATCAGATAGATTAATTATGCCAATTATTGATGAAAATGAAAACATTATAACTTTTTGGAAATACAATAAAAATCCAAAACCTTTTTTAGATGAAGATGATAAAGAAATTAAACTTCCTAAAGTTTTATTTAGTAAAGGTAGGAAAAGAACTATTTTTAATATTACAGATTTAAAACAGTACCAAAAAGACAAGGATGCTGAAATATATCTATGTGCTGGAGAAAAAGACACTTTAAATATGCTAGGGAATGGTTATAGAGCAATAACTTTAGGCGCAGAAAATAGCGATATACAAAAAGAGCATTTAAATCTATTTTCAAATCTGAAAATTATAGTTGCTTATGATTATGATGATGCTGGAAAAAAAGGAACAGAAAAAATAGTAGATCAATTAAAAGGTATTACTAAAAGTGTAAAGTCCTGGGATTGGGAAAATGAAGCTAAAAAATATAATCTAAATCTCTTTAAAGGCTTTGATATGACAGATTTTTTAGCAGAAATGCATTGTAGAAATAAAAAAGTATTTACCTTAAAACATAAAACAACCAACACAAAAAATTTGGAGAGATGATGATAGATCAACTATTTATTGAAAACTGTAAAAACATAAATGTTTCAACAAATGTAGTGCAAGCAATTATTAAAAATGAGAGTGCAAAAAAACCTTTTGCAATTAATGTAAATAAAGATGGAAAAAGCTACATATCTTTTAATCCAAAAACAAAAGATGAAGCTAAAAAAATTGCAGTGAATTATATCAATCAAGGTTTTAGTATTGATGTTGGTTATATGCAACTAAATAGTGATAATTTTAAAAGACTTGACACAAATTTAGATGAAGCTTTAGATCCTTGCAAAAACATATATCTTGCAAGTACAGTTTTTTACAACTTTTATTTAAAAACAGATGTATTAAAAAGTAAAATAAAAAGAGTCAAAGAAGCACTAAGTGCTTACAATACCGGCTCTTTTATAAATGGTTTTAAAAATGGTTATATTGATAAATATGAAAAATATCTACAAACAAAATATTATCAAGCAAAATTAATAAAAAATATCTAGGAAATGAAAATGGAAAATAATGAAAATTTAGAAATAGATGAAAAGATCATTGAATTAGAATCTGAAGAGGATTTTAAAAGAATGTATCAGGAATTAGAAAATGAAGATGATATAGATATATACACTGAGGTACCTAGTGATGAAATATGAAGAACACATAGAAAAAACAGCTGATATATTCTATGAAGCTATTAAAAATGGAACAGCTCCTTGGTTAAAAGAGTGGAAAGCAAATGATTTTAAATATCAAGCGCATAATCCTGTAACTGGAACAATATATCAAGGTATGAATGCATTTATGCTTGATTTAATTAGGATTGAAAAAAATTATAAAGATAATTCTTGGCTTACATTTAAGCAGATAAAAGATCTAGGTGGTTTTGTTGAAAAAGGTAGTAAATCTACAGATATTGTATATTTTGAGAGAAAAGTTAGAACACAAGAAGATATTGAAAAAAAAGAGAAAAAAATATTAAGTGATAAAACTTTAGATAATAAATCTAAACAATTATTAGTAGATTCAAACAGAGAAAAGAAAATTGATTTGATATTTAAAGGCTCTAATGTTTTTAATATAGCTCAAATAAAAGATATTAATATGGATAAGTTTAAAGCTTTGTACAAAGATAATAATTTTGAGAAAAAAGATTTTATCTCAAATGAAGAGTGCCAAAAAGTTCTAGACAATATAAATGATGTAAAAATAAAACATCTTTATCAAACAAGAGCATATTATGACTCCTCAAATGATGAAATTGTACTACCATTGAAAGAACAATTTACAAGTGCTGAAGCTTATTACAGTACAGCTTTTCACGAACTAGGACACTCAACAGGACATAAATCAAGACTAAATAGAGATTTAGCAAATTCTTTTGGTACCCCTGCATATGCAAAAGAAGAATTAAGAGCTGAAATTTATAGTTTTTTGCAAGCAAAAGAGCTAGGAATGGATTATAATTTAGGTAACCATCAAAGTTATATAGATAGCTGGACAAAAGATTTAGAAGATAAAAAAACGGAAATTTATGAAGCAGTTAAAGATAGCTTTAAAATTGTTGATTTTGTGAAAGAGAGATATATTGATAAAGCTTTAGAAAAAAATATAACTCATGAATTTTCAATCAATTATAATGTTCCTAATTGGAAAGATAATATTTTTAATAAAAGTATTGATGATTACAAATTTTTACAAGATCTTTCAAATAAAGAGCTCAACAATAAAGACATATCAGATCTTGAGTACAAAAAAGCTTTAGATATTAGTAAAAATGACCTTTTTAAAAGAGGGTTTGATTCAGAATTTATAACTATTGATGATTTAAAGAATAACAAGGGCTCACTAAAAGAGCTTGAAAATTCCTATAAAACACAAGATATATCCTTAGATTATAATTTTACTAAAAATGAAGATTTTCCAATTTTAAAAGAATATCAAACTCAACTAGAAAATCATTATCCAAAATTTATCACTCTTCAATCAGCTTTTTTTGAATCAAATTTAAAATCAAACTATCTAATGGCAAACAGTGATCTTTCTGAAATCAAACATTTAAATATAGATGATAAAGGTGTTCAAACTTGGAATAAACTAAATCATAATGAAGCAAAAGAGCTTCTAGAAAAATACCATTTCCCTCAAAAAATAGAAGAATGGGAATTAAATAAAATATCTGAAATTAAAAAAGATTTAAATGAGAAACCAGGTCATGATATTTCAGATAAAAAACCATTTAAATTAAAAGAGAGGAAAAGCATAGAAGCTGAAAGATAATAACGGAAAAGAATAAAACAGAATTTATTTGTACCGTCTTAAAAAATAGTATAAATGTAGTACCAAGGATGAATCTTGGTGCTATATTTTTTTTGACCAAAATTAAATTACAAATATTAATTAATGTTTATTAATACTATTAAGCATTTATAAATATTTTAAAATCATGGTTCTTAAGCAACTTATTAATACTAAAAAATATTAATAAATATCAAATAAAAGGAAAAGAAATGTTACTTATTACAACAGCAAATTTTAGAAGTGGTGGGAAAAGCTCAATTGCAAGATTATTAGCTGAAAAACTAAATACTACTATTTTAAATTTTGATAAAAAAAGAGATAGTGAAGCTTATAATGTAGTTTCAACAATTAATATTCCTGAAAATAAATCTATTATTAGAAATGATGACAGTTTAATTTTGAGAGATAAAATTACAGAACAAACAATAAGAACAAAATCAAATTATTTAATTTGTGATTTGGGTGGATATTTTGATGAGAGGTTAGTTGATTTAAAAAGTGATTTTTATATTATCCCCTCTTTTGATGATTATGAAAGTATTTCTGAAAGCATGAGAACAGCTCACTATATTTTGAAAAACAATATAAAAGCTAAAATCATATTCATTTTAAATGGAGCTTTTATTGTGGATAAAACAACTAGAGATGACAAAATAAAAGAATTTCAAGAACATATAGAAGTAAATGGATTTGTAAGATTTCCTACTCTATTTCTTCCAAAAACTACTCTTATGAGAAAGTTAGTAGATGAAAATAGTAAAAAAGATGATATAAAAGGTAAATTTGAACAAAATATTAAATATAAAAATGTTGATAAGCTAATTGATGAACTTGTTGACTTAATAACTGTTCATTACAGTTAAAATATGAAAAATTTAAATAAGAGGGATATAATGAAAATATATAATCTTGAAATGATACTTATTATTTTTATTGGGGTCAAATTTGAATTCTGAAATTCTTATAAATAAGCTAATGGCTTATTTTAATGTATTTAGTATGCATGAACTTGCAACTAAACTTGAGATATCTCAACAAGCGATATCAAAATGGAAAAAAAACAACTCTATTATGGCAATAAAAAAAAGATGTAGAGAGCTTGGAATTTATAATGAAATATTTATAGATTTTGATAAAGAAGATTTTGGAATTAATTTTCCAAATGATATTAAAAAAACATTAAACATTATAAAAACTATGATTAAAGATAATCAAGAACTAAAAAATCAATTTCATCAATATTTAAAAGATTTTATAAAAGATAATTTATAATATTAAATAGTATTTATTAATACTTAATAATATTAATTCATAATTACGATAGAATATAAAAAATAAAAGGAATTAATATATGTCTGCAAATGATTATATTTCAGGCTGGGAAGCTTTAAATATTCCTACTTCTAATGGTTATATTGCTGATTGGCACCCACAATTTTATTTTAATGAGAAGAAAGAATTAAAAAAATATCCTTACAATGAAATATTAAAAGATAGTGGTATTTCAAAAAGATATATACCTTTTTTAAATAAAGATGAATATACAGCAAACTATCCAAGAGCTATTGCTGATTTAGTTTATGAAAATAATACAAGAGAACTTCAAAATTGTGTATATGATTTTTTAGATGATGATGAAGCAGTAGAATTGTTTAAATACTCAAAAATTATTAACAAGTATAAAAATATTGAAGATTTTATGAAATATGAACTCACAAAACTATATTTTAAGGAAATAAAAAATGCTTGAAAAATACCAAGAAGATAGAATTAATCTTATGAAAAGTATATTGCCATATTTTGGAGATAATTTTGTACTTAAAGGTGGTACAGCTTTATCTTTATAGTATGGATTAAATAGGTATTCAGAAGATTTAGATTTTGATGCAAAAAGTAATAATATGAATTTTATAAATAAACTTAAAAATCATAAAGATTTTAAAAACTGGAATATAAATATTAAAAAAGATACTGATACTGTATTTAGAGCAATGATAGATTACAAAGCTAAATCTCACTTAGAAGATTATCATCTAAAAATAGAAGTAAGCAATAGAAATAAAATATTTCTGCAAACTGACTCTTTAAAATATGAAAATATTGATAGAGTAAATGTATATTCAATAGATGAACTAATAAAAATGAAAACTATTGCTTTTAGCGGTAGAGATAAAATTAGAGATTTTTATGATTTAGGATATTTACTTGAGAAATACCCTAAAAATTTTAGTAAAGAGTCATTATTTGCTGTACACGAAAAAGTATCTTATGCTGGAACAGAAGAGTTAAATCTACTTCTAAAAGATGAAGTCAAAAAACACAAATTAGTTTCTTCAAAAGATATCGATATTACAGATAATTATTCACAAAATATTCTTAAAAAAGTTGAAATATTAATAGAAAATAAAAACAATTTAGAACAAAAAAAAACTTTTAAACTAAAAGATAAAGCAATATCTAAAAATCAAGGTATTGAGAAATAATTAATATTATAAAATATTAACTAATACTAAATAAGATTAAAGGAAAGAAAATGGCAAAAAGAAAAATAGAACCTGTAAAGATAGACGATTTGAATGTAATTATCGAAACAAAAGAGATAACAGATTCAAAAACGGATAAAATCGGTCGCCCTAAAAAGTTTACAAAGAAATTAAATACTCCTGTTAATATTTATCTTTCGGAGGGTCAATTACAAGCTATTGATGATAAATTAAAAGAAATTGGATTTAGTGTAAGACAAGATTATTTCAGAAAACTTTTAAGGTCTGATATACCAAATTTTGATGAGTTATAATGTACTGGAAAAACAAAAGTGAATAGATTTTAAAATTATGATTCAATCCCAATTTTTGTAAAATTATATACCATAGATTAAAAGAAAATAGAGAATCAAATATCAATTGTTGAGACGCATGCACTTGGCCACACAAATGCATAAACATTTGGCCAGTTGAATAGTTAAAAAGTATTCTTGGTGTATTGTAACATAAGTGGCCAAATGTTTTTATTTTTTTGCTAAATATTCTCTCATAGAACCACCTTTTAATTCCAATTTATGTGCAGTATGAATAAGTCTATCCATCATTGCATCAGCTATTGTTTCATTTCCTAAATATGCATGCCAATCTTTTATTGGAAGTTGAGCTGTTATAATTATTGAACCATTAAATACTCTATCTTCTATAATTTCAAATAAATCATTTACTTCATCAGGTCTTAAAGCAGATACTCCAAAGTCATCTAGAAGTAAAAGTTTAAATTTTGAGATTTTTGCTAAAGTTTTTGTATAATTTCCTGCCATTCTTGAAACTCTAATTTCTTCAAGTAAGTTTGAAACTCTATAATACTTTGTTGTATATCCTAAATCAATTGCTCTTCTTGCAAGACATTGCATGGTAAAGCTCTTTCCAACACCACTTGGACCTGTAATTAGAACGTTTTGATTGTTTTTTATGAAATTTCCAGTTGCTAATGACATAATTACTGATTTATCTAAATTTCTTTTTGGAAGATACTCTATTTGATCTAGTGAAGCTGTTTTATCTTTTAGGGTTGCAGCTTGTAAAACTCTTTTGATTCTTTTATTATCTCTTTGAATAATCTCTGCTTCAAATAGATGATAAAGCCTCTCTTCAAAGCTCAATGAGCTGTAATTAGCATCATTACTTTGATGCAATAATGAATCTTTAAATCCTGTTAGATTTAATATTGTTAGTTGCTGTACAATTGTATCAACTGATATCATGATTTTTTCCTTATTGTTTTTATTTTTCTAATTTTTGTCGATAAGTTAAATATCACTTTTTGCATAATATAATCCACCTCTAATATTTTCATGGTCATTCAAGTAAGAGTTATTTACACTTTTTTCTTGAGTGTAATAGTAAAGATAACTTTTTGTTTTTAGCATTGCTTCAATTAAACTTACTTTTAAAATATTTGCTTCAAGTGCAACTTTTGAGACTTTTTCAATCTCCTCTTTTCCATAAGTATTTGAGAAACTTAGTATTGCTATACAAGATTTATAAGCTCTTACTTCATGGCCTTTTGAATCCATTATTTGTTGCATTAATAAACTTGTATTTTTTCCAATACTATTTGCCCAATTTAAAATTCTTCTACTATTCCACTTCTCATATTGATACTGATGTTCTAAAGGCATATGCTCTTTCATGGTTGAATCTGTATATGCTTGATATAATCTTTTATGATGTGCAATTGCATTTCCATCAAGTGAAATTACTACTGATGTTGAAGAATATGTAATATCTACTTTTTTACCTAAATAAAGATATGGTACAGAGTATCCATTTCCTAAAAGTTCAACATGGTAATCAATTCCAACAGTAGCTTTTTTAAACTCTTTATAAACATACCGATTTGCTCTTAAAGGGTGTAAATATGGTTTATCTAACAGTTCAAATAGTTCAGTTCTACTTTTATTAAATCTTCTTACTTTTTTAAGATTATAAAAATCTAGCAATTTATTTATCTTTTCATTTAATTGATCAACATTAAAAAAAGTATGATGACGCAATCTCATAAGTATCCATCGCTGAATTGCTTTAACTCCTAGTTCTACTTTACTTTTATCTTGTGGTTTATATGGTCGTGCTGGTTCTATTGCTATTCCATAATGTCTAGCCATATCAGCATAAGCATCATTTAGTTTTACTATTCCTTTTTTATTACTTATAACTGCTGCTTTTAAATTATCAGGTACTAATATATTTGGAACACCTCCATAAAAATAAAAAGCATTTATATTGGAATTTATAAAATCTTTTGTGCTTTGAGTCATACTTGCATGAACATAGGTATAACCTGAAGCTCCAAGAACTGTTACAAATATTTGAGCTTTACTTATTTCACCAGTTCTTTGATTTACAATTGGCATTGTAAGACCACTATAATCAATAAAAAGTTTATCTCCACCATAATGTATTTGTCTCATTGAAGGATTTACTGTTTGTACAAATTTATTATAGTAACGATTAAATTGGCTATAACTATAGATATTTGGGTTATTTACTGAAATCTCTTCATACAATAGTTTTCTAGTCATCCCTTTTTGTGAAAGTTCATAATGTACATTATCCCAATCTATTTCAATAGCTGTAGTTGTTGATTTTTTCTCCGAAGGTTTTTTAGGATGAAATAGTTGTTCTACCTCTACATCATTTAAATTTAATGTTTTTTCCAAAGAGAGATTCATTTCATTAAATGAAGTTACATAATTAGCAACACTATTCCTGGAAACTCCAGTAATAGTTTGTATTTGTCTATTTGACAATTGATTAAGAAGCTTTAATCTTAATACTTCTTTGATTTTACTCATATCTATTCTCCTCATTATTTACACCTTTTTTAGGTGTATTATATTGAAGAATACTTCTAAACTTAACTCAAACTTATAGACGCATCATAAAGGTTTTAGTGGCTCTCTTTGAGATGCGCACACTGGCCAAATCATAATGCGTCAGCTGGCCAAGTGTGAATGCACTCGGTGGCTAAATTCTTTGCGTCCCAACAATCAATTGAGATATTTATAAGTTTGGAGCAAAATCTCCAACTAAAATGGTAGAAAAAATAAAGATGGTTTATGCTTTTAAAGGTAACTTTTTTCAAAAATCAACTGTCCAGTTTAGCACATCGTTTTACATCTAGATTAATAGAAAATATTCCAATATTTATTTAGCATATAGTAGTCCTTATTTTTTTCAGTATAAAAATTAAGTTCTGATTTCTTTGCATGAAATTTTGAAAGTTCATTTTGTGAATAACCAATTTGTTCCAAATAAAATCCTGCTAACTGAAAGTAAGGATAGATAAAATCAAATTTTTCAATAATAGTGTAAATCTCATCTACGTCAAGCCTATTTTTTATATTTGTAAAAACTTTAATTACATTTTTGCTAGATTGAAAATAATGAATATTTGTAATCATCTCTACAAAAGCTCTATTAATTGAAGATATTTTATATCCATCATATTTTATAATTCCAAAACTATTAGTATTATTTGATTCAAGTAGAATTACAATACGATTATCAATTTTATCATAAGCAGCAGTTCTTCTTGGTCTTTTACTAAAAGCATTATTTATATTTTCTTGAGTTAAAATTGCATTGCTATGCTTTATTCTTTTTGTTCTTTCTTTTGAAATAAATATGTACTCATCTCTAAAATAACTCACTTTTAGAATATTAAGTGCTGTACTCATAGAAAAAAAACTATTTTTTTCTAAAGAATTACAAAAATTATAGATATTAAAATCTTGATTAAAGGTATATCTTGTTTTTAAATGTCCTCTTATAATGATACTTTTTTGAGTTAATCCCTCATCGATAAGCTTCAATAAAAAAGAGTTAAATGATAGACTATTTGATACTAAAGATTTATTTTTTAATATTACTAATATCTCTTTCAACTGCCCCTGGGATAAAAATTCATATGAATAAATAAATTTTAAAATTTCTTGCTTATTTAAAGTAAAATAGTCTTGTTTCATTTATTAGTCTTAGTAAAGTAAATTTACTTTACTATATCAAATATTTTAAATTTTGTCAAGATGACTTTCTATGTAGATATTGACTTTTATTAAATGTTTGATAAAATTAAGTATATGTACTTAATTAAAAGAAGTAAATAATGAAAATATTTGTAGTAAAAAATAAACAATTTATTGGGACTCTTAGTGAAGAGATTGGAAAAATTAGATTTGTTTACAATGATGAAATACCTGCAGGCAGTTATTTCCAAGGATTAAAAGAAAAAGAAAATATATCAAGCAATCTATTTCCAATTTTTGAAAATATGCTACCAGAGTTTGAGCAACTAAACTTCATTAAAGCTCAAAATAATATCTCAACTCAAATTGAAGTTTTACTTTATCTTACTGACATCCACGGAAGCTATGAATTTTATACTCAAAATGATATTGAAAAACTTGAACTACAAAAGCAAAATATTTTCAATTTTATTGATACTAAAGAAGAGATACTTGATAACAATTATACTTTTCCAAATATTTTAGACTATTCATTAAGTATAGATGACTCAATTTTATATCCAAATGGTTTGGCAAATAGTAAAGTTATAGGACTTTCAGGATATCAATATAAGTTTAGTATCATAAAAGATGATATAAACAAAACAATTTCTTATGATGAAACAAAAAATAGTAATTATTTCATGAAACCCTATAGTAAATTCTATACATCCTACATGCCCAATGAAAAAGATAGAAGTTACATCCCATATTTACTCATCAATGAACATTTATTTATGAGCCTTGCTAGAGATTTTGGATTTAGTGTTCCATACAATGGAATTATAAAACATGATAGCGACTACCACTATATCATTAAAAGATTTGATAGATACGGAGAACTTAAAATCGACCACCATGAAATACTGACATTAATGAATAAAAATAGTGATCAAAAATATAAAGTCTCAATGAGAGAAGTTTTGGAAACTGCAAAAATGTATATTTCAAAAGAACAGCTTGTAGAACTTTTTAGATTTATTGTCTTTTCTGTAGTTATTGGTCATGGAGATTTACATGCAAAGAATCTTTCGCTTATTTATTCAAGCAACAAATTGGATGAAAGAGCTATGCAATTATCTCCTTTTTATGATATTTCTACCACAAAAATTTATAAAGATACAAAAAAAAACGATGTAGGATTAAAAATTGAAAACAGAACCAGTAAAGTAAAAAAAACAGATTTATTACAACTCGCTTTATGTATAGATATTGATCAAAATTTAGTTGATAATTTAATAGAGCTAACATCAAAGCAATTTATTGACACTTTTCAAACTTATATTGAAAAACTACCTGATAGCATAAAAGCACTACCTTATCATACATCAAAATATGGTGGACAAAAACCATTTGAAGCTGTTTTGAAAGAGTATTATAAAAATAGAGTTGAAGATTTATATAATAATTTGTTAGAAAAATTTAATAGTCATAGTATTTGGGAATAAGGTCAATAAAAAGTAAAAAACTAAATTTACATATAAGACACTAATTTTTTTAGCTTTTATATTAAAGTCATCATTTCAGATATTTTACTCTCAACAATTTAATAAATCAATTTTTACAAACGATCGTTTTCAAGAATTAAAAAAAGTAAATTTCTAAATTCCATAGAATCAATATTTAGAAATTCTCAAAAACTATTCTCAAAACCAATTCTTAATTTACTATAGTAATAATAAGTTTTAAGAATATTTTATAACAACAAATGTTCTTGTTCAAATTCCATTTAAAATCCAAGTATTATTGGGAAAAAACTGCTAGAGCTTTATAATTAAAAGATTAATATTTTCTCTTCAAAGAAATTAAAAATGAATCAATATTTCATATGAGTCAACTATTTTAAATTAATAGTTAAACTTAAATCAAAAAATTAATATAAGAGTTTCAGTTGGAAACTTTTATATTGCTAAATTTGTGTGATTTGATTCAAATTTAGTATTGTTCTTTAACATTTTAAAAATAATACGAATGAGTTTATTGGCAACAGCAATAACTGATTGTTTAAAAGTTTTGCCTTCATTTCGTTTTTTATCATAATAGGATTTGAGTGTTTCATTCCAAACAGTTGCTGCTCTTGCCATATGCCATATGGTTCTTCTTAAATGAGAGTTGCCTCTTTTTGAAATTGAACCTCTAATATTAACTGAAGATCCACTTTGGTAAATAGCTGGATCAGTGCCTGCAAATGCAATAATTTGCTTAGGTGATTCAAAGTTTTTTATATTTCCTATCTCTGCAAGAAATGATGAAGCACTATCTTTTCCAACACCAGCAATAGATGTTAATATTTCAATATCGTCATTGTGATGTTCGTCAACAAACTCTTCTATTATTTTAATGTACTCATCTAATTGAATTTGTAAGAATTCTAATTGTTTGATTTTAGAGATGAGTATTTTTTCTAAAGATGGATTGTTAATACCAATAGAATTTTGAGCTAATAAAAGTATATCATTAGCACTGATTTTAGCTTTAGCTCCTCTTTGGTTATCTTTGTTTAAAAGTGAAGCTATTTTCTTCTCTTTCAAGTTCCTAATAGCTTGTTTGCTAGGAGCTTGCAAGAGCAGATTTAAACTGCTCTTTGAAAAGATATTTGTGTTCTTTAAAAATTCTGGGAATAATTGATTAACTAATGCTTTAATATCAGTTTTTATAGCTGATATTTGGTTGGTAAGTTTCTCTTTTTCTCTAATGATAGGTTTTATTGTTTCTAAATCACTAAGCTTTGATAGCCTAAGTGTACTACTATTTCTCTTTGCAAATAGAGAAATAGTATATGCATCCTTGCTATCTGTTTTAGTTTTTCTAATAGTTATTGATTTAGTAAATGCATTAACAAACAATGGATTTATAACACATACATTAAAATTAAGCTCTAATAAAAATGAGAGTAAATTTAAATGGTATATTCCTGTTGCTTCTATGCATATTAAAATTTCATCCTTAGAAAAAGAAGATAAAATATCACCAAGATTAGTAAAATCTTCATAACTCATAAGATAATGATTTTTATCTAATAGCTTCTCGTTTGAATCTATAAAACAAAAATCAAAACTATCTTTAGAGATATCTATTCCTAGAAAATATTGGTACATAAATTTCCTTTTAAATTGGAGTTTATATTTGAATATAAAAAATAAAAACCAAAAGTTATTTAAAAACATACAAACAGATAAGCAAATACTTGACTTGATCCTACCTTCCAAATGACAGAGGTTCTAAGACCTAATCAACTAATTGGGATTGAAAGCAAGTAACAGACTCGTATGGAGATTTATTATCTATTATTACTTCACCGATAAATAATCTGAATTATAATATAATATGGGATGGAAAAAATAGATGCAAGAAAATTATCACCAAGAGAGTTGTCTGAAAAACGGAAGATAGCCATAAAGTTAAGAGAAAAAGGTGTGCCAAATAAAGAGGTAGCAGAGATTGTTGGGATATCAGCTCAAACTATATCAACCTACTATACACAATACAAAAATAGTGGAGCTAATATTTTTAAAGTCAAGAATGCTGGACGACCTAAAAAAAGTGGTAAGCGATTAAGTGATGAACAAGAAGCTAAAATTATTAGAATGCTTATAGATACAAATCCACAACAACTACAATTTAAATTTGCACTATGGACAAGAGAGGCAGTAAGACAACTAATTTTTAGAGAATTAGAAATAGATATGCCAATATCAACTGTTGGAGATTATTTGGCTAAATGGCAATTTACTTCAAAAAAGCCAATAAAAAGGGCATATGAGAGGAAAGATGTAAATACTCAAAAATGGCTAAATGAAGAGTATCCGCAAATAAAAAAAGAAGCAAAAAGTGAAAATGCCGATATTTGGTGGGCTGATGAGACAGCTTGTGTTTCACTACCTTCAAACCTAAAAGGATATGCACCAATAGGAAGTAAAAATAAACCAATACTAAATCATCCAGCACAAAAATTTAAGATCAATATGATAAGTGCTATTACCAATACTGGTAAATCAATGTTTGCTCTTTATAATGAATCTATAAATATTGATAAATTTATAGATTTTTGTCAAAAAGTAATAGAATCAAATAATGGTAAAAAAGTATTTCTTATTGTAGATAACCTAAGAGTTCATCATGCAAAACTTGTAAAAGAATGGGAAGAAGAGAATTCAAAATATATAAAACTATTTTATTTGCCACCATACTCACCAGAGTTTAATCCAGATGAATATTTAAATCAAGATTATAAAAGAAATGGAAATAAAAATAATATTCCAAAAAATCAAAAAGAGTTAAAAGAGAATACTCAAAATTATATGGAGAATTTACAAAAGAATCCACAAAAAATTGCTAATTTTTTTCAACATCCAAGTGTTAAATATGCTTGCTGATTTTTCAGATTATTTGGTGGTGGAGTAATAATTTAAAATTTTAAGTTTAATAGATAAAATCTAAGGATAAAACGTTCTCTTGCTTATCTCTTTGTATGTTAATTTTACAAAAATTTTTGGTAGAAGGTTAAAATAATATTTGAGGTGTTATTTCAAATATTATTTTGTAATTTATACATTACTTATTAAAAAAATTATCTGTTATTCTTTTCTCTTGAATATTAATATTTTTAGCCATAGCTCTAATTTTTTCATCTTCTTCATAAAGTGCTAATTTTTGTTTTACAAAATCTTCTGCTCCACTAATACTTTTTGATTTTTCTATAACTTCTTGTTGTAATTCATTTATTCTAATAAGTGCATTTTGCATAAGTTGATTATCAAATTTCAAAATATTCTCCTATTTTATTTTGTATAAAATTGTCATCAATATTTTCATAAAAAGAGTCATTTCTTTTATCTATAAAATGTAAATTAACACTATCTTTAAATATTGATTTTATCTCTAAAATTGTTTTGTAAGAGTTGATATTACTCTTTACAAATACTTCTTTTGGAACTTTTCTATGTGTTACTATTTCTCTTCTTGTTGCATATTCAAAACAAACTTTTGGATAATTATAGAGATAATATATATGAATATTGTAGCCTCTTTTTAATAATCTTTCAATATTTTGAATTGCTAAAGTAATATTAGAAAAATTAGAATCTAGAATAATAGAGTAACTTTGTTTTAAAGCATAGTTAAAAAGTTCATTAAATCCTCTACTAGCCACCTTTTGGAAAACATCAGAATTTTGACCATCATAACCAATAGGCTTAAAAAATTCTCTTATATTATCTGTATCAATATGTAAAATATCAGGATTATTTTCTTTAAAAAAAATCCCTAATTCAGTTTTTCCAACTCCACTCATACCAGCTGTAAATATAGCTATTTTCTCATCAGTTACTTTTATTGTATTTGTATAATCATTTAGAAATTTTTGTTTGTTTTGATTAAGATATTCAATAGCTATTTTTTCTAATTCATTCATTTTAGTTATTCTTTTATAAATTTTAAAGTTCTGTAAAAGTATTTTGATAATTTAAGTTAAATTGTAGCATATTATTTCAATTTATCTAAGTTATCAGACACTAGAATAGCTATTGCTTTTTTAACTTGCTCATCAGATGCATTTGGAAAGAGTTTTTTAATACCTAAAAAATTATCTTCAACAACTTCTACATCAATTATCTCTTCTTCCAATAATAGAGTTGTTGCACTAGTAAACTTATCAAGTGCTTTTTGAGCATGGTCTTTATTTTTATCAACATATCTTTTTTCTGTTGTTGCAATATTAGAATGTGCTAATAATGCAGATACATCATATATATTTGCTCCATTATCTAATGCAGTTTGTGCAACTAAGCTTCTTAAATCGTGTAAATGTAAATCATATATTCCTAAATTTGCCATACATTTTTTAAAGTTTGCAAGTACCCATTTACTACTTAATGAAAAAATTAGTCCTTCTTTTTTTATTTTTCCTCTTGATTTAATAGCATCAATTAGAGGTAGAGTAAGCTTAAATTCAATATCTTTTCTTGTTTTAACATTCTCTTTTGGTATTAAATTAGTGTTCCAATTTATATTTTCATATCTTAAAGCTAAAATTTCTGATATTCTTCTTCCTGTTAATGAAAAATGGAAGATAGCTCTTACTTCTGGATGTTTATAATTTAATAACTCATTAATTATTTGTTTTGTTTCTTCTTTAGATTTTTTATATTTTCTTTCATTATCAATTTTTGGCTCAATTAATTTTTTCCAATTTAAAATCACATCATAATGTTCTAATAAAGGTTTTACTGTAGGTTTAATTCTTGATATTGTCGCAGGTGCTTTTTTATTACTTAATTCATTATTTATAATATTTTGTACATGTCTTATTGTAATCTCATTTACTTTCATTTTATGTAAAGGTTTTAAATAAGTATTAAAAGCATTTTTATAAATCAAGTAAGTTGAATGTTTGATTTTATCAGTAGCTAACTGCGTTTCATAGTACGATAACCAGCAATCTGCAAAGTTTCCATTAGTTTGTTTTATATCTGAAAAAGTTACTTTTTCAGTTTTTAAAGTGCCTTTACTTTTAAGTAGATTAATCATTTCATTTTTTTTACCTTGAAGTGATTGAACAGCTTTTACTATTGATGTACCTAATGGAATATTAAATGATTTTTTACCTCTTTTTCTTCGGTTGTTATAGATAGCTTCTACTTCTATTTGAATTTTATATGCTCTTCCACTAGGAGATTTTGTATTTCCATCTTTGTCATATTTGATTTCTTCATCAGTTGCTAATAGATACATTCCTGAAGCTGTACCATTAGATAGTTTTATTTTATAAGGTTTATAAATAGCCATTTTTAGCACCTTCTATTCATCCACACTTTTTGATGTTTTTCTAGAAAAAAGTGTGGAATTTTGTAAATAATTAAAAATAATTGTAGCTGATTATAGTTGTAAAGTAAAGATTAAAACCCTTAAAATAGGGTGCTTGTATGTCATTATAGTTTGTTATAAATATATTGAAAATAAAAGATAGATTTTATTGAATATTACAAAGAGAATAATTTCTCTTTGTAATTCTAAAATCATATAAATATAAAATTAACTATTAGAAGAACCCTAAAGCTTTTGTATTAAATGAAGTTAAAATATTTTTTGTATGTCTATAATTATTTAACATCATCATATGAGTTTCTCTTCCAATACCTGATTTTTTATATCCACCAAATGAAGCATGAGCAGGATATAAATGATAACAATTCACCCAAATTCTTCCAGCTTCAATCGCTCTTGAAGTTCTATGAATTTGATGAGCATCTCTAGACCAAACTCCTGCTCCTAAACCATAGATTGTATCATTTGCAATTTTTATTGCTTCTTCTTCATCTTTAAAAGTTGTTACAGATAAAACTGGTCCAAAAATCTCTTCTTGGAAAATTTTCATTTTATTGTGCCCTTTGTAAATTGTTGGTTGAATATAAAAACCATCGGGATTAATTGTTGAATGATAAATATCCCCTCCTACTAAACACTCCGCTCCATCTTCTTCCTTTGCCAATTTTAAATATTTAGCAATCTTCTCTTTTTGATTAAAAGAGTTTTGAGCACCCATTGTATTTTCAGTATCTAAAGGATTACCAAGTTTTATAGCTTTTACTCTTTCAATCACTCTTTTCATAAATGGTTCATATATTGACTCTTGAATTAGCGCTCTTGATGGACATGTACAAACTTCTCCAGAATTAAATGCAAATAGTACAAGTCCTTCTATAGCTTTATCAAAAAATTCATCATCTTCTTGCATAATTGATTCAAAGAAAATGTTTGGAGATTTTCCACCCAATTCCAAAGTTGAAGGAATAATATTTTCTGTTGCATATCTCATGATTTCTTGACCTGTTGATGTCTCTCCAGTAAATGCAACTTTTTTAATATCTGGATGTGTTACTAAATATTTACCTATTTTTCCACCTGATCCATTTATAACATTTATAACACCTTTAGGCAATACATCTTTTATTAGATCTAAAAATAAAAGTATTGAAAGTGGAGTTGAGCTAGCAGGTTTTAGTATTACACAATTTCCAGCAGCTATTGCTGGAGCTAATTTCCATGCAGCCATTAAAAGTGGAAAATTCCAAGGTATAATTTGAGCTACTACTCCATAAGGTTCATAAATTTCTTGCGAAATAGTATTTTCATCTAAATCAGCAACTGTTCCAGCTTCTGCTCTTATAACTGATGCAAAATACCTAAAATGGTCTATAAATAGTGGTAAGTCAGCATTTAACGTTTCCCTTACTGCTTTTCCATTATCTAGTGTTTCAGCAACTGCTAAAGTCTCTAAATTTTGCTCTACAATATCTGCAATTTTATTCAATAAAGCACTTCTTTGTGCAACTGATGTATGTTTAAATTCTTCAAAACCTTTTTTAGCTGCTTCAATTGCTAAATCAACATCTTTTTCATTTGATCTTGGTATTTTTGTAAGAACTTTTCCATCAACTGGAGAAATATTTTGAATGTACTCTTTGCTATTTGGAGGAATCCACTCCCCACCTATGAAATTTTCATATTGCTCTTTATACTTTGGTCTATCGTAAATCATATTAAATCCTTCGTATAATACATTTATCAATCAAAGTTTAAAATATTGATTGATAAATGTATTATACGAACCATCCTATAAAGAATAGCTTAAACGACTAGGCTATTTTTTATAGGATGGTTTATTATTATTTGAATTAACTTCAAGATAGAATTCTATATGTAATAAATAGCAATAAAATAACAATTTACATTTTTTATATTATTTAATTATAAGAATTATAAGTTTTAAAAATATATTGGATTTAATAAATTTGAAGTATCTTTTAAAAACTAACCACCTTTAAAGATGGTTAATTTATTTACTATAATGCTTTTACAACATTTTTATAATTTAAGAGTAAGTAAATAATTAATCTTTCTCAACGTTCACACTTAAAAATCATTAAATTCATATATAAAAGCTTAATTAAAAATTATAAATAAACACTTTTTATATAATTATCACCTCAAATAAATTATAAAAGTTTTATAGGTACCAAGCTGGGCAGTTGAAAAATAAATTTATGATAAATTATAAAATAGCTAAATTAACCCAAGAAGAATATGATATGATTTAGCTATACAAGCACTTTGTAAAAATTTCTCATAGGATTTAACATGCTAATAGGTTATGCAAGGGTTTCTACAACTGATCAAAATCTTACATTGCAAAAAGAGGCTCTAGAAAAAGCTGGTTGTGAAAGAATTTATGAAGATGAAATAAGTGGCACAAAAGATAATAGACCAGGACTTGAAAAAGCTCTAGAACATTTAAGAAAAGATGATACTTTAGTTGTATGGAAATTAGATCGTCTTGGAAGAAGTGTAAAAAGTTTAATTGACCTTGTAAGTGACCTTAATTCGAGAAATATACATTTTAAAAGTCTAACTGATTCTATTGATACTTCAACACCATCAGGAAGATTCTTTTTTCATGTAATGGCAAGTTTAGCACAAATGGAAAGAGAATTAATTGTTGAAAGAACAAAAGCTGGTCTTGATGCTGCAAAAAAACTTGGACGCATTGGTGGTAGAAAAAGAAAAATGACCGATAGTAAACTTGCAAATGCAAAAAAACTTTTAGAATCTGGAGCTCTACCTAAAGATGTTGCAAAAGATTTAGGAATTTCTCTTGCTACATTGTATAGATGGATTCCTGCAACTTAATATTCAAATTTTCTATTTGCTTATGTAAACTCCAAAATCTTTTAGAACTTCAATATTTTCATCATTAAATAGTTTTGCAAAATATAAGTAACCATACTCTTGTTTTAAATGTGAAGGATCAATGTAAACATCTTTGTTATTTGTTATACTATTCTCGTACATGAAATCCCAATAAGGATAAATCTTCGCTATTTCATTTTTCCATTGATAAAACACATCCATTTTGTCCGTTTCTTCTAATAATTTTATCATGTCAGAGTGAACTGCTGTAGTAAAAACTTTTAAATTAACTCCATATTTTTGACATAGTTCAACCATTAATTTATAATATTTTGTACTTTCTTCTCCCCATTCCAAATAATCTTCATATTTTTCTTTATAACCTTTTAAAGTTCCTTTCCACATTTCTTCTTTTGGATTATTTTTTATAACAACGTTTTGATGACTAGCTGTTATTCCCCCATCTTTATATAAATTCTCTATTTCTTTATGATTTAAAACATATTTTAGATATTTAAATAATGGAACCTCTACATAATGCTTTATTTGCTTGAATAATGTAAATCCATCTTCGAGTAAATCTTTATCAAAATCACTATTATTTTCTTCTAATCTTTCACTAAAGGTATATAGATTTAGACCAATTACAACATTCTTTATGTCAAAATGTTCTAAAGAATATTTTAAATAATAGTATTGCTCTTCAAGAGTTGAAAAGCTAAAACCCAAATTATAAACTCTATCTTGAGTATATTTTGCTAAATCTTGATTATTTAAATAATGAACTCTACTTCCACCAACTATCAAAGTATCTGGTTTAAAATTATTTAATTCTACAAATTTTTGAGTCCTATAGGCTAAAGCAACATCTTTATATAATCCTATGTCAAATTTATTATTTAATCCAACTGGATCAATTATATACTTAATACCTATTCCAAAAGAAAAAATTAGAAGTGAAAAAAATATTGAAGTGAAAATATAAATTTTATGTTTTTTCATCTATTTTTCCTAAAATTGAAAATATAAAAACTCTTTTGCACTTGAAAAAGTGAACAAACTAGTAGCTAATAGCACTATTGTATAAAGAGTATATTTTATATTTGGTTTAAAATTTTCCGCAATTTGGGCGCTATTTTTAAATCCTAAAGCTAATATTAAAGCAATAGCAAGATAAAGACTTTGTAATATAGGATCTATATAAACCAACCCTTCAAATTTTAAATTCATAGGATTAAACATAGTTTTTGTAACATACCAAGCATCACTAAAATCTTTTGCAACAAATAAAGTTCTTGTAATAATTAACCCAATAAACATTAAAAACCATGCTACATAAAAATTCATTTCTAAATTAGCTTTTTTCATCATATGTGCCATTACTACAAAAATACCATTTAATAATCCCCAAACAACAAATGTCCATCCAGCACCATGCCAAAAACCAGAAACAAAAAAAGTAATCATAATATTCAAGTAAATAATCCAAACAATATTTTTATTGCCACCTAAACTTTTATAAATATAATCTCCTAAAAATCGACTCAAAGTCATATGCCATCTTCTCCAATAGTCAGCAAAATTTCTTGCTTTATATGGAGAATTAAAGTTTTTTGGTAAATCAATATTAAACATTTTTGCAATTCCAATTGCCATATCTGCATAACCTGATAAGTCAAAATAGTAGGATAAAACATATGAAGTTGAAGCATACCAAGCTTCTATCATAGTTAATTTTTGAGCATTATCAAAAGCATATTGAGCATAATCTGTAAGTGGATCACCTATTAATGTTTTTTTTGCAAGACCTATTGCAAAAATAAATAGTCCTAAAGAAATATTTTCCCATCTTAAAATACTTCTCCATTTTAAAGCAAATTGGGGCATCATCTCTTTATGATGAACAATTGGACCCATTAAAAGCTGTGGAAAAAAAGTAATAAATAGTGAATAATTTAAAAAACTAAACTCTTTTACCTCTCCTCTGTAATTATCCACTAAAAAAGCAATTTGCTGAAATGTAAAATAACTAATTGCTAATGGCAAGGCTAGATGAAGTAAATCAACATCCCTACTTAAAACCCAATTAAAATTTTCTATAAAAAAATCTGTATATTTGAAATATCCTAAAAGTGCAACATTACCAATAATTCCAAATATAAGTAAGACTTTTGAAGCAGTTTTTCCTAAAGATCTTCCAATTATAAAATTAAAAATCATACTTCCTAAAATTAAAAGTAAATAAATAGAATTCCACCATGAATAAAAAAATAAACTTGCAATCACAAGCATTAATTTACTCAAAGTAACCATTTTTATAGAATTTAGATAAAAATATAGTATCAAAGTTATTGGTAAAAATAGTAGTAAGAATTCATAAGAGTTAAAAAGCAATCAAACCTCTTCTTAGTAAAAACTATAACAATTTAATAAAAAATGTAATAAAAATTGTTTAATGATTATTATAAATATGCTATAAACAGGTTTATAGCTTAAATAAATAAAGAAATATATTAAATTGTTACTTAAAAAACAAAAATTAATTACTATATTAAAATTCTTATATTTATCTTACATCTATTTCATATAATACTAAACACAAGTTATGTAATAAAAATTAGAATTTTAATAGAACTAAGTATTTGAGAAATATATTATTTCCTTAAAATGTAATTTTAAAAATAACGTTTCTAATACATAATTTGGATTAAAAATAAAAAAATATTTATATATGGAAGTTCATTATTTCTTAATTTTCGTATATTTTATAATTTAGGGTTATTAAGCTATGCAAGAAAACATTAAACAGTATGAAGATGAAATAGATTTAAGAGAACTTTTTAAAACTATTTGGGATAAGAAAGTTTTTATAGTTGTATTTACATTATTAGTGACTATTTTAGCAGGTTTTTATGCTTATAGCAAAACACCAATCTATGAAGTAAAATCTTATGTAGAAATTGGCTATATAAATAAAGAAAAAATTGAAGATATTGATGCATTAGAACACAAATTAAAAGTACTTTTTGAAGTTGAAAATCCAAAATATGAAGAAGATAGTTTTGAAAAAGGAATTGTAAGTTCAATTAAACAAATAAAAGGTGTAAAAAGTTTTTTAGAAATAAAAACTGAAGCAATTAGTAATGAAGCAGCTTTAAATAAAAATAAAGAAGTTTTAAAATTTATTCAAGAATCATCTCAAGAAAGTATTAAACAATATGAAATAGTTTTAGAAAATACTATTTTAAATAAAAAAAGAGAAATAGATTTTATAAATGAGATAAATATAAAAAATATAAAATCTGAAATAGATATTTTAAAAGAGCAAGAGTTAAAAAATATAGATACAAAAATAGCAATATTAAGAAATCAAAATATTGAAAGTGTCAATAAAGAGATTAGTTTGTTAAAAACTCAAGAAATTCCAAAACTTAGAACTCAAATAAATTTTTTAGTAAATTCAAAAATTAAATCATTACAAGATAAAATTATTTATCATTCTAAAAGTTTAAATATTTATACTAATGAACTTGACAAAATAAATAAAAATATAGAAAAATCTGATAGTACAACAGCAATGGTAGCATCTGTTCAAATTTTAAATTATCAGAATTTAATAACAAATTCACAAAATCAAATAAAAGATTTGGAATTGCAAATAGAAGTAATACAAAATGAAACAATACCAGATTTAAAATATAAACTTGAAAATATAACTAATGTACAGATAAAAAATTTAGAATATAAAAAAGCTAACATGTTAAGTGTTGATATAAAAGATTTAGAAAATCAAAGGTTAAATGTTTCAAATGAAAAAATTAGAAAGCTACAAGATAAAATCAATATTGAATTACAAACAAAAATTTCCCAATTAAATGAAGAGATTGATACTTTAAATTTTAAAAAATCAGAACAAAATCTTAGCAATACAAAACTTGTTGGTGAGTATATAGTAAATAATTTTCCAGTAAAACCTAAAAAATCTCTTATAATTTCAGTTGCATTTGTAACCGGATTTATACTTTCAATTTTCTTGGTATTTTTAATAAACTTTATAAGAAAAAATTAAACTAGAAAATTATTAACATATTTGTGTTATCGTAATTAATTATTTCATGATATTCTAAATGCATAGTTATAATATTTTATAAAGTTCTAAAGTATAATTATTTAGTAGTATTTATGTATAAAATATTATTTTAATCTTTAATTTAAAGTAATTTTGGTACTATTCCACGATTCATTTACACAGAATAACTACAAAAAAAGGAAACATAAAATGAAAAAAATTTTATTCTCATCAGTTGTTGCTATTGCGATATTTACTGGTTGTACAGAAGACAAAAAACCTACAGAAGTAAAAACTGAAGCTGCTAAAGTTGAAGCTGTTACTACTAAAGTAAAAGAAGCTGCTACTGAAGTAAAAGAAGCTGCTACTGAAGTAAAAGAAGCTACTACTGAAGTAAAAGAAGCTACTACTGAAGTAAAAGAAGCTACTACTGAAGTAAAAGAAGCTACTACTGAAGTAAAAGAAGCTACTACTGAAGTAAAAGAAGCTACTACTGAAGTAAAAGAAGCTGCTACTGAAAATAAAAAATAATTTATATATCCGTGTATGACACGGATATATTTCTATATTTAAAATACTCTCAATTCTAAATTTACAGTCATTTTCAAGACGTGATAGCTCTCCTGAAATATATTATAAAATAGTTATAAAATTCATTCTCTTTATAACAAATATTTTATATTCTAAATATTATTAATTAAAATTTAATTCTTTTCATTCTCTCTTGATAAGATGATTTATAAAACTTTTTTGCACTTTCACTTAAAAATGATTTATCAATCAACTCTTCAACTTTAGGATAACTTTCTTCTATAAACTTCATAATTTTATTGAATCTAACATCTGGTAAATCTATATACTTTGCAAATGTTTTGAAATCATCATAAGTATAATATCCGTATTTTTCATAAGTAGCTGTATATCCATCTAATAACTCTAGTGCCATATCTCCATATTTTTCATTTACATGAAATCTAGTATTTAGTAGATCATAATTTGGTGTTAAAAAATATTCATTTGAATTTACTTTACTAAACAAAGAAAAGTTTTTCAAATGAGCATCGCCATTACAAATTAGATAATTCAAAATAATTCTCTTAAAAAAGTCTTCTACTGAAACTACACTAGAAGCTACATATTTTTTTATTATTCTTACACAATCAAGATAACTACAAGCATCATATTTATAGTTTTCACCATGAGATGATGGTGTTACACCAATAATTCCTGCAAAATCTTCTTGGTCATATTTTAATCCTGAAATATCATCATAATCAAATCTTTTAGTTATATATGCAAGTTCACCATCACTAAACTGTATTAATCCACAACTTGCTGTTGGGATATTAAAAATATTTTTTGATATAAGCATTGATAAATGTTCATTTGCAACAACATCTTTTTCATTTTGAATATATCCATCACCACTAGAAATTGGTTTTAAGATATATTTTCCATTAATCGCAGTTGGAACTAAATCTTTTTTTTCAAAAGTTAAAGAGATTTTATCTTGAACTCCTGAAATTGACATTCTAGGTGATAACTCAGCTCTTTTTTTAGTAAATTCAACTCTGTCAAAATTTAAAGGATTTGGTACTATCCCATTAAAAAGTTCTTTTATGCATTTTAAACAATAATTATTTTTAAGTGTTTTATTTGTTGCTAAACAACCCAAACAAATATCATTTTCCATATTTATGTCTCATCTTTTTCTATAGTTATAGAGCCTATTGTATTCTCTTTTGTTGTTAGTATAAGTCTTGAAAAATCATCATCTTTATCTATTCTTAATTCTTTACATTGGATATCTTTTAGTTTTCCTTCTGCTAGTAAGTTATAAAAAAAAGGAAATAAATAAGGTGATTTAAACTCTTCCTTTTGTAATGGTAAAGTTAAACTAATAGGTTTTTTATTTGGTAGTTTCAAATACTCTTTATCATAAACAAAAACGTACTGTTTTTCATTTAGTTTCGTAAGTAATCCTACAAATATATTGTTTCTAAAAACTTTGGCTCTTTGCATTATTTAGTTACTACCTCAATATTTATTTGCATACCCAAAACATCTAAAAGCTTTTCAAGAGTTTTTATAGTTGGATTTGCTTTTCCATTTTCAATATCTGAAATTGAAACATAATTTACACCTGAATAATCTTGTAAATCTTTTAATTCAAGATTTAATTCCATTCTTCTTTTTTTGATAATTTTTCCTATTTTTATATTAGTTAATTCCATTTTGTGCCTTAAATAAATACTCTTATTTAGTATATAAGTTAAATATGGTTAATTATATATATCAAATATTAAATACATATTAATATTTAGTTTATAAACTAAATATATTTTGTGAATTATCAAATGATTTTTATAACCTAAGCAATGAATTTAATGAAAATTACTCTATCTACTAAAAGTTTAAAATACTCACGAAAACTCAAAACCACTTTTATCTATATAATAACTTATTATATTTGTATAATATAATTCATATCTACTTTTAATTTATAAAAGTCTTATAAGTAAAATATAGATGATTCTGAAATAAAGGAATTACTTAAACGAATAAAAAACAACTAGATTTCTTTAATCAGCTTTTCCAACTTGAAATAATATTTTAAGATAGTGGAATATAATCTGTGTTATTAGGTATTTTTACCTAATAACACATGAATACCAATAATTTTCTAATTTAATTTTTTCTTATAAAGTTTATTAAAAATACCAAGAAAATTGAAAGTATAAATCCAGTTACAAATGCAACTGCTACTATAAGAGATTTTTTAGGTTTTACTGGAAAATCATTTACTATATATTCACCAACAAGTTTTGTATTGCTAAGATTTTGTTCAGATTTCTTAAAATTCAATGTGTCAATTTCCTCATTTAATTGAGAAATTTTTGTTTGTAATTCAATATTTATTTTATCTTGTAGTTTTCTAATTTTTTCATTAGATACATTTAATTTCTGATTTTCTAAATCTTTTATATCAACACTTAACATGTTAGCTTTTTTATATTCTAAATTTTTTATCTGTACATTAGTTATATTTTCAAGTTTATATTTTAAATCTGGTATTGTTTCATTTTGTATTACTTCTATTTGTAATTCCAAATCTTTTATTTGATTTTGTGAATTTGTTATTAAATTCTGATAATTTAGAATTTGAACAGATGCTACCATCGCTGTTGCATTATCTGTTTTCCCTATATTACTATTTATTTTATCAACTTCATTTATATAATCATTTAAACTTTTAGAATAGGTAGCGATTTTATCTTGTAATGATTTAATTTTTGAATTTACTAAAAAATTTATTTGAGTTTTAAGTTTAGGAATTTCTTGAGTTTTTAACAAACTAATCTCTTTATTGATACTTTCAATATTTTGATTCTTTAATATTGCTATTTTTGTATCTATATTTTTTAACTCTTGCTCTTTTAAAATATCTATTTCAGATTTTATATTTTTTATATTTATCTCATTTATAAAATCTATTTCTCTTTTTTTATTTAAAATAGTATTTTCTAAAACTATTTCATATTGTTTAATACTTTCTTGAGATGATTCTTGAATAAATTTTAAAACTTCTTTATTTTTATTTAAAGCTGCTTCATTGCTAGTAGCTTCAGTTTTTATTTCTAAAAAACTTTTTACACCTTTTATTTGTTTAATTGAACTTACAATTCCTTTTTCAAAACTATCTTCTTCATATTTTGGATTCTCAACTTGAAAAACTACTTTTAATTTGTGTTCTAATGCATCAATATCTTCAATTTTTTCTTTATTTATATAGCCAATTTCTACATAAGATTTTACTTCATAGATTGGTGTTTTACTATAAGCATAAAAGCCTGCTAAAATAGTCACTAATAATGTAAATACAACTATAAAAACTTTCTTATCCCAAATAGTTTTAAAAAGTTCTCTTAAATCTATTTCATCTTCTTGTAAATATTTTTCCTGCATTGTATCCCCTTGATTTTTTAGGGCTTGATTATATCAAAACATTCTTTATATTATTCGAGATTTTCTAAATTTATATACTTCAAAAAGATTAAATTTTTTGAGTAGAAATAAAATGAATAAAATTGTCAACATAATAAAGATACATTTTATAATTAATATGTGGCAATAAAACTATATTAAAAAGTGCCTTTTTAGAGATTTCACACGCATGTTTCCACCCATTTCACAAATAAGTTTCCACTTGTTTCACTAACTTGTTTCCACCTATTTCACTTTTATGTTTCCATTTTTTGAAACATTTGTGAAATAAATTTGGAAATTTTGTTGGCGAAATAATTTTTACAAGTTTCAAGAGATAAACTAACTCCAAAAATATTATTTTGGAGTAAATTATGGAGAAACTTAGTATGGGTAAACTAAAAGAAATTTTACGTTTAAGACATGAATGTAATTTAAGCGCTAGGCAAATCTCAAGAGCTTTAAATATTAGTCATACAGTGGTAAATACCTATTTATCTAAAGCAAAAGTTTGTGATAAAAACTATGATGAACTAAAAGATCTAAGTTACAATGAGATTATTTCAAATCTATTTCCTTCTTTAGAAAAGAAGTATAAATTTAATCCTCCAAATTTTGCATATATTCATAAAGAGCTTCGAAGAAAAGGAGTAACTTTAGAACTTTTACATGAAGAGTATGCAACTTCAAATCCAAATGGATATTATGGCTATACATGGTTTTGCAATGAATATAAGAAATACTCAAAAAAAGTAAATATATCAATGAGACAAGTTCATGTTGCAGGAGAGAAATTATTTATAGACTTTAGTGGAATGACTATGAATGTTGTAGATAAAGATACAGGTGAAATAAATAAAGTTCAAATATTCGTTGCTGTATTAGGAGCTAATTTTGGACTGCGGTTCGCTGGAGTAATTTGGAACCAAACTTAAGTTTAAATTCTAAAATATTTATTCCACTCTTCTACTAGAAATTGATTATCTTCTATAGAAAAAAGATAGAAACAAAGGTTTCTATCTTTCTTTATTTTTTTAGTAATGAATGTTTCTTATAAAACTTTTATATAAAGGTCTTTGTAGTTTATTCTCTGGTTTTTGATTTGTTTTTGAACAATTTTTAGAATGATGATTATCCTCTTTTAAAAGAGTATGAAAATTTTTATTAGTTAATAGAGTTAAATCTCCATCTGCATATTTTATAATTACATCTTTTAATTCTATTCTTTCATCACCTGCAAAATATACTTTTAATCCTTTGTTTAATAGGGTTTCAAAAGGTTTTTCTCCTAAGTGTGAAGTAATCAATACCTCTACATTTTTACTTTTTAACCAATTTACAACAGCTTTTCCACCTATTTGTTCATTTTTTAATATTTCAATTTTGTTATTTTCTATAAAAGCAAAATATTTTGCTTTTCCAAAAAGTGTTGATACTGCTGTATTTTCTTTATTTGTTTTTACTGGTATTGCAATCATTTTATCTCCTTTATTGCATTTTTATATGAAATTTTATATCCAAGATATATAACCACCGGCCATAAACTTAACCAAATTAATTCACTTAAATATTCCATTTTTTCTAACCTTTTAATAATTATATGAATCTTTAGATTCAATCTCTTCTTTTGTAATTTTTACTTTATCCATACTGTACCAAGCATAAGTTATATATGCTAATACAAAGGGAACCATCAATGAAACATAACTCATAACCATAAGAGTGTAGTGACTTCCTGAACTATTCATAATTGTTAAACTGCTTTGTAAATCAGTAGTTGAAGGATAGTAAGCTGTATTGTTTAATCCCACATTTAATAAAATCGCCATTACAGTTAATACAATTCCTACTCCACCTGTTTTGATGCAACAAGTTTTTTTAAATGTAATAGTTACAAATACAGCTATAATAACCATCAAGACACCAATTAAGAACATACTTAAAACAATTGGCATATCAATAAAGTTTTGAAGATATTTAAATCTTTCAATAACAATTAAACCACTTTTTTCAACTGTATATCCATCTTTTATAAGAATCCATAACATAAATCCTAAAAAGAAAAATAAAAAGAAAATCATATTTATTTTTATTGAATTAACTGCTTTGATTCTTATTTTTTCATAATCTATATTATTTATAAAATATAAAGCTCCACTTATTTTTGCTAAAAATACAAGTGCAAAGCCCAATAAATAGTTATATGGATTAAGAAGTGCTTCTAAACCTCTTAAAGAATTTTGCCAATCTACAAAATTGTTTGAATCAACTATAAATTCGCTTCCACTAAAAAAGGTACTAATAGCAACTCCAAGTAAGAAAGTTCCAATGTTTCCATTTATTTTTAAAAACATTTCATATGTTTTTTGTCCTAAAAAATTGTTTGGTTTAGTTCTAAACTCATAAGAAACAGCTTGAATAATAAAACAAAATAGAATACTTAACCAAACCCAATAAGCTCCTCCAAAACTTGTAGCATAAAATAGTGGAAAGGCTGCAAATAAAGCTCCACCAAATAAAACTAAAGTTGTAAAACCTAATTCCCATTTTCTTCCTATACTATTTATTAGCATAGTTTTTTCAGTCTCATTTTCACTTAATTTATCTATTAAAGTTTGACCACCTTGAACAAACATAATAAATACAAAAAGTCCACCTAATAAAGATATTATTATCCACCAATATTGTTGAAGAGTGATAAGTTCTAAGTTTCCAAATCCCATATTAGTGACCTCCATTTGGACCAATTTTTATCTGTTTTGTCATAATTTTTATTTCTGCTATTAATAAAACAGTAAAAAGTATGGCAAAGATAAAAAAGCTAATCATTACATTTGTTGTTGCTATTTTTGTAGCTGCAATTCCAACGGGCATTAAGTCTTGAATAGCCCAAGGTTGACGTCCTACTTCAGCAACTACCCATCCAGCTTCACTTGCAATATATCCTAAAGGAATACTAAAAAGTGCTGATTTTAAAACAATTGGATAGTTTAGAATCTCTTTTTTTGTTAATAAAAATAAAACTAAAGCAAACAGTATTGTAAACCAAATTCCAAGTCCAACCATAATATGGAATGAATAAAATGTAATAGAAACAGGAGGAATAACATCTTCTTTATTTTTAATATGTCCATAACCAAAATATTTCATATTTTCATCAAGTAAAAATTTTGAATTATTTAATAATGATTCATTTGAAGTTTTTTTAGCCTCTTTATAAGACTCCAAAGCTTCAATGGCAATTTTACCTTTTTGCATTTTTTCTTCTACACTTAAAATTCCTCTTTCTTCATTTCCATAAACTAAATCTTTTATTCCAGGAACATAAGCATTTATATCATGGAAACTTAAAAATGATAAAGCATAAGGAATTGTAAAATCAAATAAAAAAGTATTTTCATCATTTGTTATTGTTTTTTCTGGATTTAATAAACCAAAAGCTACAATTCCAACTTTCTCTTCTCCTTCGTATAAACCTTCCATAGCTGCAAGTTTCATAGGTTGTTTAAGAGCAACTTGATGAGCTGATTCATCTCCACTTAAAATCAAAAATATTGAAGTTATAAGTCCAAATGTAGCCCCAATAATCATAGATTTTTTAGCAAATAAAATATCTCTTTTTTTCAATAAATACCAAGCACTAACTCCTATAACAAAAAGTGAAGCTAAAACATAACCACTTCCAATAGTGTGTAAAAATTTACTAATAGCAACAGGAGAGAGTAACACATCCCAAAAATTATTCATCTCATTTCTTACCGTATCTGGATTAAATGTCATTCCAACTGGATATTGCATCCAACCATTTGCAACAAGTATCCATAAAGCAGATAGATTTGAACCAATGGCAACTAACCAAGTTGATAATAAGTGAAATCCTTTACTAACTTTTTCCCAACCAAAAAACATTACAGCAAAAAAAGTACTCTCCATAAAAAAGGCTAAAATTCCCTCAACTGCAAGTGGAGCTCCAAAAATATCTCCAACAAACCAAGAGTAATTTGCCCAGTTTGTACCAAATTCAAACTCCATTATTATTCCAGTTGCAACTCCTATTGCAAAGTTTATTGCAAATAAACCCATCCAAAATTTTGTAGTTTTTTTCCAAAATTCATCATTTGTTTTTACATAAATAGTTTCCATAATAACAACAATGAATCCAAGTCCCAAAGTTAATGGAACAAAAATCCAATGATACATTGCTGTTAGTGCAAACTGAGCTCTGGACCAATCAACTAAATGCTCTTCCATTTCTCTTCCTTTTAATTTTCTTTTGTTAGATTTTTATATACAAAATCAACTTTCTCTTCATATGTCTTATATTCAGTTTTGATAGATTTATCATGGATAAAATAGTTAAGAAAAACTAATATAACTAATAATTTTATTAATATGATTTTCCATAATGTTTTGCCAATAGTCATATTTTTAAAACCATTAAGATAAAAAGAGTAAATATTTTTAATATTCAACATAAAATCTCCTTTTGTTGACATATGTTCAAAATAATAACACTTTAATGAACATATGTCAATAAAAAATCAAGAAAATTTTGATATTATTTCAAACAAGGATAAAAATGGGTAGAGATAAAAATAAAAGAAATTTAATATATAAACCGGCATTTAAAGATTTTATACCAGAAAATAAACCATTTACTGGTGTTACTGTGTTGTTAGATGAAGAGATGGAAGCTATTTATTTAATGGATGTTTTAAATTTATATCAAGAAGAAGCAGCTATTAGTATGGAAGTTTCAAGACCAACTTTTACAAGAATTCTAAAAAATGCTAGACAAAAATTAACAAGAGCTTTAGTTTATGGAAATAAGATTTCTATTCAAGATGACAATTTAGGTTATATTGTAGCTTTATGTTCTTCAAGTTTAGAAAATTTTGAATCAATTTTAGCAACTGATAAATATGTATTGATTTATAAAATCCAAAATAATGAAATTAAATTATTGGATAGTTTTGAGAATGAAGTCTTTTCCAAAAAATTAAAACCTGCTATTGTTTTACCACAAATATTAATGAAATATAAAGTAAATATATTTTTATCTACAAGAATAGGGGAGGGATTAAAAAATTCACTCTTTGCAAAAGGGATACAAGCTATTGAGAAACAAATTGATAAAAAAGAGGATTTGATAAATTTAGTTTAGTTTTTTAATTCAAAAGAAGTAGAATAACATCTATATAATCATTTTTATCTAATACAAGCTCTAAAACATTCTATAAGCTTTTTCTTCTTTTATCCACTTTATATTTTCAAGTTTTGCATCAGGAATTTCTGACATCAATTCTAAGATTTTATTTTTTATACTATCTATTTCTTCTTTAGTTTTTAAACTTGTAAAAAAGAAATCTAAATCTTCTGAATGTCTGTAAGCTTGAGGTAGTACAAATCTTTGTAACCCAGTACCACCTGCAAGAAACATTTCATTTTCAAGAGGTTTTAATTGTTTTAGTATTCTATCTTGATTTTCAAATACAGCATCCCAGTTATCTCTATGCATAATTTAATTTACCTAAGATTTGTTTTTGTAAATTTAATGGTAAATTTTCTTCAATTTTTTTTAAAATCTTTTGATTTTTTTCTTTTATTCCTTTTAAAATATCATCAGTTGTAAAGTTAGTTCCCCAAAATGCAGCTTTTAACTTATTCTCTTCTATTTTAGTTAAATTATAATTCTGAACTGTTGGTGGTTGTATATTTCTTTTAAATATTTTTTCAGTTTCTTCATCAAGTTTTTTTCTATAAATCATATCTTTTAATATAACCATAGCATAAGGAGGAATATACCCTTTTTTTTTCCAACCAACAACAGTGTCATAAGGAATTTTTGAATAATCAGCAAACTCTTTTTTCTTAAAATCATTCTTTGTTAATAAGGTTTCAAATATTTTATTAGTAATTTCCATGAGAACTCCTTTGTTATTTGGAAGTTTAACATTTTTATAAAAATATGTCAAAATGACAACTATGAATAATTAGTTAATATGTTTTAAAGTTTGTAAAATTTATACAACCCACAATCTATTTCTATATTGACCCACTAAAAATTCTTTTTCAAATTTATTTATTATTTTATTTAAAGAATCTTCTTCTAATCCCTGAACTTCTAAAGCTGATGTACTTTGAACTAAAGAAACCATAAACAAAGCTTTTTCCTTTGCTCTTTGTTTTTCTAACTCTTTTAAAGGTATTACTTCATTTCCTGCAAAATCAAGACCAAGTAAGTTTGTAATTTTTTCTATGGTACTTAATTTTACATTTTCACCTGCAAAAAATCTATTTACAGTTCTAATTGTAGATATATAGTATAAATAATTTCTATACCCTAAACTTTTTGATACTTTTAATAATTCAATTTTATCATAAGAGCTCATAACCGTTTCAAAAGTAAATGATTTTTTATACTCTAGTAACTTTTTTCTAATAAAATCAGCACACACTGAAGCAAAATATGAATTAATATCAATATTTGTAAAAATAAGTCTATTATTTTCATATTTTAGATCTGAAATTTGATCTTGTAAATTAAAGGATTTTAGAAGTGTAGAATTTTTAAAAAAATCTAAAACTTCTTTTTCTGGAGATTCTATCTCAAAATCATTAAAATCGAAATAACTATATGTTTTTATATTTTTTTCAATATCATCAGGGTTAATATAAATACCCAAAAGTTCTTTATTAATTACATCTTTTATTGTACTTTTCCCACTACCATTTGGTCCAGCAAACATTCTTAGTCTTGGAATTTCAAAGCTCATATTTTAAATACTTTTTTATTTATTTTAATTGATGGTTTTATATCTTTTATAAATTTTTTAGTTCCGTCTGGAAATACTTCATATATTTTGTTTTTTATAACTTTTGTAACACTCAAACCTGAAGCAAGAGTATCTAAATAGGTTTTTCTAGTTGCACTATTAGCAAGTGTAGGAATATGACTCTCTAAAAAATCAACTCTTTTTGTGTTCTCATAATATTGCTCCTATATTTTATTTAATCTTTGATTATATCAAAAATAACTATCTTAAACTGCTAAAAGGGTAAAGTACTGGAGAATTTCAAATAATATTTTCACTTGTTTCACAGTTAGAGATCACTGCACAACAAAATAACGCTAAATTACATTTTTCCTAGTAGAAATTTTGATTGAATTTTTAATAAATATTTTAGTATTTATTTTAATGTAATCATGATTTATATAAATTACTGAAAATAGGGACTAATTATAAATATGCTAAGTATTTAAAATTTAATATATTGAATATTTTATCCCTAAACTCTTTAGTGTCTTTACTATTTTTCATTTTTTCTACTTCTTTCATACTTATTATTTTAACTTAGAAGTTTTTAAATTCTAAGTATAAATTATTGTAATCAGATCACATACTAATATCTATAAATATTTAATGTTTGAATGTTTTGCTTTTTAATGTTAGAATAAAATTTTAATACATAATATTTTGAAAATAAAATAGAATTTTTTGGTATTTTCAAGTTTATTTTTACCAAAATCAACTTTTCAATTTGTGCTGTATTATAAGGTAGAAAAGTAAGCAATTTTTATCTTGGGTAGAAATAGGGTAGAAAAGTTTTAAAACACCAAACCTTAAAGTCCTAAAAGATCGGTAAAATCGCGGTTTAAAGGGAATAAGAATGGCACGCCTGGTAGGAGTCGAACCCACAACCCACCGGGTCGAAACCGGTTATTCTATCCAGTTGAACTACAGACGCACCTAAAAATAGAATTGAATTTTAGCTAATAAAGGCTTAAATTTTCTATAACAAGAAACATAAAAAGGGAGAAGTAATGCCATATTTAGTATCATCAATAATAGCAATTGTAGCAGCTTTAATAATTTTAATGACAAGATATGAAGCAGATGATAGTGCTATAACCGTAGAAGTTGAAAGAGCGAAATCGATGTTTATAACAATTGATGGATTTGTTAATACTTATATTCAAAGCGGTGGAGATATGACCATGGGAGATACTATAAATACTGAAACATATAAAAAAATAAATTTTGCTTCACTATATAAAGATGGAATATTATTTGGAAATATATCAAAAGAGAATATTTTGAAAGTTAATTTAAATGATAGCAAACAATCAAGTGAAGAAACTGACAAAAACAAATTTTTTGAATCTCAACTACAATTTCCAAATAGTAACATTATTTGGCAAATAGTTCCAATTGTAATAGGGGATAAATATAAAGATCCTTCTGGAATCGAAAAAGATATAAGTACTAGTGCCGGTGCTGGTTACAAAATTTTTGTAAATTTTACAAATAATTCAACTTTAAAAAATAAAGATTCTTTTAGTGAAAATTTTTTTGGTAAAGAAGTTTGTGAAAAAACACTTTTTGGAACTTTTTTATCAGATGGTATAGATTTTGATACTAATTTCAAAATTGTTCAAACTGGAAATCTAAAAGATAGTAAATTTGTTTGTATAGTGTTTAAATAAAATTTAAGAGTTTTTTAATAGTAAAAAAAATTATTTTATGGTAAAATGATAACATAGTAGCCTTAAAGGTTATAATTTAAATTTAGAAGGGGTAAAAATGCCACAGTTGATAGCGATGATTATCATTGTTGTTGGAGCTATGATATATATGTTCCAAACATTTGGAGGAACTGGAGATAAGATCGAAGGTATTGCGCAAAAAACAAGTATTATTACTGAAATTAATAATATTAAAAATGGAATACAAATAGCTTCAAGAGGTGGGGAAGTTATTGTTGGTACGACTTTAGAGGATCTTGCGAATGTTGGTTATTTTGCACAACAAATTAATGACCAGTTAACAGACACAAGAAGTAATGCTGCAAATGAGAATATCTATAATGCGATTTCATTTGGTGGACAAGTTGTAACTGCTGCAGATAATACAAGTAATATGCAGATTTCATTAGTTACTCCTACAGCAGCTAATCCAAACGCTAGACCTGGTATATTTGTAAATTTATCAGAAGGTAACTTAGCAAATAATGCTGGTTTCTTAGAAACACAAATTGCAAACGATTTGGCAGCTATTGCTTCTATTGATAGAACTGCAACTACTGCTACAGCAGTTGATTTAGATGTTAATGGAGATGTACCAGTTGCTAATGCTCCTACTACAGTGACAAATGCTGCAGGTAATGCAGGTACTGTTGCAGTGGGTACTGCTACTTTGACTGATGGAATGTTTACTATATATTTTAAAGATATTCCTGCTGGTATAAACTTAAACTAAAATATTTAGGTATTTTGCCTAAATATTATTTTTTATTGCTATTAAATAATAAAAGCAAAAACTAAGTTCTATTTTTTAGAATTTAGTTTTTGTTTTAATACAAAAGGGAGAAAGTCTTTTAATGCTTGGAAATATATGGATATCATCTGCTTTGGTTGTTGTCACAATATTTTCTACTGGAGCGTTATGGAAATCTCTTAGTGATATAAAAGAAACTAAACAATTACAAGAACACTACGAAATAATTTCAGAAATTAAAACTCTTTTAGCAAAACAATACAATAAAAATCCAAAAGATATTACAAGAGATGAGATAATTGTTCATTTACCAAATGGTCAAAACTGGGAAAAAGTTTTATTGCTTGACAGAGATAAAAGTAGTGCTATTTCAAATAAATCTTTGATAAATAAAGATGGATATATTGAAATAAGCGAAGATGAAAAATTAAAACTTCTTGCACTAAAAGCAAAATTAAAATATTTAACAGATGTTAACTCAATAACTCCTGAAAATGGTAAATATATTTTTGAGATTGGGAAATCTGAAAAAAATGCTGTTGTACAAGATTTAGAAATTCAGAAAAGTGTAGATAAGGCTATTCATGCTTTGTCACAAGATATATTGTATACATCAACCTCATCAAAATCTTTTGTTTTGAATAGTGTTTTAGAAAATTTCACTCCATATGAAAAATTTCATTTTACGTTTTTAAAAGAAAATGAAACCAGCATAAGTGAAGATGTATTAAAAGAAAGACAACAAGCTTATTTTAAACAAAAAATAAAAGAAAAACTTTATAAAAATGAATCTTCTATTGAAACTAGACTATATAAAGAGTTGGAAAGTCTATTATGAAGAAGTTATATCTTATTTTCATATTTTTATCAAATATTGCTTTTTCTCTAGATTTAACAAATTTTGAAGATAGACAAAAAATTTTGCAAGATATAAAAAGTGTAATCCTAAAGGAAGAATCAATTGCAAGTGCATATGAAAAATATATATTAGATAACTATGCAATTCCTGACAAAATTGATTCTTTGTATACATCAAATTATTTAGGTCAAAGTGTAGATTTTTTAAGTGATATTACAGACTTTTCATCAAATTTTAATCCATTTTCAATATCTGAGAATAAAATTTCATATTCTCTAAAACTCAATGACATTCAACTAAAAAGTTTATATGAAAGTAATACTTTCAGAAAGAAAACTTATATCAGAGACAATAAACTATATTTTATTTTAGAAGATGGATTTGCAAAACATTTATATGACTTAATTAAATTAAACAATGGACAAATTATAATTTGTCCAAATTCAATTATTACAGTACCAATAAATTGTAGAGATAATAATCATATTTACATAGGCCTCACAAAGAAAAGTGATGGTACAAATTTTATTCCAGACAAATACTTAATAATTTATCATATAGATAAATTTAAAACTGGACCAATAATAATTACAAATGATATATTAAAATATTCTACAGAAAGTGCATTCAACTCTATACCCAAAGGTGCTCTTCTTTATAATGCAAATGGTGTTAAACATTTAAAAACTGTATCTGGAATAGAGATATTAAAATGATGAAAAACTTAATAATTTTATTTCTATTAATTATTCACTCTAATGCTAATGAGAGTTTAATTGCACAAAAACAAAATACTTTATATGTTCATAACCTAATAGAAATTGAAGAAAAAATAGCTCAAAATTTTGAAAAATATCTTTTAGATAAATTGCAAATTCCTACTATTAACAATTTAATAAATGAAAATTATCTAGGCATCAATTTTTCAGTTCAAAATAAAATGGGAAGTAACATAGATTTTAGAGATACTAATAATTTACAAATAAAATATGCAATAGCAAAAAATGAATTTATAAACTCTGAAGATTATTTAATCTTACTTTATAATAGAGACCTATATAGAGACTATACTACAGTGAATTTTGTCACTACAAGTGATAAAAAAATCGATTTAACAAAATCTTTTGTTGAATTCAAATTAAAATCACCGGAAGCAATGACTATCTTTAGTATTTTAAAAAATGGTGAAACTATTCTAGAAAATTGTTCAGCAGGTCTAATAAATAAATATTGTATAAATGATAAAAAATCTATAAGATGGTATAACTCTAGTTCAAACTGGATTGAATACAATATAAAAGAGTTTAACAATGGAAATATAACAGTAAGTAGTGAAAATGTTATTGCTTCTGAAATTGAAAAACTAAGACTTTTAAAAATTGGTAGTTACATTTTCATAAAAGATAAAACAAAAAATATAAAAATGGCTAATGATACATCAGGTAACTTACAAATATTAAAGGTGGACTAAATCAAAACAATAATTTTAATACTACTTTTTGTTAATTTTGCTTTTTCAAATAATCAAAATATATCATTAATGAATGACATAAAAAGTGTAATTCAGAAAGAAGAATATATATCTTTAGCTATAAATAAATACATTTTACAAAATGGAAAGATTCCTAAGAAAAATGACAATACATTGGATTGGGATAAACTTTTAACTACAGATTATTTAGGTACAAACTTTAATAAATATAATCCTTTAACAAAACAAAGTATAAAAGTTATTTTTGATGTAAATAATAATACATTTATAAAAGGTGTATTCGAAAGTGAAAGTTCTTATACTTCCGAACTAAACTATTTATACAATTTTTACATAAATAAAATCTTTAGGGTAAATACAATTCCTCCTAAAGACAATACAAAATCCGAGCTAGCTAAAGGTTCACAAGTTTTGTATAACAAAATACAAAAAGATATAGTAAATGTAATAAATGAAAATAAATATAAAATATTCTTACCAACTCAAAATTGTGAAGTGGGTAACCATTACTACGAACTAAAAAATGAAAGTTTAATATATAAATTTTGTAAAACTTCAAATACTTCTATAGAGGTTTATCAAACATCCCCTGTTTATTTAGAAAGTTTAGATGACTTAAAATATGTAAAAGTAGAAATAGGTGAAAAAGCATATGTAAAAGATGGTATATCTTGGTATGAGTATTTTTATGAAGGAAATGGTTCGTGGATACCAGTTGGAACAGGAAGGACTACTGGACAAATTAATGATGAAATCAGTATTGAAGATAGAATTTTATCCTATATTCCAGATTCTAAAGATTTAGTTTTAAAACCAGATGGTGGTTGTATGCTTGCTAATGGAGATATTTTTTGTTGGGGTAAAAATGTTTATAAAAAAGCAGGAATTGAAAATTATGGACAACTAGATACTACTTTAAAAGCTAATTATGTAAACACTCCTGTAATGTTAAAAGTTCAAAATGAGAATATTAAAACAAAAACTACTACTTTAGATTTGATAGGTAAGAAGTGGTATAACAATCCATATAGAGTAAAATTTGAGAAAATGGCAATGAATAGTAAATTTGTTTGTGGAATTTCTCCAATATTTGACTATTATGAATTAGGTATTCGATATAAAAAGGGGGGTGATCTATATTGTAATGGATATATCCATTCTGATGATTTTTTTACTGAAACAACAGGACAAACACAAACTTCGATTTTAACAAAAAGTAAGGCTGTATCAATCGGAAAGGAAAATGGTATTTTTAACCAAAATTCACTTTATCTTAAAGATATAGCAATGGTTGAAGGAACTTTATCTCTTCTAACAGATACTGGGATAATTTATACAGTTGGCTCTAATGATAAAGGCGCTTTAGGAATAGATAATCAATCTGGATTAAATATTTATACTTTTCAACCACAAAAAGTAAATCCTGATGGAGTAATTTTTAAAAAAATATATGCTCTTCGAGATATAAAAAGTTTTGGAGCATTAGACACAAACAACTATTTCTGGATTTGGGGGGAGAGACCTAGTGGAGAAATCTACTATAAACCTAGAATATTATCAAACTCAAAAAGATTTGATCAAAATGGAATATTTGTTAATAGTAAAGAGTTTGTATTAAAAGGTTTAGATAATAAATATTATAGAACTTATCTAGACACAATAAAAGAATTAAATGTTGAAGAAGGAGCATTAAGTGTCTCTGTATACGATTTTAATGGTACAGAAGAGTTACTCTATGTAGATAAGAATATGCAACTTAAAGGCTCTTCAGATTTTATAAACTGCAGAGATAAAGATTTTAATACATGCTTATCTAGTGAAGATAATATTTTATTTAAAGATTCTTTTGATGTACTAAATAACTTAACAAACAGTGTAAATAATACACTTTATGCAAATTTTTCAAACATTTCTATTTTTGAATCTAATGTAAATAAAAATATTGTTGATTATGGAACGGATTATGTAGAAAATTTTGAAAATAATTCTACAGCAGGCTGGAATGTAAATTATATCGTTGATGGAGGAACTGCCGCATCAAAATTCTTAGGACGCCTAGGAAAAGAGATAATAAATACGGATACAGGAAGTCAAGCTGTATTTAAAACTATAGATTTAGGTACTTCATGGGCAAATCAAAATGTAAAAATTACATTTGATATGTATGAAATAGGTTCATGGGATGCTAATAACTATTGGGCGGACTATCTAAATGGTAAAAGCGAATCATTTTATGTATATATAAATGATTTAAATGTTTCAAGAGATATTTATTCTTCAGATCCAAATTTTGATACAAAAGGTGGAGTTGATTTAGATGTTGTTACAAGTTCATATACTCAATACGCCCAAAAACACGAATACTCTTTTACAACAACTTTAGATTCCGGGGGAAAAGTAAAATTAGGATTTGGAGCTATTCTAGGCGAAAAGTATGATAATGAATCTTTTGGTATAGACAATATAAGAATTTCTAGAAAAATAGATAATGTGAATTTTACAAATGGAGTATATTATGAAAACTTTGAAGATGGAAACCATGATTATTGGATAGTTCCAAGAGGTCCTGTACCTTTTGCAGAAAGAGATTTTCCATATTTTGCAAATTATCCAATTTATACAGGACATAATGAATCCACAAAATTTTTGGGAAGATTTAATAGACAAAGTTCGGGTGGAGATATTTATAATGGAAATAGCGATGGAACACAAGAAGTTTATAAAATTTTTAGTTTTGGATCAGAAAATGCAAATAAAGAAGTAAAAATTGATTATGACTTCTACAGAATAGATATTTGGAGAGATGTTTTAGGCTATACAACAGATGAATTTTATACATTTATTAATGGAACTAGATATACAACATATAGATATTCAGCTTTAGATATAGGAGACATTTTTACTTTTAATATTCCAAATACTGGTGGAACACTTGATAATAAACATTCATTTACAAAAAATGCTTATTTGGACTCTTATGGTAATATTAAATTAGGATTTGGGGCCTATATCAAAGATAACTACATAAATCAACTTTCTTGGGGTATAGATAATGTTAAATTTACATTAACTGGAAATAAAAATCCATCGTCTATTACACCAATTTCTAGTTCAAGCGTAAAATTGCCATATATTTGCGCAATGACGGGGATTGGTAGCGCTTCACAAATGTACTGTTGGGGAAATGTTGGAAGAAGTATTCCAATTTTAAGTACTTCTTTGTATGATGTTGGTAAAATAAATACTATAAATAAGTTATTTATTACTCAGGAAAGTGAAAAAACAAAACAAATGGCGTTTGATAACTTCAATAATTCTGGTAGTTTATTTTTAAAATACCCTACATATATTGGTGGGTTTGATTATCCATTTTATTTTAAATAAGGAAAAGATTTGAGAAAGATTAAGAGTTTAATTGCAATTTCTACATCAATACTGCTACTTTCTGGTTGTAGTTCTAAAAGTTTTCATGAAGATATGATAGAAAACACAAAGAAATCTTTAGATAAAAAAGATTACGGCGGTATTAAACAATCATATTCAGACAGTCTTGTAGATGAAGTAAATATCAAAAAAGATTACATTTCTATAATAGATGATAAATCTTTAGCTGATATACTAAAAGAGCTAGAACAAATCGATGGAAACTTATATTTTTTAAAAAGTAGTGATATATTAATTCCAAAAAGTAGAATAAAAATATCAAGTTTTGAAGATTTAAACAACTATATAAATGCTGTTTTAGATAAAACTCTTACAACAGAACAAAATGGTCAAATAGTATTAGTAAAAGTATTAACTTCTAGTGAAAGAAAAAAAAGATCTATTAAATCAATTCCTTTCAATTTAGATGGACAAATTAGCGTAGAAGAGCTTATTAGATTAATTACTCTGGAGTCTGGTTATGAAATAAATATTGGAAGTTTTATAGAAAATAGAAATGATTTCCAAAATAGTATTGTTCAAATTAGCTCTAGGGATTTGCAAGATGCATTAAATTCTCTAGCTCAGTCAAAAGATGTTTATGTAGATGTAGATTATGATAAAGAGGCTATAAATATTTCTAGATATAAAGATGTTGTAATTGAATTGAATATTCCTCTTTTAGATATGAGTTCAACAAGTCAAACATCAAATCAAGAAACAACTGGTGGAGAGAGTAAAATAGAAAATAAATCTCAAATTGTTTTATATGAAGAGCTTGATAAAATGTTAAAAAATATAATTGCAACAGATAAAATCTCAACTTATCATATAGATAAAGCTAGTGGTCTTATATTTTTAAAATCAACAAAATCTATTGAAAATGCTGTAAGAACACTTGCAAAAGCTTATGAAGCTAGTTTCTCAAAAGAAGCAATTATAGAATTTGAAAGAATAGAAGTCTTATTAAATAAAAGTAGAGAATTTGGTATTTTAGGAGCTGATTTTACAAGAATTGGTGATGGAACATCTTGGAATGTAGGACCTCTTTCACCCGAAAGTACTGGAGCTTTAGGATTTGAAACTGTAAATCCAATTAGAAACCTAAGAATGCTTGCTGATTCAAAAAATGATATAGGTAAAATGTTAAACTATAGTAAAAATATGATTGTTCTTAAAAATAATATTCCTTCTGTTCAAGCTATAACAGACAATACAGATTATGTTGAAAAGATAGAAACAACAAGAGATGCTGATACAAAAGAAAGAACTTCTGATGTTACTGTAAATACATTAAAAGAAGGAACTTCTATTACTGCAATGGCCAAAATATCTAGAGATAAAATATTTTTAAATATAGCACCAACAATTAAAAAATTAATCACTTTTAAAGAAGTTAGTGTAGATGGAACAACTATTCAACTTCCTCAATACAATGACCAAAGTTATAATGTTTCAAAAGAAGTTAAACTAGGAGAAACATCAATAGTTGGATCAATTATTGTTCATGATGATGCAAAAGGATACAAGGGAATAGTTCCTATTGAAAGTTTTGCTATTGGAGGAACAGACTCAAAATCTTATGTAAGAAGAGAGATTGTTTATGTGATTACTTTAAAAGAAATAAAAGGTTTCTAAAATATGCAACTATTTGCCGATCCATATGAGCAGTTTTTATTAGACTATCTTGTTACAAAATTAGAAAATGGTTCTAATACAAGAAGAGCATTAATTCTTTATAGTGAACAAATTAGTAGAGAAACAAAATTTAAAAAAAGGCTTCTTGCTGCTATAAAAGATATGGAGATAGGAAAACAAAATCTCGAAGCTATTTTATTTAAACATAAATTTTTAAATAGCTTTCAATTTTCATTAGTTGTAAACAGTACAAGTACAATAGATGGTTTAAAACTTGTATTATCTTTTAAAAAAGCAAATTCAAATCTAATAGCTAAAATGGTAAATCCAATATTCGTTCCGTTGATTATTGTTGTTGGAACATTTTATGGACTTATTTTATATCTAGATATTTTACAATTAGATTTAATTACTCTTAGAAAATTAAATCCGGATGTAGAACAGTTTTTAGGAATACCAAAATATTTTACTTATGATTTCGCATATATTGGATTAGCTATTTCTGTCTTTGTAACTTTATTTATCTTTGTTGGTTATTTATACACAGAAAAATATAAGCCAGGTTGGCTTTATAAAGTTTTTAAAACTCAAGCTTATTCTGATGGAAGATTTTTATTTAGAATTTTAAATGGTATGCTTAGTGCTGGTATTTCATTCCATAAGACATCTTTAATTTTATCAAAAGATTATTTTAAAGAGGGACTTAGACCATTTTTTAGAGATTTAGCTGTTATGATTAATAAGAATAAAAAACTTTATGTGATGTTTGAAGCATATAATTTTCCTCCTCTTATTACAGCGGATATAAAATTATCAGAACTTAGCAAAACAAGTTTTTCAGAGGTTACGAAAGCTTTATATCAAACTTGTGATACTATGTATGAAAAACAAATAGATTATATGGTTTTACAGTGGAAATTTGCATTTTGGATGGTTGCCATGTTGGTTACAGTTATTATTGGATCGGATGTTATTAATCTAGTTATTAGTACATTTACATTCAAAACTTTATATCAATAAGAGAACTGAAATGCTAAGTAAATTTTCAGCTAAATTAAAAAAACCGGATTTTAAATTTCTAAAAAATAAAAAGAATTTTGAGTTTAACAAAGAATCTTTTCAAAACTTGTTTAAAGATTTTGATTATAAAACATATTTTGATAAATATAAAAATAAATTTTATGAAATAATGGGTAATGAATCAGATAACTCAAACCATTTAGCAACAATGATAGAAAATATGATTCAAACAAGATACAATTTAAAAGGTGGATTCTCGGATCTAATAGCTAATGAAGCAAAATATGAAAGCTTTGTGAGAAGTTTAGGTTATGAATACTTTGATAGTTATACTGAATTACTAAAAAAGTATAAAGATACTTCAAGCTTTTTAGATGATAAAAAGCAAGAACTTTGTGCAAATATGTATATTATTACTTTGGAAGATATAAAAAATAAAAATAAAGTTCTAGGGATTAGAGACGTTGTTAATCTAGATTTTGATGTTCTTAGTAAGTTTTATTTCACAAAAATCGTAGTTCTTGGAGAAGGTGTTTTATCTTCTGTTTTTGGAGAAGATAGAGAGATTATATTTAATTCAAATGCTGATACAGAAAATGATGAAGAGATAAATAAATACTTTGATAAAATGATGGGGCAAGCCATACTTCTTGGAGCATCTGATATTCATATTCAAAAAACAAGTAGGTATGCATCTTTATGGTTTAGAATAGATGGTATAAAAGTAGATATGGGAACAATGCCTATTACTATTGCTAAAACTCTAAAAAGAAGACTAGTAACAATGGCTGATCAAGAAGATTCAGATTATGAATCAATAAATGGTGTTATAAACTACGACTATGCAAAGAAAAATATAAAATTTAGGTTAGGACTTATAAACTCTAAATTGAACTTTTCTCTAGTTATGAGGATGATTGGTGGAAAAGGTGTTGTTTCACATAATCTTTCAGGTTTAAATTATCCAGAAGAAACTATAAGAATATTAAATAATCTTACAAAATATGCAAATGGTATGATATTAATAACAGGACAAGTTGGTAGTGGTAAAACCCACTTAATGTATGCACTTCTTCAACAACTTGCAAGACAACAACAATACGTAATTACAATAGAAGACCCTGTTGAGTATGTTGATGAGTCATTTTTCCAAATCGATTTATCAGAGTTTGCAAGTGCTAGTGAAGAGTTTAAATATGGTTACCCTGAAGCCGTTGTTGATATTCTAAGACAAGATTCAAATATTATTCTAATTGGAGAAACCAGAGAACCTCAAACTGCTGCACAGCTTGTAAATGCATCAAATTTAGGTCAGTTAGTATTTTCTACTATGCATACAAACTCGGCACCTGCTACAGTCTCAAGAATGACTAGTTCATTAGGAATAAATGAAGGTGATATTATAGATAACCTAAGAGGTATTGTATCTCAAAGATTAGTTAGAAAACTTTGTAAATTTTGTAGCGTTCCAGATAATAATGGTGGTTATAAAAAAGTTGGTTGTGATGAGTGTAGCAATACAGGATTTAAAGGAAGGGTTCCTATTGCAGAGGTTGTAAGATTTAAATTAGGACAAGGTGGTGACTTTGAAAATCCTGCTGAATATATGACTGTGGAAAAAGCTGCAATGGCACAATATCATGCTGGATTTATAACACTTGAAGATGCAACTGCAATTATTAGAGGGGAAGAAGTATGGTACGATTAGCAATTACTGATTTTACTTCAAAAGAAGAGAGTGAATATTTTTATGTAAATGAAGAATATGAAACTTCTCAAAATATGTTCACATATTCAGGATTTAAAAAATATAGCGCCTATCTACCAAAAGAAGGTGATTATAAATTTTATTCTTTAAATTTACTATCAAAAAAGTATTTAGATAAAGACAAGTTTTTAATACATATTGCAGATGAAGAGTTTGTAATTTTATTTAATCATAAAACAATATATAGTGCTAAAATAAATCCTAATTTTATCACTGATGATATGGTTAAATCTATACTAATTTCAAAACATATTACAATGCTTAGTAGTGGAGGAGAACTTAATAAATTTTATTATGTAATTAATTCAAAATATCGTGCAGCATTAGAAATAATATTGAAACAAAATATAAAAAATGAACAAAAACAAGTTATTGCGGAATCTCTTGGAGATATTGAAGATTTAGTTAAGCCATTAAAAGATTTAGATACTCCAAAATCTCACTCTATAAAACTATCTATTTTAGTATTTTTATTTGGTGGTAGCTTTTGGCTAAGTGCTTTTGGACTTGATATGATTAAAGAAAAATATCTAAAAATAGAGTCTTTAGATCCTCTAAAACAAGAACTTAATTTTGAAGACAAATTTAAAAATAGACAAATGAAAACTTTAAATGATGCACAAGCTGAATATAATAAACTTACTGACTGTATTACATATAAAGAGGCTATTAAATGATAAGTATTAGTAATAATTCATTAAAAAAATGGTCAAAATATGTAGTTATATCAATATTTGCATACACTATATTTTTTATGACCTCAACAGTTATAGAATATTATCAAGCATATAAAGAAAAAGAACATCTTACAAATGAATTACAGATAAAAAGAGATGAAACAACATCTCTAAAACAAAAAATAAACGCTTTAAAAGAGAAGACTAAACTAATTCAAGAAAGTTACATTAAAGAAGATGAGATAAGAACAAGAGTTAGTGAAATTTTTGATAGAGTTTCATTGATTGATTATAAATTAAAACTACTAGATGTAAGAAATCAATGTATAGATAGAAATATTCTTGTTGTTAATCTATCTGCTAATAGTGAAAATGGTTTTAAAGCTGGAGAAGGAATTTTAAACTATTTGGGAGAAACTATAAGAAGTGAACAAAGCGAAAATTTATATTTTGTAAACTATATCTCAAAACCAAGAGATTTAAAATGAAAATACTTTTAGTTTTTTATTTTTCAATTTTTTCTATAAATTTATTCGCGGATAACTATATAGATTCAATAACTTTAACAAAAATAAAAAAACTTGTACAAAAAGAAGAAGAAATTGCTCTTGCTTATAAAGAATATCTATTAAAGAATGGAAAACTTCCATTAACAAATGGGGCTATTGATATAAAACTTTTAGATTTACCAAAAGGATTTGATACTATTAACCCTTTTGGTAAACAAATCACTCTTAATATTGATAATAATTCAACACCTACAAATAAAAAAGATGATAAACATAGAATAGATGGATTTAAATCAACAGATCCTATACTCAAATCAAATTTATATGATTATTACTATTCAAATAAATATAGAATTAATACAAAGTCTCCTCTAAGTATTAATAATAGTGATGTAGAAATTATCTTATCTTCTAAAGAAAAATTTATATATGAAAACAGTTCTAATGATTCTACATTAAATAAAATCACTACTACAGCTCCAAATAATTTGGCTAAAACTCCTAAAAACAAATATTATTTGGACAACAAGGGAGTTTTACATTGGTATGATTCAAATGGGAATTATAAATTCTCATATGATAAAGAATTACTTCTAGACGAAAGTGTAAGTTTACTAAATACAGATGGTACAGTAAATAGTACTTACAAAGATTTAGTAAAAGATATTGAATTCGCTGGAATGACAATACTACACAAAAAAGATGGTGTTGCTCAAGAATATATTAATATTAATATGGGAAATATAATAAAAGTTAATCAACAAGAAAGAGATATTGGTAAAACAGTTATTCTATTTAATAGAAGAGCTGGTGGGATGATAGTTAATGGAGATATCTATGCATGGGGAAATAATGGAAATGCTATAACAGGGATAGATGCAAAAATGACTTTATCAGGGAAAACATCAAATGGGATATATCCACTAATTACAGTACCTATTTTACATAAAGCAAAAATATATGAGACTGTAAAAATAGGTACAACTGATAAACTAAAATATTATATGGAAAATTATTATTCTTCTCCTAAAAGACCAAAATTTATAGATTTATTTGCAGGAGTTTATACTGGTACTTGTGGAATCACTACAAAAGGTGAGCTATACTGTGGTGGTACAACAGGAAATCAAAGAGATAATAATTCAACAACTCAAGGTGATTATACGGATGTAGATAAAACATCTACAGGAGATGGAGCAAGAAAAGGAGAACTTTTATATAGAAGTACTTATTTCGATGGAAGTGCTGGAAAAAAATTAAAAAAACATTTTGCAAATAATCAAATTTGGCATTTTTTAGGAGAAGATGGGAGAATTTATATTTGGGGGTCAAACACTTCTGGATTTGGTGCTTTAGGTACACCTCAAAATAAAACTCTCACTAATTATCAAGCAATACCTAATTTATATAATATTATTGATATGACCTACCTTACAACATTTGGATTTAGAAGAATTGGGGCATTAAGTAGTAGTGGAGAGGTTTATATTTGGGGAGTTGAAGATAACAATGGTTCAACAACAGATACAATTTATGGAAATTGCACAAAAACTTGGAAAAATACAAAAAATGTTTCAATTAATTATGATATGTGTGCGCCAATTAAAATAACAATTGAAAATTCAAATCTTTCAACTATACCAAATTTCAAATATATAAGAGGTGGGATAGATGCATTTATTGCAAAAGATGACGCTGGAGTATATTATAGAATTAGACAAGAAAAAAGTAAAAAAATAGAAGTTGATGATATAAGAAGCTTAATACCTCAAAAATGGGGATATAACTCAGTTGATGATCGAGAGATAATTTCAGCAGATATTTCAAGAACAGTAAATGATTTAACTAACTTAGTGAAAATAAGTAATGGTATAGTCTGGATAAATAGTAAAAATGAACTTAAAGGTGATATTTTTATTGCTGTAAATCAAAATGATGAATATTTTCTTGATTCTATAAAAAAAATAAAATGGAAGCAAATTAAAGTTATAGATGAAAATAATGGAATGTGTGGAATAGATATAAATAATCAAATGTACTGTTGGGGTAATCAATCATATTATAGAGTTGCTGGCTCAAATCAAAGATATAAAGTTGCAAGTACCTATTTTATACCTGTATTTAATACAAACTTATATGATTTATCAAAAGATTTTATGGTGGCAGAAGCAAGAGATGATTACATAACACCTATTAGCTCAAAAGAGTGGCAAACGACTATAGTTACGCAAGAAGGAATAACTCATTCTGATGCTTTTTTTATAAAATATCCAACATATATAGGTGGTTTTAATTATGAATTTGAATTTAAATAAGAGAGGAAAAATGAAAAAATTAGGATTAATTATTTTAATAGCTATATCAACTATTATAAATGCTCAAGAGACAAATGCTCCTACAACAAAAATAGAAGAAAAGCCTACTCAAAATGTTGATAAACTTGATATGTTAGATCAACAATCTAAAGAGTTTTTTAAATCAATAACTGGTTTAGAAAAAAGTTACCTAGAAGAACAAATACAAGAATTAAAAAACAAAAAAGAGGAAGCTGACAAAGGAATTATTCAAACAAACGTTCCTCAAAATTCTTCAAATACTCAAGGACAGGTTATAATGACTGAGGAAGAGTATGAAAAAAATGTATTTAATCACCAAAATGAAATAGCAAGAATTACAACTGATTTTGCAAGAACAAAAAAAATAAAAGATTTAAAAATCAAAAGTATGTATACGTTTAATGGTGTAGATTATGCTGTTTTACTATTAGATGATACAGAATCTGCCTCAAGAAATAAAACTAGCACCGAGCTTAGTGGAAATATCGAAGGAAGATATGTTGAAGGTGATAATATTCTAGGTCTAAAAATAATTGATATAAATACTAGAACAAAAAGTATAGAACTATATAAAAAACTTGATGAAGATACAGGTTATACAATATTCTTAAGTAATTATGGAATAAATGTTAGTAATTTGGAAAAAAGGGATAAAAACGACCCTAGATATACTCAAAATGCTCCTAAAAATATTACAAAGAAAACTGAAAGCTATTCAGACAATAAACCATATGAATCTTCAAAAAATATAGTAGAAAATCAATCTTCAACTAATTATGAACAAAAAAATAACTCAAGTGTTAAAAAAGTATTTGAAGATGTAAAACCTATAGAAAAAAAATCAGCATCAGATAAAATTTGCTATGTTGTAAATAGACAAAATTTAAATGTTAGAATCGAACCAAATGAAAACTCTAAAATTTTAAGAGTTTTAAAAATTAATGATAAATTTGTAGTTCAGAAATCAAATCAAGATTGGTTAAATATAGATACTATTTATAAAAAAATTTCAGGCGATGTAATGAATGTAAGTGATCAAAGTAACTGGGTTCAAAATACAAATGGATCACTAACTCAAACAGAATGTAATTAGGAAATATTTTGGAAAATACAAAAGATTATAAATCACAGATTTTTTCAAATATCTCAAAAGTAGAAAATGAGATAGTTATTCTAAAACAAAAATATAATAAGTTTTTTAGTATAGATCATATTTTTTCAAATGAAAATGGTGGAAAAACAAGATTAAATAGACAACTGTATAATGAAAATCATGAAGATATACAAACTTCTATTATGGAAATAAACTATATATTAGAAGAGTCATTAGGTTATTTAAAAGAGGAGTTAAAAATGCTCCTTGCTAAGTATAATCAATTTGAAAAACTAGATTTAAATGAATTTCTAATAGATGACAAAAATTTCTTTGAACTACTATCTATCTCTTTAAAAACTCAAATCATGGGTGGAGATTTAAAAAATAGATATATAAATGATATAAAATCAATAATTGATTTAAAAAATAGATTAAATAATCTTAAATACTTCATAAGTAATTTTGATACATCTACTTTTGATAGACATATTAATAAATTAGGTATTGAAGAACTTATAAATAGTTCTCTTATTTTTGAAGTAATTGACTCTTATGCACTACAATATGAAGAGCTATTAAAATTTGAATTAGAAATTATAAATTTCCAAAAACCAAAATATAAAATAAATTCTTTAAAACCTATAAATAATCTTTTAGAACTACACAGAAGAAAAGTTGATGATTATTTTTATGCAGATACAAGATATAAAATTATTCTAGATTTTGATACAAATTTTCAATTGAAAAGAACTGTAAATTTAAATCTTGCCTATGTTGAAAATATTATCTCAAATCTAATAGAGCAATCTTGTATGGATATTATAAAAAAAGAGTTAAAAAAAGGAAAAGTTCAAAAATTTATCTCAATTCTAATTAATTACAATAAAAACAAACTTCAAATTATTGTAAAAAACAATGGTTTTGAAGTTGGAGACATTTATAATCTTTTTATGCTAAATAGTGAAAATAAAACTATTATAGAAACAAAAAATTTAGTAAATTCTCTTAATGGTGAACTTTCGATAGAAACAAAAGAAAATGAAGGTATGCAATATAGTGTAGTTATTGATGTAAAAAATCAAATATAGAATAAAACTTCTATACTTGATTCACAGTTTTTATAAGCCTGCTGTTAAAATTAGATTACTTTTATTTAACTCTTCAGTTTTTCCAAAATATCTAAAGTCAAACTCCTCAAGATTATTTCCTAAAATTACTTTACTTAAAATATCTAAATATTTATTTGCAATTCCAGAATAGTTTAACATTGTTTTTGATAACACCAAACCAGAAATTTGTTGATTTTCCTCTTTATTATTATATCTTTGCTCTTGAAAAGATTTATAAGCCTCATTTCTATTTAAATTTAGCATATAAGCTTTTATAGAAGCTTCTAAAGATTCAAATACTCTAATAAAATGTGAAGCACCTTGATCTCTTCTTTTTGGAATAATTCCAAACTCTTTATCATAAGTCCAGTGACCAAAAATATTATTTGCTTCTTTTACAAATCTACTTTTACCCCAAGCACTTTCTACTGCTGCTTGAGCAAGTGCTAATGAAGGTGGAATAACATCTATTTTTTTGAGATACTCTTCTAAAGAGTAAATATTTTGTATGTTGTACTTTTGTTTGATTTCTACTAATTTTGCCAATAATTCAGCATCTTTTTGAAGTTCTAAGAATTTATTATTTAAAACATCTATTACAAACTCTCGCTCTTTTAATATAGCAATATTCTCTTGCTCAATAAGTTCATATAAATGCTCTAAAAAATAAGCTTTTGCAAGCTCTTTGTCTTTAATATTGTAAAACTCTTGCGGTAAACCTTTTGCACTTGCAATTTGAACCGCACCAGATATAAATAGACTAAGAAGAAGTTTTTTTGAATTTTTTAATAAAATTGTTAAAAACTGCATATTAGCCTTTAGTGGTCTCTTTTTTTAATTTCATATTATTTCTCCTATTAATTTTTCTACCTCGTCTTGAAGGTGTTTTAAATTATATGAGTTATCTATTACATATGTTGATAACTCTTTTTTCTTCTCTATGTCCATTTGATTTGAGATTTTTAAAAGAGCTTCTTCTTTACTAATATTGTCTCTTTTTTGTAATCTCTCAACTTGTAAATCTTTTGGTGTATAAACAACAATAGATTTACTAATTGGATAATGCATTTTTTCAAAAAATAGTGGAATATCTATAAAATAAGGTTTATTTTGTTCTTCACAAATTTTTGCTTCTTTTATAATTTCCTCTTTTATAAGTGGGTGTAGAAGTGCTTCTAATTTAAGCTTATTCTCTTCGTTAGAAAAGATTATCTTTCCCAACTCTTTTCTTAAAACTTTGCCATCTTGTACATATTGCTTACCAAACATCTCTTCTATTTTTTTAGCATTAATATCTAGTAGCTTATGTGCTATTTTGTCGGCATCTATAATAAGAAAACCATGTAGTTTTAGTAGATTACAAACAGTACTTTTACCAGTAGATATACCACCGGTTAGTGCTATTGCATTTTTAAATAAATTGTTATTCATCAAGAAATTATAGCATAAAAATAGCAATATAAAATTAAAGTGGATAAAATTTATCCTCATTATACCATTTTATGGACTCTTTGAAAGTTGTTAAAATATTTATAAATGATTTGATATAATGTAAGAAAATTATAAAAACAAATATTTAAAGGTAAAAAATGGCAACAGTTAGTTACAAAGATGCAGGTGTTGATATCGATGCAGGAAATCAATTTGTAGAAAATATTAAACCTTATGTAAAATCTACTTTAATTCCAGGTGTTTTAGGTGGAATTGGATCTTTTGCTGGAGCATTCGAACTTCCTAGCGGTTATAAAAAACCTGTTATTTTAGCAGGTACAGATGGTGTTGGAACAAAACTGAAACTTGCAATTGATGCAAAAAAATTTGATACAGTTGGAATAGATTTAGTTGCTATGTGTACGAATGATCTTCTTTGTAACTTTGGAGAACCACTATTTTTCTTAGATTATTATGCAACAGCAAAACTTGAAGTTGAAGAAGCAACACAAGTAGTAAAAGGAATTGCAGAAGGTTGTATTAGAAGCGAGTGTGCTTTAATTGGTGGAGAAACTGCTGAAATGCCTGGAATGTACAAAGAGGGAGATTTTGACTTAGCAGGATTTTGTGTTGGTATTGCAGAAAAAGATGAACTTGATAGAGTTGAAAGAGTTAAAGCTGGAGATGTTCTAATCGCATTACCAAGTTCTGGAGTTCACTCAAATGGATTCTCACTAGTAAGAAAACTTCTTTTAGAAAAATTAGGAATGAGTTTAGAAGATGATTTTCAAGGGAAAATATTAAAAGATGTTTTACTTGAACCAACAAGAATTTATGTAAAAGAGTTCAAAGCAAATAAAGATAAGATAAATGCACTAGCACACATAACTGGTGGAGGAATTACAGAAAATCTTCCAAGAGTTTTACCAGAAAATTTAACTGCTGTTGTAGATAGAAGTAAAATAAAAGTTTTACCAATATTTGAATTTATGAGTAAACATGTAGAACTTGAAGAAATGTATAGAACATTTAATATGGGGGTAGGAATGATTCTTGCAGTAAATCCTGAAAATGTTGATTCTATTTTAGCAAATACAGATGGTTATATTATTGGTGAATTAAAAACTGGTGAAAGAAAAGTAGAGTTTATTTAAACTTTACTTTTTAGTTAATATTTAATTTTAGGGGTATTAAATTATTCTTTTCATATATATACGCTGCTATACGGACTCAATTATAAATATTCTGCTTGAACAAAGTTGTGAATTATGAAGAAGATATTTTTACTATTTTTTTTCATAACATCACTATTTTCAAATAATCTTCAAAAAGTATCTCTTCAATTAATGTGGCTTGATCAATTCCAGTTTGCTGGATTTTATATAGCAAAAGAAAAAGATTTTTATGAAAAAGCTGGACTTGAGGTTGAATTTAAAAAATTTCATAACTCAACAAATGTCTTAAATGAAGTATTAGAAAAAAGAGCAGATTTTGGTATCAGTTCAACATCTTTAATAGTTGATAAATCAAAGAATAAAGATGTAGTGGTTTTAGGTGCAATTTTTCAAACATCTCCACTAGTTCTACTAGCTTTAGAAAATTCAGATCTAAACTCTTTAAAAGATTTAGTAAATAAAAGACTTATGATTACTCAAGAGCAACTAGAATTTGCAACATTTAAAGCTATGCTTATTAGTCAAAATATTGATATTAACTCTATTAAAATTCTTCCTCACTCTTTAAATGTTAATGATTTAATAAATAAAAATACAGATTTAATGCTATCTTATACAACAAATGAACCTTTTTTATTAAAAGAGAAAGGTTATGAAAGTAAGATTTTTTATCCTAAAGATTATGGATTTGATTTTTATGAAGATTTGATTTTTACAACTGGTGAATTTGCTAGGAACAATCCAAAAATTGTAAAAGATTTTTATGAAGCCTCAATGGAAGGTTGGAGATGGGCATTTGATAATCTAGAGCAAACTGTTAATATTATTTATGAAAAATATAACCCTCAAAACAAATCTAAAGAGGCTTTACTTTTTGAAGCTTTAGAAATGAAAAAACTTGTTTTTGATGAACATGGTGAAATTGGAAAGATTTCAAAAGAAAAAATAAATCTAATCATAAATACATATAAAGTTATGGGGCTTATAAAAAATGAAATTGATTTGAATACACTTTTATTTGAACATAACGATGATAATAATTTAAATCTTAAATTAAATAGTGATGAGTTAGCTTATTTAAAAACAAAAAAAACATTTTCTTACTGTTCCCATAGTAATTTAATGCCTTTTGAATCTATTGTAAATAGAAAACATATTGGTATACTTGAAGATTATATGAAACAAATCTCAAAATCTCTTAATATTGACTTGAAGTTTGTTCCTACATCAAATTGGCATGAAAGTTTTGAAAAAACTGTAAAAAATGAATGTGATATTCTAACAACAATCGCTTATAAAACTAACAGAGAAAATCTTTTAAATTTCACAAAACCTTACGTTGATTTTCCTTTTGTTATTGCAACAGATATTACAAAACCATTTATTGACGATATTAATAAATTGAAAGACGTAAAAATAGCATTAGTAAAAGGTTTTGCAACAAGTAAACTAATACAAGAAAAATATAAAAATTTCAAATTTGTTGAGTATCCATCTTTAAATGATTCCCTAAATGCAGTAAAAAATGGAGAAGTTTATGCAGCTATTGATTCTCTAGCAGTTATTGGATATGAAATACAAAATCATTTCCTTGGAGAATTAAAAGTATCTGGAAGAATTGATGAGCAGCTTAAACTACATATGGCTACGAATATAGAAAATAAATATCTTGCTTCGATTTTAGATAAAGCCCTTGATTCAATTAACGATAATCAAAAACATGATTTCTTCAATAAATGGGTATATTTAAAATATGAAAATAATCTTGATCGTGAACTACTTATAAAAATTTCCATTTTGCTTTTAATCATATTTATTATTTTTGCTATTATTTATAGATACTTTTTACTAAAAAAAATAAATAAAAATTTAGAAGATAAAATAGCATTTGAAATAAAACAAAATGAAGAAAAAAATAGAATTTTAATGCATCAATCAAAAATGGCAGCTATGGGTGAAATGTTAGAAAATATTGCACATCAATGGAGACAACCACTATCAACAATTAGTGTTTGCACATCTGGAATGGAACTTAAAAAATCACTTTCAAAACTAGATGACAAAGAGTTTTTTGATTCAATAAACCACATAAAATCTTCTGTTTCTTATCTATCAAATACAATTGATGATTTCAGAAATTTTTTAGATCAAAATAAATTTATATCTAGTGTTGAAACAAATAATCTATTAAAAAAAGTTCTAGATATTTTAAATCCTTCTTTTGCAAATCACAATATAAATGTCATAAAAAATATAGATGAATTTGAGTTTATATCTATCGAAAATGAATTAATCCAAGTTTTAATGAATATTCTTACAAATGCAAAAGATGCTTTAAAAGAATTGGACAATCAAAAATCTAGATATATATTTATTGACATCAAAAAAGAATCAGATATTAATTTAAATATAGATATTTACGATAATGGTTTGGGAGTAAATGGTGAGATTATAGATAGAATTTTCGAACCATATTTTACTACAAAACATAAATCTAAAGGAACAGGAATTGGCCTTTATATGTCAAAATTATTAGTTGAAACTCATCTTAAAGGTAAAATCTCAGTTAAAAATTATAAGTTTATCTATAAAGAAAATGAACTTTTAGGTGCAAAATTTAGAATTATCTTACCATTAAAAATAGATGTTTAGAAGAAAACTCTTCTAAACATTATAATAATTTGCCTCTTTGTTGTGAACAACAATTGCACAAGTTGTTTGCTCTGGGTGCATTTGGAATGTTTCACTAAGTTCTATTCCAAACTCTTCAGGATTAAGTAAATCAAAAATATCTCTATTTTGTGATAAATCTGGACAAGCAGCGTAACCAGGAGAATATCTACATCCAACATATTGCTTCATTTGAACATCACTTAATTTATGCCCCTCTTTTGGAACTATATTCCAGTCAAGTCTTATTTGTTTGTGTAATACCTCAGCTAATGCCTCAGCTAATTCAACTCCAAGACCATGAACTTGATAATATTTCGTAAATTCACCTTTATTATAAAACTCTCTCTCATAATCAGTAATTTTTAGCCCTGCACTTGCAAGTGTAAATCCAACAACATCTAATCTATCATTTGCAAAGAAATCAGCTAAACATCTAAATGGTTTTCTTCTTTGTCTTGGAAATTCCATAACTTTTATAGCCTCTTCTAAAGGTGGTACTCTTTTTGCCTCTTCAAGATTGTTAAAAAGATATTTTTTATCAAAAATATATAATTTATTATCATGAGATATACAAGGATAATATTCATAAATAGCTATTGGTTCAAATATATTTTTTGAAATCAATTCATCTTTTAAAGAATAATATAATGGTTCAACAATATCTTTTTCATATTTCATAAATGCTTCAGGTGTTTGTTTACCTCTTTTATATCCCCATCTTTGTCTAAATAAAACTCTATGGTTAATCCAAGAGAATATTAAATCCTTATCTAACGCATCACCTTTTTTAGCCACCCTATTCCAATATGGAGGAACGACAAAATCTCTTTTTGGCATTTGTATCTCTTCATAAGGAGGAATTTCTACTACTTCTTTTTCTATTTTGTCACTTGTATCAACTATTTCTATTAAATCTGCTGCTAGTTTTGTATTGTAGCTATCACCTTTTTCAATTCTTTGCATAGCAACTACACCATCAAAAGCATCTCTACAGTAAAATATCGGTCCATCATAAATAGTTCTACAATAATCATCAACGAAATTTTTTGTTAACGCTGCACCACCAAGAAGTACAGGAATTTTAAGCCCTAATTTTTGCATCTCTTCTAGATTTTCTTTCATAACAGCAGTACTTTTAACAAGTAGTCCACTCATTCCAATAGCATCTGCATTATGCTCTTTAGCCGCTTCTAGAAACTGATTTAAATCTGCTTTTATTCCAATATTTACTATTTTAAATCCATTATTACTTAAAATAATATCAACTAAATTTTTACCAACATCGTGAACATCACCTTTTACAGTTCCTATAACCATAGTTGTTTCACTACTTTTTTCTTGTTTTGGAAGATAAGGATTTAAAGCATCAACTGTTGTTTTCATAGTTTCAGCACTTTGAAGTACAAAAGGAAGTTGCATTTGACCACTTCCAAATAATTCTCCAATTACTTTCATTCCATCAATTAACCACTCATTTACAATAATCTCTGGTGCAACTACATCTTTTAATTCCATAACTAAAGGTATCATTCTTTCTTTATCACCATCTAATAAAAGTTTTTTAACTTTATCTATTGGTTCTAACTTTTGATACTCTTCATCACTTTGTTCATCTTGTGACTCAACATTTGAAAAGTGCTCTATAAACTTAAATAATGGGTCACCATCTTCTTGATTGTTAAAAATTAAATCATCACAAGCTTTTTTATCTTCTGGACTTATTTTATTTAGTGGAATAATATGTTTAACATTTACAATAGCAGTTGTTAAACCTGCTTTTACACAGTGGTCAAGATATATTGAATTTAAGTAAATTCTTGCATTTGCAGCTAAACCAAATGAAATATTTGACAATCCTAATGTAGTTCCAACTTCTGGATGTCGTAACTGAAACTCTCTAATTGCTTCCAGTGTATCAATTCCTGCAGTTCTATACTCATCATCTCCTGAACCAATAGTAAATGTAAGCATATCAAAAACTAAATCTGCGGGATCAAATCCATGTCTATTTACACATAAATCATAAATTCTTTCTGCAACTTCAAGTTTTCTCTCAACAGTTTTTGCCATTCCAATTTCGTCAATTACAAGACAAACTAAGGCTGCTCCAAATTTTTTTGCTAAAGAACAAACTGCATCAAATTTTTCTTCACCATCTTCAAGGTTAACAGAATTTATTATACATCTTCCACCAATTTGTTTTAAAGCAGCTTCAAGTGCTTTTATTTGCGTTGAATCTGGCATTAATGGTAATGAAATTTTTTGTGAATATAAAGATACAACTTTATCCATATCTCCAGTTTCATCACGTCCAGCAAATCCAACACTTACATCTATAACATGTGCTCCAGCACGAACCTGCTGTTGAGCAACACTTAGTGTTCCTTCATAATCATTTGCTTTTAAAAGTTCTCTAAAAGCCTTACTTCCTGTTGCATTACTTCTCTCACCAATTAGAAGTGGAGCTAGCTCTTGTTTTAAAGGAACTATATTAAATAATGAAGCCAAAGATGCTTTTAAATATCCACTAGGTTTTTTTGGAATCATTCCTTTTACAGCATTACTCAAAGCATTAATGTGTTCTGGTGTAGTTCCACAACATCCACCTAAAAATGAAACTCCATTTATTTCTAAAAAACCTTTTTGTAAAGTAGTAAATTCATCTGGCCCCATAGGATAATAACTCTTACCTCCCCTATTTTGAGGAAGTCCAGCATTTGCATGAACAGATATAGGAAACCTTGACACTTCACTTAATGCTTTTACGTGTTTTTGAACTTGAAGAGGTCCCGTACCACAGTTAAATCCTAAAGATAAAATATTAAATGGTTTTAAAATTGCTGCTATTGTTTGAGCATCTGTTCCTATTAGCATTGTTCCATTTAACTCAATCGTTACTGAAACCATGATTGGAATTTGTGGTGCCACATCATTTAATGCATGAAGCCCTGCTTTTATCTGTAGAGGATCTTGACAAGTTTCAAGTAAAAATATATCTGTTCCACCATCAGCCAAACCTCTAGCCATAGTTTTATAGCCTTCATACATTTCGTCATAAGTTATATGACCTAAAGATGGAAGTTTTGTTCCAGGACCAATTGATGCTAAAACAAATTTTGGATTATCTTCACTACTATATTTAGCTATTGCATTTTTTGCACTTTGCGCACCTAATTTTGATAATTCATAACTTAAATGCCCTATTCCATACTCATCTAAAACCCATGGCATTGAACCAAAAGTATTTGTACTTACTAAATTTGCTCCTGCCTTTGCATAATTTTCATAAATCTCTTCAAGAATTTCTGGCGCAGTTAGATTCAAAAGTTCATTACAACCTTCTAAATCTTTTTCTTCATACTGCCAAAACTCTTTTTTTATTTCTCTTGATTGAAGCTGTGTTCCCATAGCTCCATCTATTATTAAAACTCTTTTTTCTATTAAATTTTTTATTGTTTCTAACATTAATTCTCTGCTTTAGTTATAATTTTTACATCTATAATTTATTAATAGTATATTTAAATGGGGGTTAAAGTATGTTAAATCAATTTTTTTGAATAACAACTCTAATAACACTAGCTTCACCTTGATGCCCTATTCCTTCATCTAAAATTGTTATCTCTTCTGTAATCTTTTTTCTACATAATTTAAAATAGTTTTCAAAATCCTCTTTTGTATAAAGTAAATCTATATCTTTTGGTCCACCACTATTATAATTTAATTGATTTATTGAAAAAAATTCTGCAGCAAAGTAACCACCTGAATTTAAAGAATTTTCAATTTTTCTAAATAATTTTTCTCTTTCATTTTTATGCATATGCAAATACGAAGCAACTATAACATCATATTTTTCATCTGTTTTCCAATAATTTAAATCCATACAAACTGTTTTTATATTTAAATTCTCATTTTTCGACCATTTTTCAAGTTTTTCTAAACCTAAATTTGATGTATCAATAGCAGTTACATCTAAACCATTTTTTGCAAAAAATATCGCATTTCTTCCCTCCCCTTCACCTAAACAAAGAAGTTTTTGATAATCTTTAAATAATTCTAAGTTTGATGCTAAAAATTTATTAGGATTTGTACCATAAAAGAAATCTTGATTTGAAAATTTATTATTCCAAAATTGTTGTTGAGTCATATTCAATCTCCTTATTTATTAATTTATTATACTATTTTTTTACTAAATGCAACTAAGTTGCATTTAAACTTCTCTAATTTATAATTTCGAAATGCGACTTAGTTGCAAAATATTACAAAGGATATAAAAATGATTAAAAAAACACTAATCTCAACACTTTTACTACTAGGAACAAATGCTTTATCAAACATTAATGTAACAACTACAATTTATCCACTATATAATATTGCCAAAGAGGTAGGAACAGATAAAATTAAATTGAATAATCTTATTCCATTTGGTATAGAAGCACATGGTTTTGATCCAATAGCTAAAGATATGACCATACTATCTAAAACTGATTTATTAATTTCAAGTGGTGATTTAATGGAGCCTTGGAAAAATAAAATAGTTTCATCTTTAAAAATAGAAAATAAAGTATTTGATATGAGTAAACATGTAAAACTAATAGAAATAGAAGAAAAAAATCATAATGAGCATGACCATGAAAAAGACCACAATCACAATTCAAATATTGATCCACACTATTGGGTTAGTTTAAATAATTACATTTTAATGACAAAAGTTATAACTCAACTTTTTATTGAAAAAGACCCAGTAAATAAAGATATTTACAAAGAAAACTCTGATAAATATCTACAAAAAATTGAAGCCTTAAAAATAAAATATGATACAAGTTTAAACAGTTGTAAGAATAAAAAAATCTTAGTAAATCATAATGCTTTTGGATACTTTGCAGATGAATATGATGTAAAACAATATAGTATTTCAGGGCTTACACCAGAAAGTAAACCTTCTGCTAAAGTTGTAAGCGAACTTATAGACTTAGTAAAAAATGAAAAAATAAATACTGTTTTTTTTGAAGAGTTTGCAAGTCCAAAAGTTGCACAAACAATTGCAAAAGCAGCAAATGTAAAAATAGATACATTAAGACCAGCTGAAAATATTTCTAAAATAGAAAATGAAAAAGGATATGGTTACCTTGAAATTATGGAAGATAATTTAGAAAAATTAAAGTTTGCTATGGATTGTAAATAAGCTATGAATAAAAAACTTATAGAAATTTGTGATTTAAATTTTGAAAATATTTTGTCAAACATCTCATTAGAAATTTTTGAAGGTGATTTTATAGCAATAGTTGGTTCAAATGGAGGAGGAAAAACAACTTTTTTAAAACTGCTTTTAAATATATTAAAACCAAATAGTGGAGAAATTCAATATTTTGAAAATATAAAAAACAAAATGGGGTATGTACCACAAAATGCTACTGCAGTAGATGTAATTTTTCCAGCTACTGTTAAAGAGATTTTAGAAACTGCTTTTATAACTAACTCTTCAATATTAAAAAAGATTTCAAAAATTGAAAAAGATTATTTAAAATTTTTAATGCAAAATTTTGAAATTACAAATTTAAATTCAAAACTATTTGCTGAACTATCAGGAGGACAAAAGCAAAGAGTAATGATAGTAAGAGCTCTAGCAAATAAACCAAAGATTCTTTTTCTAGATGAACCAGATATGGGGCTTGATAAAATATCTCAATCAAAATTTATAGATAATCTAAACAAAATAAATAAAGAAAATAAGACATCTATAGTCTTTATAACGCACCACTTAGGAATGATTGAAAAATATATTACAAAAACTTTTTGCATAAATGGGATTTTAAAATAATGGAAATTTTTCAATATGAATTTATGATTAATGCTTTTATAGCAGGTATTTCAATAGCTATATTAACCTCAACTCTTAGTCTTTTTGTAGTTGTAAAAAGATATGCAATGTTATCAGATGCTTTAGCACATATCTCTTTATTAGGAGTTGCTATTGGATTTTTATTTCAAATTTCAACCATATTTACAACAATTATAATCTCAATTATTGCTTCAATAATGATTGAATATTTAAGAAGTTATAAAAAACTATATTCTGATTCTATGCTATCAATATTTTTATCTTCTGCACTTGCATTTTCGGTTATTATTGTTTCATTATCAAACTCTTTTAATACATCTTTATTTGATTATCTTTTTGGCTCAATTGTTGCTATTACACACGAAGATATTTTAACAATTTTAATATTTTTTATATTAACTCTTATATTTATGATTATCCATTATAAAAAACTTTTTCTTATCTGTTTTAATGAAGAGTTAGCAATATCTGCTGGAATAAATGTAAGATTAATAAATCTAATATTTACTGCTTTAATTGGGGCTTTAGTTGCAATTTCAATTAAGATAATTGGGGCATTACTTATTGGAGCAATTATGATAATTCCTGTTGTTAGCGCTCTTTGTTTAAAAAAAGGATTTAAAATAACTTGGATTCTATCAACTTTATTTGCTATTTTAGGTGTAGTGATAGGATTATTTTTATCTTTTTATATCTCAATTCCAAGTGGGGCAACAATTGTTATCGTTTTACTTTCAATATTTATTTTAACACTTATTTTTTCTACAAGAAGTAGGTGACGCTACTTCTTTTCTATATCTTTTATACTACAATCTGTTGTTACCTTATCAATTAAAGTTATGTACCAACTATTTTCTATATAAGATAGATAAAGTACAATATTATTTGTAATAATTAATTTGTAGCTATTTTTTAAAATATTTTTTCTATCTTCAGCAATAGATAATTTATCTGATAAATTTTCAAAATTCTTTACTAAAAAAACTCCATCTTTTTCCCAACCATAAAGTGAATCATTCTCTGAAGCACAATTAAATTTTATTTCGTCAAACAAAATAATATTTGAAGCTATATAATCATCAATTTCTTCAATCTTTGTATCATATTTTAAAGTTATATTTTCATTTTCATCATCGACAAAAATTTCATATAACCCAAAATTTTTATTTATATATGAATCATTTATTAATGTTAAGTTTGAACTTTGTATTAAAGATAAAAGATTATTAACTCTATTAATTAATTCATTGTATTTTTTATCTTCAATCTCTTTATCTTTTAAAACTTTAGCCTTATTTTCTTCAATTTTTAGTTGTTCACTGTTTCTTACACATGAGCTAAATAAAATAGTAATTAACATTAAAAAAATAATATTTCTCATTTTTTATTATCCTCTATTTTTATTTTTATAATACAAATTTTTATCTTAAACTCTATTTTTAATTATCTTTAGGTAAAATGTTTATTATTAATTTTTAAATACAGGAAATAATAGAATGACTGAATCAAAATATATATGGATGGATGGAGAGTTCACTCCATGGCAAGATGCAAAAGTTCACGTATTAAGCCATACTTTGCATTATGGAAATGGTGCTATTGAAGGTACAAAAGCTTATAAAACTGTAGATGGAAGATGTGCAATATTTAAATTAAATGAGCATACTCAAAGACTTTTAAATTCTTCTAAAATGACGTTAATGAATGTTCCTTTTTCACTAGAAGAGTTAAATAATGCTCAAGTTGAATTACTACAAAAAAATGAATTAACAAATGGTGCTTACATCAGACCACTAGTATATTTAGGATATGGAGTAATGGGACTTTATCATAAAGATGCACCTGTAAAAGTTTCTATTTCTGCATGGGAATGGGGTGCGTATCTTGGAGAAGAGGGGCTTAAAAAAGGTGTTAGAGTTAAAATATCATCATTTACAAGAACTCCAAATACTTCAGGTATGGGAAAAGCAAAATCAGTTGCAAACTATATGAACTCTCAAATGGCAAAATATGAAGCTGTTGAAGCAGGTTATGATGAAGCTTTATTAAGAGATGATCAGGGATACATTGCTGAAGCTTCTGGAGCTTGTTTCTTTATTGTTAAAGATGGAAAACTTATATCTCCTCCAAATGACAACTCTTTAGAGTCTATTACTCAAGCAACAGCTATTCAATTAGCAAATGACATGGGAATAGAAGTTGTTAGAAGAAGAATAACTAGAGAGGAAATTTACGTAGCAGATGAAGCTTTCTTTACAGGAACAGCAGCTGAAATCACTCCAATTAGAGAAGTTGATGCTAGAATTATTGGCGCTGGTTGTAGAGGACCAATTACAGAAAAAATCCAGTCTGCATATTTTGATGTAGTTACAGGTAAAAATCCTAAATATACTAAGTATTTAACATATATTAACTAATTTTTAGTAGGATTGGTAAAAAATAAAATAAGGAAAGATATGCCTATAGACAACGATTATTTTAAGAATAGACAACAAAATAATACAAATAAACCAAATGGCGGTGGGAATTTTCAACCTCCATTTGAAGCTCCAGAGTTTTTCAAAAATTTTGGTAAAAAAGCTGGAATGCTTTATGTGGTAATTATAATTATTGGTGCATTGTTTTTGTTTAAACCATTTGTTATTATTGAATCAGGACAAGTAGGGATTAAAGCAACAACAGGAAAATATGATAAAGAAGCTTTAAATCCAGGTTTCCATTTCTATATTCCAGTAATACAAAAAGTTATTGTAGTTGACACAAAAGTTAGACTTTTAACATATATGAACACTCAAACTGTAGGTTCTTTTGACCAAAGTATCAAAAACAACCCTGCAATTAATGTACTTGATTCAAGAGGTTTACCAATCTCTATTGAATTAACTGTTCAATACAATATCATTGCAAGTGGTGTTCCTGAAACAATTGCAACTTGGGGACCATCTTGGGAAGATAAAATTGTAAATCAAGTTGTTGGAGAAGTTGCAAGAAGTGTTCTTGGTGGATACAATGCAGAGGTTCTTCCAATGAAAAGAAATGAAGTTGCTGAAAGCCTTGATAAATTAATTAAAGAAAAAGTAAAAGAAAGATCTAAAAATGCTGTTATTGTTGAATCAGTACAGTTAAAAGAGATAGTTCTTCCAGAAAAGATTAAAGAACAAATAGAAAAAGTTCAAATTGCAAATCAAGAAGCTGAAAGAGTAAGATATGAAGTTCAAAGAGCTAAACAAGAAGCTGAAAAAAGAGCTGCTTTAGCAACTGGAGAAGCAGAAGCTAAAAGAATTGAAGCTCAAGGTAAAGCAGATGCTGTGACAATTGAAGCTAAAGCTCAATCTGAAGCAAATAAAGTTATCGCGGATTCTTTAACTTCAAATCTATTACAAATGCAACAAATTGAAGTTCAAGGTAAATTTAACGAAGCATTAAGAGAAAATAAAGATGCTAAAATTTTCTTAACTCCTGGTGGAGCAACTCCAAATATTTGGGTTGATACAAAAGATAAAAGTAGAGATGCTGTAGTAAATCAAAAGTAATTTGACCTGAAATAGGGAAGGGATTGTTTATGAAAATTTTTTTAATGATTTTTATAATCTTCTCTCCTATTTTTGCAAAAGATATAAAATTAGAAAATCAAGAAAAAATAAAATCTCCAAAAGAAACTAAAAAAAATCTGGTAAATTCAAAACAAAAAATAGATGAACCAAAATCTATGGTTTTTAAAGATACTCCCATTTTAAATATTTTGGAGATAAAACCTTCATATACAGAAGAAAAATATAATTTAAGTAATAAATATGCTCCTATATTAAAATATAATAATGGCAATGAAGATTATGATTTAGATTATAAGTTAGGACTTGAATATGAACTTAACGAAGAAACAGGAAAACTTGAAAAAGTAAAATTTGATGTAGAAACAAAATTTAAAGGTATAAATTAATGCAACAATTAAATAAAATTGATTGGGAAAAAATAGACAACTTGATTCCAGTAGTTACTCAAGATAGTACTACAAACGAAGTTTTAATGCTTGCATATATGAACAAAGAGGCTTTAGAATTATCTCTTAAAACAGGTTATGCTCATTATTTTAGTAGAAGTAAACAAAGAATTTGGAAAAAAGGTGAGAGTTCAAACCATACTCAAAAAATAGATGATATTTTAGTAGATTGTGATAATGATACGATTTTGCTAAAAGTTACACAAAATGGTGTAGCTTGTCATACAGGTAGAAAAACTTGCTTTTTTACTAAACTTGAATCAAATGAAATAGTTGAAGATGTAAAAATCAATACAACATCTGCATATGGAATCGTTGATACACTTTATCATACGATACAAGAAAGAAAAAATGAAGATACAACTAAATCTTATACTTCAAAGCTATTAAATGGTAATCAGAATTCTATGCTTAAAAAAATTGTTGAGGAAGCAGGGGAGTTTTGTTTTGCAATCAAAGATAACAATACAGATGAAGCAATATACGAAGCAGCTGATATTACGTACCATGTACTAGTGGCACTTGCAAGTAAGAATATAAGTCCAGATAGAGTAAAACAAGAACTTGCAAGAAGATTTGGGATTTCTGGGATAGAAGAAAAGAATTCAAGAAAAGTTTAGAAAATTATTAAATTTTCTTATACAACTAAGTTGCATTTAATACTTACTTGTTATAATTCCAACATTAAAAAACAATTAAAGGAGTTATTATGACAAATAGTTGTCAATGTTGCTCTAAAAAAATTCCTATATCAAAAGTTTTTTGTTCTGCTGAATGCAAAGAGAACTTTTTTCAAAAAATTGCAATCTCTGTACCAAAACCTTTTGTAAAAAAATTATATTTTTTCTGTAACGAAGAGCAAAAAGAGACTGAGATCAAATCATTTGCCAAAAGACATAACTGGCATGAAGAATTAGTACTTGAAAAAGTAGAAGAATTATTTCAAGAGTATTATAAGTGTGGCTGAATAAAATTTAGAACCCATATTTAGTTAAAAAGAGGAGGAGTTTTTATACTTCTCCTCTTTTTTTATTTAGTTATTTACAACCACATCCTGTTCCACATCCACCACTTTTTTTAGCCTCATGTTCAGCTTTTATTTTTTGTCCTTCAGGAGAACATGCACTTACTCCTGCTGGCATAATTGGTTGGATTGCCTCATTTGAAACATCATTACTTTCTTGAGAGTCTAACATAACTATTAATTTTTCAGCAGCCATCATATATCTTTTTGCTGTGATTGATTCTGGTTCAAAATAAACGATTGGTTTTCCACTATCACCACCTCTTCTTATAGCTGGTTCAATTGGTAAACTTCCTAAAACTTGAGTTTTATACTCTTTTGCTAACTCTTCACAAGTTCCTTTATCAAAAATATCACTTTCTGTATTACAATTTGGACAGATAAATCCACTCATATTCTCTATAATTCCAGCTGTTGGAATATGTAGTTTTTGAAACATATCTAAAGATCTTCTACTGTCATCAAGTGCAACATGTTGAGGAGTTGTTACATTTATTCCCGCACTTACAGGTACACTTTGAGCAAGAGTAAGCTGTGCATCACCTGTTCCTGGAGGCATATCAATAAATAATATGTCTAGTTCTTCCCATAAAATATCTCTTAAAAGCTGTTGGATTGCCTTCATTATCATAGCACCTCTCCAAATAACAGCTTCTCCTTCTTTCATTAAAACACCCATTGACATAATATCAACTCCATAGGCATTTAAAGGTTTTGCTTTATTTCCTACAACTTCAACTTCTTTTCCATTAACTCCCATCATTCTAGGAATATTTGGTCCATAAATATCAGCATCCAATATACCAACTTTTTTACCTTGCATAGCTGTAGCAATAGCTAAATTAACAGTTGTTGTTGATTTTCCAACCCCACCTTTTCCTGAACTAACCATAACTATTTTTTTAATTTGAGGAGCTATATTTTGTCCACTTACGCTGTTACTTTTTTGCACTTCTTCTTTTGGTTTGTTGAAAAATAAAGTAAGGTTTAAATTAGGTAGAACTTTTGGAATTTCTCTTCTTAATTCATCTTCAACATCTTTTGAAGTAGAAGTTATATCTAAATAAATTGTACAATTTTCATCTTCTACTTTTATATCTTTTACAAATCCAAAATCAATTATAGACTTTGAAAAGCCAGGATATTTAACATTTTCTAAAGATTTTTTAATATTTTCTATATTCATAAATCATTCCTTTTTTTGATCTGTTAAAATTATATTTTAAATAGGATAATTTTTGTCTTAAATAACATATATATAATCTTCGTATCTTAGTCAAAAAACAATTAAACTACTATATAATTATCTATGAATAGAAGTCAAAATTTGATACAATTTTACTAATTTTAAACGAGGAACAATAAATTGAAAATAAATGATGATGAGGATGATTTTTTATTCTTCTCAAAAAATGAAATTGAAGAGAAAAATCACATTTACGAAATTTCAAAAATAATCACAAAATATAATATTTTAAAAGATGAAAATGAATTAATAGGGCCAAAAGAAAAAAATCACCTTCATATTATAAATTATGCATTAAGTTTACAAAAACAAGGAATAAAATTACCAACAGATTTACAAAATCTATTTTTAAACAATATAACACTAAAAAGAGATATAAATCTTTATCTTGAAAAAAAATTGTCTAACCTTGTGACAGATGATACAAATCATATTCTAAAAGATATAAATATATTAGTCTCTATAACCGCAATTGGTTCTACTGAAAATATTTTAGATTCATCTTATAACTATAATTTAAAAGCAATATCAAATCTTTTTAGATTTTATGAAACTAATTTACTAGATTTTTTTAAAAATAATGCCAAACTTTTTGATGTATCCTTTGACACATATATGATTCTTCTAAAAACGTTGTTTCAATTGTCAATTGTTAATTCTACAAATATTTTAAGAAATCGTTCAATACATAATATCCTGGAACTAATAACTGAAAGTGTAAATATAGTGAAGTACACTATTCTTTTAAATAATATTCAATTAAGTAGAATTAATACTCTTCTAGGAAGATATTTATATATGTTCTCTCATCTTGAAAAAATTCAAATTGATTCAAATGATTTGAATAATACTTTTGATGAATTCCTATTATATTTTTATAGACAAGAAGATGGTTTTGAATTAGCAAAGAATAATAATTTTGGATTTGAAAATGAACTTGATTATGAGACAGAATTTTTATTATTTAAAAATTATTCAGCTATTTTTATCTTAAAACTAATTAAAAAACTAAAGAATATTGATTCACAAATTTATCTAAAAAATCATCTGTTTAGAAAAATTATTTCGTCATTCTATAAAAGATTTTCTTTATTTGAAAACAACTTAATATCAAAAGATTTTGAAGTAATAAAAACTGATTTATTAAATTGTTTAATTCTAAATTACACTTCAGATATGACTTTTGATAAAAAACAAAATTATTGTTATGTTTTAGAAGATTTCATTCTAAACGAGAACAAACTAAATAACAAAAATATTGAAACTATTTATAGAATTTTGTATTTCGCAGACGATATTGAAGAATTTAAATATTCACATATAGTAAATATTTTAACAAATTCAAATCCAATAAGAAACGGTTACCAAGAATTTTTCAAACTATCCATTCTTGATTTATATGTTTCAAAAACGATGAAAAAAACTTTAGTTAAAGATGAAGATATAGCTCTTTTAGAAAAAATAGTAGCTTATTGTATGAATAATAATGCGGATATACATCTTCGTTCTATTTTAACAAAAATATATCTAAATATAGGAACTCTATTTTGTATAAACAAAGTAAAAGATGAAAAGATAGAAGAATTATATATTGTATCTTTATTAATTAATAGTTATGACATTATAGAAAATAATTACTCGAAACAAAATTTAGCTATTATTAAATACCTTAAAATCTTATCTAATGAGATTAATACTAAATTAATAGAAAACTATTTTAACAAAGTTGTTACTAAACTTGAAATATTATGTGGTCATTTTTTTGCAAAAAATTCAACTAAAGAGCAAAAAATTATTTTCATAAAAGATGTTTTAGTAAAACAACTATTCTTTAATATTGTAGATATAGAATTTAATGACGGTTCAAAAACATTTGTCAATAAACTAGAACTTGAAGATTCCACATATATAATTAATTCTAGAGATAGTGCAATATTTTTATATATAAAAATAAATGAAGAAATTTTTAATAAAATTTTTAATTCTTCAAAACTCTTTATTCAAGACAAGCTAGAAAAAGTATTTGAAGAAACATCAAAAATCTCTGCAAACTACTATTTAGATGATGATTTAGTATTTTAAGGAAAATTATATGAAACAACAATTAATAAAAGAATTAAATAATCTTCCAGAACTTCCTACATATATTATTGAACTAAACGAATTTAAAAATGAAGATAGCATGGACACACAAAGACTAATGAAGATTCTTCAAAAAGACCCTTTGATAGTTGCTAATATTCTTAAAATCTCAAATTCTAGTATGTTTGGATTTAGATCAAAGGTAGATACTTTAAGTAGGGCTATTAATTTATTAGGTACAAAGTTTATTATCTCTATTGCAATCGGTTCAAGTATTGCACATAATTTAAAAGCAAATTTAGTTGCATATGCAGCAACAATTGAAGATTTTTTGTTTATTAGTTCTCTTGCTAGTAATATTATTAATACTTGGGTAGAAGAAATTGATACTAATTTAAAAGAAGAGTTATTACTTCCTGCATTTTTACAAGAAGTAGGGAAATTTATAATCTCAACAGTAATTCAAGAAGAAAGAAAGACTGAAGAGTTTTTAAAAGAAATTGAAGAGTCAAAAGATATTTCATTGGTTGAAGAATCCTTCACTGGTTATTCTTGTGCAAGAATTACAGCAAATATTTTCAAAAAATGGAATTTAAATCATAATATAATCTTTCCAATAGCATTTACATTAGATATAAATAATTGTCCACCTTCTTTTAAGCAAAAAGCTCAAATCCTTCAAATTATAAAAATATTATGTGATATTAGATATCCACTTAGTGATGAAAATGTTGAAAAAGCATTAAATAAAGTTGTACTTTATAACTTTGATGTTGATAAATTCTTAAATTCTATAGAATCTATAAAATCTACTATTTTCAAGAATTCTTAAGTTCTATTAAGTAACAATTAGCTAAAATTTGTAACTTTTTTACTCAAAGGATAAAATTGCTAGATGTTACTTTAGTAGTACTATGTGCAGGAAATTCAACTAGATTTGATAAATCTTGTAAAAAACAATGGTTAAGAGTTGATAATGAGCCATTGTGGCTAAATGTTACAAATAGATTAAACTCTTTTTCTAACTTTTATCAAACTATTGTTGTTTCTCATAAAGATGAATTAAACTATATGCAAAATTTCAACGATGATTATATCTATGTTGAAGGTGGAATCTCTAGACAAGAATCAATAAAAAATGCTTTAAAAGTTGTAAAATCAAAATATGTAATGATAAGCGATGTAGCAAGAGCTTGTATACCAGAACTTGTTGTAAAAGAACTTTTACAAAACAAATCAAAAGCTGATTGCATTGTACCTATTTTAGATGTTAGTGATACGGTTATTTATGAGAATAACACTATAAATAGAGATGAAGTAAAACTAATACAAACTCCTCAATTATCAGTTACACAAATTTTAAATAATGCGTTAAATACTAGTATTGAATTTACAGATGAAAGTAGTGCAATTAAAAACAGTGGTCACCAAGTTTTTTATATAAAAGGTGATATTTCTAGTAAAAAATTAACTTTTGGTGATGATATAAAACAAATTCCTTGTCTAAAAGAGCCTTCTAATCTCTTTTTTACAGGAACTGGTTTTGATATTCATGCATTTGAAGATAACAAAGAAATGTTTCTAGGAGGAATTAAACTTCCTTACGAATACGGATTTAAGGCACATAGTGATGGAGATGTTCTAATTCACTCTCTAATAGATGCTCTTTTAGGAGCTGCTGGAGCTGGTGATATTGGAGAGTTTTTTCCTGATACAGATGATATTTATAAAGGTATTGATTCAAAAATACTTTTAGAAAAAATTGTTAATTTTATATATAGTGTGGGTTATGAGATAGTAAATATTGATTTAACAATAATTGCTCAAAAACCAAAAATCAACCCATTTAAAAACGATATTAAAAGTTCTATTTCAAAACTTTTAAATCTTTCAAAACAATTTATAAATATAAAAGCTACAACAGCTGAAAAACTTGGTTTTATTGGAAGAGAAGAGGGCGTTGCAGTACAAAGTATTGCTAATTTAAAATATTATAATTGGATGGAAAAATGAATATATTAATTATTGAAAATGAAATTTATTTAGCACAAAAAATTGTCTCAAGATTACTTGATGACGGACATAGTTGTGACTATGTAGAAAGCATAAATATTGATAATTTAACAAAAGATTATGATACAGTTTTAATCTCAACTTCACTACCATCTGCTATTTATAAAGCAATTATAAAAAAGTATGCTACTAGTTCAATTATATTACTTTTAGTTTCGTATATATCTGATGAAACTGTAACAGAGCCTATTAAATTAGGAGCTAAAGATTATATTATGAAACCATTTTTAATGGATGAATTAGTAAGAAAAATTTATCATTATAAAGATTGTAGAAGTATGAGAAGAGAACTTTCTGTTTTAAAAGAGTATTTTAATTTTACAATGAGTGATATTGATTCAAGTTCAATAACATTACCTTTATCTTTCCCTATTTTAATTGAGACAAATTGTCAAAGTTATTCTGACAAATTAGTTTTTCAACTATCAAATAAATTAGATTTACCTATTAGCTTTATCTCGCTAGCTTCTAGTAATTGGCAAAAAAGTTTAGCTAACTTAGATGATAAAATAATAATCTATCTTACAGATTTCCATGTATTAAAAAGAAACATAAAAGATCAGCTTATTAAACAAATTGCTGATAAACATTGTGTTATTTCTACTCTTGAAACAGAAGACGATTTTCCATATAGAAAGATTGTGTTTAATAATGATAAAAAAATGCTAGATAATACACAAATCATGTCAATAAATGATTATGTAAAACTTATGGTAACTACTTATCAAAATAAATATCCTGATACTGAATTATCAAAAAAACTTGGAATTTCAAGAAAATCTCTTTGGGAAAAGAGAAAAAAACTTGAAATAGAAAAGAAGAAATAATGAAACTTAGAAAATTTTTCTTAACTGTTGGATTTAGTGGACTTAGTCCAAAAGCACCAGGAACTGTTGGTAGTTTCGTATCACTTATTTTAGGATTATTTTTATTAGAGATTATGCATCCATCAACTCTATTTTTATTATCACTTTTAATAACAGTGATTGCTGCTAAACAAATAGATATTTATGAAAAAGAAATTGGTATCCATGATAGTAGTGAAATAGTAATAGATGAACTAGCCGGTATGTGGTTAACTCTTTCTATTTGTGGATTAACTAGTGAAAATATTCTTTTTACTGCCCCTCTTGCTTTTATATTTTTTAGATTATTTGATATATATAAACCATCAATTATTGGTAGAATTGATAGAAATGTTAAAGGTGGTCTAGGAGTTATGGGAGATGATGTTATTGCTGGAATTTTTGCTGGAATCTGTACAGCTTTATCGTGGCAATTAATAGATAAATTTATAATCTAAATTTTAAAAGAGCATAATATAAAATTATGCTCTTAATCTTTATATAGCTAATTTTATTTAGCTGCTTCTACGTCAACTTTGATTTTTACTTCTTCAGAAACTGCTACTCCACCTAATTCAATAGCTTTGTTCCATTTTAAATCAAAATCTGTTCTATTGATTTTTCCTTCAAGTGAAAAACCAACTTTATTCCCAATTACAGCAATATCTTCAACATCTAAGACTACTGGTTTAGTAATTCCTCTAATAGTTAAATTTCCTGTCATTTTTCCCTCATCACCATCTGCTTTATAAGATGTCATCTCAAATATCATTTTAGGAAATTTCTCAACAGCAAAGAAATCATCACTTTTTAAATGAGCATCTCTTTTTTCAATTCCAGTATCAATCGATGTTGTATCAACAGTTGCACTAAATTTTTTAAATGTTTTTGTTACTTCATCAAAATCAATAACAGAATTATATGCATTGAACTTACCATGAACATTTGTAATCATCATATGCTTAACAGTAAATCCAACATTTGTATGTGCATTATCAACCTTATATTCAGTTGCAGTTAATAAACCTACAGTTAAAAATAATGTTGCAGAAACTTTCGATATTAAATTCATTTTATTCTCCTTAATGTAATTTGTTATTAATCTTAATGTTTTATAGTTAATACTAAATTAATCATTTAATCCTTTTTTTACTGCCAGATAAAAAATTGTTGGAATTATAAAAAGTGTTAAAAATGCAGAACTAACCATTCCACCTATCATTGGAGCAGCAATTCTTTGCATAACTTCACTTCCAATAGAATTAATATACATAATAGGAATAAGTCCACCTAATATTGCAAAAAGTGTCATCAATTTTGGACGAAGTCTTAAAACGGCACCATGATAAATTGATTCTCTTAATGCCAAATCTGTTTTTTCTTTAATATGCTTATATGCTTCATCTAAATAAAGCATCATAACGATAGAAGTTTCAGCAGCAACTCCTAAAAGTGCCATAAATCCAACAACTACTGCAATTGAAATATTAAATCCTAATGCATCAATATAAAATATTCCTCCACTAAGAGCAAAAGGTAGAGTTAAAAATATTATTAATGTATATTTTAAATCTTTTAATGCCATATAAATTAAAATAAATATAAACATTAAAACTATTGGGATAATAAATGTCAATTTATTCATTGCTTGTTCTAGAAATTCACTTTGACCAGACCATTCAAAATAGTAACCATCAGATAGTTTTATATCTTTTAAAAGTTCATTTGTATCATCTTTGTACTGTTTTATAGAATAATCTGCTTTTGGACTAATATAAACATATGCAACTTTAAGAGCTTTTTCTGATTGAATTATAGATGGACTCTCTTCATATATTAAAGTTGCAAAAGTCTTAAGTGGTTTAAACCCTAAATCTGTTTTAATTTGAAGATTTTCTAATACTTTTATATCTTCTCTCTGATTTGATTGATACCTTAAACTTATAGGATATCTTTCTAAATTATCTAAAAATAGAGTTAATTGTTCAGCACCAACTCCTAAACTCAAAGTCTCTAGAATAGTATTTTTACTTATGTTATATCTACTTAAATTTTCTTCATTTATTTTTATATTTAAATAATATCCTTGATTTATTTTATCTGCACTAACACTCATAGTGCCTTCATATTTTTTCAAAATATTTTCTATTTTTGAGCTTTCTTCTTGTAAAATTTGTAAATCTTTACCATACAATTTTATTCCCAAAGGTGTTCGAATACCAGTTAAAAGCATATCAATTCTACCTTTAATTGGATATGTCCAGGTATTTATAAGTCCTGGAATTTGAAGTTTTTTATCCATTTCTTCAATTAATTTTTTATATGTCATACCTTCTCTCCACTCATCTTGTGGTTTAAAAGTAATAATAGTTTCAAGCATTGCAAGTGGTGCAGGATCAGTTGCAGTAGCAGCTCGTCCTGCTTTTGCAAAAGCATTTTTTACCTCAGGAAAAGATTTTATAACCATATTTGTCTTTTGTGCCAACTCTTTTGCTAAATCAGCTCCTATTCCATATGGAGTTACTGGCATATACATAAAAGTTGCTTCATTTAGTGTTGGCATAAATTCCCATTTATGTTTTGAATATACATAAATAGAAAAAATTAAAATTATAAAAAATATAGTAACCACTATGTATTTGAATTTTAAACTCAATTTTAAAAGAGGTGAATAGATTTTTATGAAAAATCTATTTAAAATATTTTTATCCTCTTTTATTATTTTACCTTTTATAAAATATATCATTAAAATTGGAACTAGGGTGATTGAAAGTATTGCTCCACTTAGCATTGCAAATGTTTTTGTAAAAGCAAGAGGTGAAAATAGTTTTCCTTCTTGTCCACTAAGTGCGAATATTGGTAAAAAGGAAACTACAACTAAAAGTAGGGCAAAGAAAATAGGTCGCCCAACTTGTTTTGCCGAAGATAAAATTATATTTATTCTTTCTTCTTTTGTAATATTTTCTCTTCCTTGAAGATGTTTATGCGCATTTTCAACCATTACAATTGTTGCATCAACCATTGCTCCAATTGCAATTGCAATTCCTCCCAAACTCATAATATTTGAACCAATATTAAATAGTTTCATAAATAAAAAACTTATCAATACTGTTAAAGGAAGTGTAATTATTATAATTAATGCACTTCTAAAATGAAATAAGAATAGGGCAATAATTAGTAATACAATAATAGATTCTTCAATCAATGTTCTTTTTAAAGTATCTATAGCAGCATCTATTAAAGAAGTTCTATCATAAACCTCAACAACTTCAACATCATCAACATTAAGTGAATTTAATTTTGCTTTTACATTTTTGATTACACTATGAACATCTACTCCATATCTAGTAACCACTATACCACCAACAACTTCACCTTCACCATTTAACTCAGCAACTCCTCTTCTATCATTTGAAGTTAAATTTATTTCTGCTATATCTTTTATTTTTAAAGGTACATTATTTTGAGTTTTTATTGTTATATTTTCAATATCTTTTTTTGATTTTAAATAGGCTCTTGCGCTAATAATTTGTTCGTATCCATTTTCAAGTATTACTCTAGCTCCACTATCATTGTTGTTTCTAGTAATTACTTCTTTTACTTCTTCTATACTTAAATCATATTGCACTAATCTATCTTGATTTATTGTAATCTCATAATTTCGAACATATCCTCCAACTGATGCAACTTCACTAACTCCATCAACTCCTAAAAGTGCAAATTTATAAAAGTAGTCTTGTAAAGTTCTAAGTTCATCTAAACTTCTATTTTTTGATTTTAGTGCATATTCATAAGCCCAACCAACACCTGAAGCATCTGGACCTAATTTTACTTTTGCTAAAGAAGGGAATGTTCCTTGTAATGTTGATAATTGTTCTAAAATTCTACTTCTAGCATCGTATAAATCAACTCCATCTTTAAAAATTACATATATCATAGAAGTTGAAAAGCTACTCATAGCTCTTATAGTTTCTATTTTTGGAAGACTCATAAGATTTGAAATTAATGGATATGCTATTTGCTCCTCTATTGTCTTTGCACTTTGATTTTGCCATTCAACTTCAATTATTACTTGATTTGCAGATAAATCTGGAATTGCATCTAAACTTGTATTTTTTATAGCATATATTGAACCAAAAGTTAGCAATATAGTTATAAAAATTACAATAAAACGATTTTTTACACTCAGGTCTATTATTTTTTCAACCATTCTTACCACTCCTCATCAGAGGCTTCATCATAAAGTCTATTTGTCATAGCATCTGCATCATATAAGAATAGGGCATTATTTATAACCTCATCATCAATATTTAATCCACTTAAAATCTCATATCTATCACCATTTAATCTTTTTGCTTCAATTTTTTTAGGAGTAAATTGCCCATTTTCTTTTGGAATAAATACATAATAATTTTCTGATTTTTTTATAACTGCAGTTTTTGGTAAAACTAAAATTTCCTTACTCTCTTTTTCTATTTTTACTTTCCCAAACATTGAAGGCAAAATTTTATTTTGTGAATTTTCTATAACAAATCTTATATCTACTGTTTTTTTCTCTTCATTAAAAACTGGATATATAAAATCAACTTTTGCTGAAATTGGATTTTCTACTCCATCAAGTTTAATTATTGAATTCATATTTGGTTTTATAAAATTCAAATCTTCTTGGTATATAGAAGCTACAAACCAGATATCTTCCAATGATGAAATCTGAAATAGAGTTTTTCCTTTTTCAACATAACTTTTATTATTTATATTTTTTTGTGTGATTATTCCAGAAATAGGGGAATTTATAACTATTTCATTGTTTATAAACTTTGAATTTTTTATATCAAAATTTTCTAATTTACTACTTGCTTTATCATATAAATTTTTATTTAAATCCTTTGCTATTTCAATTTCAGCTTTTATTGATGCAATATCACTTGAGTAAATAGTATATAAACTTTCACCTTTTTTAATATTCATATAATTTTTATTTGCATTTAAATTTGTAATATATCCATCAAATCTGCTAACAATATCTATAGTTTTACTCTCATTTAATTTTGTAATCCCATAAAACTCTTTTGATTCTTTAAAACTCTCTTTCTTTACTTTTACTTTTTCAATATTAAAAAGTTGTTTAGCATCTATTAGATTTGAATTAAGAGTTATAGCTATAAATATTAGAGTCAAAAATATCTTTTTCATTTTACACCTTTATTTGAATAATATATCAATTCACTGTAGTTTTCGAAATATTTTTCAAGTTGTTCACTTGCTTTTATTTCATAATCAATCAATTCATTCAAGCTACTTAAGTTCTCTTTTAAACTCTCTTTATCAAATTCAATAAACTCTTCTAAAACTTTCTGCATTTTCTTTTTTAAGGGTATTATTTTCTCTTCTAATATTTTATAGTTAGTTTTATATTTATCTAAATAATTTAAATAAATGTTTGTTTGTAATCTTAAATTGTGAAATTGACTATCTAATTTATTATTAGTTTCATTTGTATTTAAATTTGCTTTTAATTTATTAATATTTTCTGTATTATAAATTGGTAGTGGCATAGATACTGTAACATTTGCATAATCTTGTTCTTTATTTTGCATATATTCTAAAGCTAAAGTTACATTTGAAAATTTCTTTGCTTCTTCTAATTTTGCTGTATCTTTATATTTTTGACTTGTTGTTTGAAGTGTCTGTATCTTTGGATGAAATATTAACGCTTCTTCTACTTTTTGTTTATTTATATCTTTTATATTTAAACTTTCATCAATTTTATCTATCTTTTCATAACTCAGTTGCTCTAAATTTAAATATAAATTATCTTTTGTAGTTTTAAGCTCGTTTATTTGCATTTGCAAATCATATTTTGATATTTGTGTATTTAATATCTCATTTAAAGATGCTTTGTCATATGAATATAGTTTTGTATAAAGTTCTTCTAAACGATTTAGATTTTTTTGATACTCATCTAGTAATTTTAATCTATTCTCTAAAATTAGAATTGTGTAAGAATATAAATATATTTTTGATTCAAATTCTAATTTTTTATCTTCTAAAGCTTGTTCTTGTAATATCTTCTCTTTTTTCGCAATACTCTCTTCAAGCTCCAGCTTATTACCAACAGGTATAGCTTGAGATAACTCAATACCATACTCTTTTTGGTCATTTATATAGTTTTTATTCAACATAATATCGTTTGCTTTAAAACTTAACATTGGGTTTTCCCAATTCTTTGCTTGCTTTATTTGAAAGTTAGCAATTTGAATAGAATTTTCAAGACTTTTTATATCAAAATTATTTTGCAAACTCTTTTCAACTATATTTTCAATGGATGTTGAAAATAAAGAACTAGCAAGTATTAGTGGAATAAAAACTAATTTTTTCATTCTAAAAACTCACACTGCTTTTTACAGAGTGAACTTTATCATCTGCTGTTTTGAATTTAATATTGTATTGCCATGTTCCATCCATACAAAAATTTATTGTAAATCTATAAACTCCATTTTCAAATTTTGCTTCACCTTCATGTTCCATATAAGGCATACCTGGCATCTCTGGCATAAAAAATTTAGCTTTTAATTTTGCGTCATTTACCTCTTTCCCATCTTTTGTAATTTTTGCAAAGAACTCATTACTTCCTGCACTAAGATCTCTTTTACTTGTAAGCTCTATTGAATATCCATCAATACTTAGATTCTCTTTCATTGGTTCAGCTTTTAAAAAACTTACAGCTAAAAATAGTGTAAAAAACACTCTAATGATATTTTTCATTTCATTTATCCTTTTTATTTTTAATTTTTGTAAATCTACCAAAGTTTATGTGTAGTTTATGTGGATACTTTATAAACAAATAGTATTAAATTTAACTATTTAATAATAAGATTTCATATATAATAATCTTTATCCAAAAGTTTATTTCCTTAACGAAATAACAATATTAATTAAGGTCGCAAATGAATCGTGTTATTCAAATAAAAGAATTCTCATATTTACTAAAAGTAAATAAAAATAAAATCGTTGATGATTGGTTAGGAAACGAGTTAGTAAAAGATATATTTCTTACTCATCAATATGTTCTTACAACTGAACAAAAAAAAGTTTTTTATGACATCTATGAATTTATTATAGGTTCTATGCAGTGGGATTTAAATGTTTCGGATGTATCAATTAAAAGTAGACTTTTAAATATTTTAAATAAAGCATCTTTTAGTACAAATGATTTTTTTACTCTTTTTGCTTCATTAAAAAATTCAATTATTCTATTTTTTAATTTAGAAGGTTTACTATCATTTAATCTTCTTAGAGATATTGAAAATAATTTTTTAGCAGTTGCTAAAGACCTTTTTATACTTTATGAACAAATTAATGATTCAAATTCTATTCCAAAAGATGATAATACAAATCTGTTAAATGAGTATAAAAAAGCTGTTGACTTAAGTAACATTGTGTCAAAAACTAATCCAAAAGGTATCATAACTTATGTAAATGATAAGTTTTGTGAAATTTCTGGATATAGAAGAGAAGAGCTAGTAGGTAAACCACACAATATAGTAAGACATCCAACTATGCCAAGTAGTACTTTTCAAGAACTATGGAATACTATAAAAAATAAGAAAAGTTGGAGTGGGTTAATTACTAATCTTAAAAAAGATGGTAGAAGTTACACCGTTTCATCAACTATAGTTCCTATTCTAGATATAGATGGTGACATAGTAGAGTATATTGCAATAAGAAATGATGTAACAGACTTTGAACAAGCAAAAGAGCAGCTAAGTACTCTTAATAAAGCTATGAAACATAAAGTAGATGAACTTTATTCTATGGCACAAACTTTAGAGCAACAAGCTTCTATTGATGTTTTAACTGGTGTATTTAATCGAATGAAATTTGAAGAGTTTTTTGAATTTGAATTACAAAAAGCAAAAATGCAAAGAAATCCACTGAGTATAATACTTCTTGATATAGATGATTTTAAAAATATAAATGACACTTTTGGTCATGATATTGGGGATGTAATATTAAAATCTATTACAAATCTTATATCTTCAAATATTAGAGCAACTGATACTGTTTGTAGATGGGGTGGAGAAGAATTTGTAATTTTACTTCCTGGAACTCATTTTGAAAAAGCAAAATATGTTGCCAACAACTTAAGAAAAATAATAAACGAACATAAGTTCTCTGTTGTTCCAAAGGAGGTTACTTGTAGCTTCGGTGTAGCTTCATTAAACGATGATGACCATAAAGAAAGTTTATTTAAAAGAGTGGATATGACTCTATACAGAGCTAAAAATAGTGGTAAAAATATTGTTATTGGTGAAGAGGAACTTTAAAAATTTAATATAAATTTTGTTCCATTATATTCAATTGATTCAACATCTATTTTTATATTATATGTTTTACAAATCATATTTACAATATTTAGCCCCAAACCAAAGCCACCACTTTGGTTTGTTCCTCTGTAATATCTATTAAAAATATCTTTAATCTTATCCTTTGACACTCCAATACCTGTATCTTTTATTATTAGCTCTCTATTTTTAAAAATAATATCTATATTTCCATCTATTTTGTTATATTTTATAGCATTTGAAAATAGGTTATTAAAAAGTCTTATAAAATCATCTTTGCTTATTTCATAAAAGAATTCTTCTAATTGTAAATCTATTTTTAATTTTTTTCTTGCAATCATTGGCTCAAAACTTATAATCTCTTGCTTTATAATCTTTGATAAATCTATTTTATCAAAACTCTTTTTTTCAATATTTCCTAAAAAAATATAAGTTAAGTCTTTATAAATTTCACTAACTCTTTTTGCACTAAATTTTATTCTATTCAACTGTTTTTGAGTTAAGTTATCTCCTTCACAAGACATAATTATTGCACTTATTGGTGTATTTAATTCATGTGTAGTATCTTTTATAAAGTTATTTAGTCTTTCTCTTTCGTTTTTTATTGGTCTTAAAAACATTTTTGCCAAAGACCAACCAATTAAAGTAATAATTGAATAAAATATAAAAAATATAAGAACTATATTTAACTTTAAATTGGATATTTTTTCTTTTAAACTATTATCTTTTAGAACTATATACCAAATACCCAAATGTCCAACCGTAGAGCTATCAATAATAATTAGTTTTTCTTCATCATTGTAAAAATTTTGTTCAAAACTAAAATCTCCTTCTAAATTTCCAAATAGAAAATTCTTATCTTTATCATAAAAAGATATTTTGTATTCTTGATTATTTAAATAACTCTCTTTATTAAAAATTCCATTTAACATGTGAGAAACTATTATCTCATTTGATGCTTTTGAAATTATATTTTGCATATTTGATTTTGCTAAATCTATATAAAGCGTTTTTTCATTTTGATAATAAAAGAATAGGGCAATTAACATCAAAATAAAAGAAGATCCTAAATAAAGCCCTAAGAAACTAAAGAAACTCTTTTTTTCACTATTTGTTAAATCTATATCCAACTCCTCTTATGTTCAATATCTTATCTTCACCTAATATTTTCCGCAAATTTTTTATATAAGTTCTAATTGTTGAACTCTCAACACTATCTTCATATGACCAAATATTATTTGTAAACTCTTCAATACTTATAGTTTTTTTCGAATTATTTAATAAATAAGCAAGTATTTCTGACTCTTTTCTTGAAATTAAAAAACGCTCATTATTTAAAATTATCTCTAAATTTTGTAAATCTAAGTAGCTCTTTTCATCTATTTTTATAATTTGTCTATCTATATTAAAAAGCCTTTTTATGTTATTTATTCTAATATCAAGCTCTTTTAGCTCAAAAGGTTTTTTAATATAGTCATCGCATCCACTATCAAATCCTTTTTGCATATCTTCAACCATATTTAAAGATGTTACAAATATTGCAGGTGTTAAAATATTATTTTTTCTTAATTCTTTTAATAATTCAAAACCGTTTAAATCAGGAACATTTACATCTAAAATTAGTAAATCGAAAGTCTCAGAATATAGATATTTTATTGCTTCATTAGAAGTGAAAGTTGTAATAACTTGGAGTTTTTGATTTGTTAAGTGTTCTTCTAGAATCTCATTTAGTATCAAATCATCTTCGAGAAGTAATATTTTCATATTAGCATAAAAAAAGGGGCCTTTAAGCCCCTTACAGTCTTAGAAATTTCTTCTTGGTCTGCTGTCTCTTGGTTTGTCTTCTTTTGGTTTAGCTTCATTAACTCTTAATGTTCTACCTTCAGTTTCTTTACCATTCAATGCTTCAATAGCAGCATTTCCAGCAGCTGAATCTTCCATCTCAACAAAAGCAAAACCTTTTGATCTTCCTGTTTCTTTGTCCATGATAACTTTTGCGCTTTTAACTGCACCAAATTTAGCAAAAGTTGCTTCTAAATCTTTATCGTTCATTCTGTACGATAAATTACCTACGTAAATATTCATATTTTTAATCCTTTGAAAAAGTTACACATTATGCCTTAATATTTTCTAATAATCAAGAGTTTTTAAAATTTTTTTCCAAAGCTTTTAAAATTCTTTTCTTAACTTCATCAAATCCTAATACAAATAAAATATCATATACTGATGGTGCTTGAGTCGTTCCTGTAAGACTTAATCTTATAGGTTGAAAAATTTGTGGGAACTTTAACCCTTTTAATTCAATAAAAGGTTTTGTAATATTTTCTAACTCGCTAACTGATGAAAATTTATCTTTATTATTCTCTAAAAGTTCTATATAAGCATTTAAAACTTCTTGTGTATCTTCTTTTATAAACTTTTTCACTCCTGCTTCTTCGTACTCTTTTGGTTCATCTTTTATATCAAGAATAGATTTTTTAAGTTCAATTAATGTATTTGCTCTTTGTTTCGAAAGATTTAAAATATCATCTTTTTTAGAATAATTACTTAAATCTAAATCAAAGAATTTTAGCTCTTCAATCAATCTTTCATTTGAAACAGATTTTATATATTCACTATTTAACCATAATAATTTTTCTGCATTATAGGCTGAAGCTGATTTATTTATATTTTTTGGATCAAAAAGTTCTAACATCTCTTGCATTGAGAATATCTCTTGATCTTTATTTGACCAACCAAGTCTTACTAAGAAATTTAAAAGTGCTTCTGGTAAATATCCAAGTCTTTTATAATCCATAACATCCATTGCACCATCTCTTTTAGATAGCTTTTTGCCTTCTGGATTATTTATCATTGGAACATGATAAAAGTTTGGATGTTTAACTCCTAAAGCGTTATAAATTACAATTTGCTTTGGTGTATTTGATAAGTGGTCATCACCTCTAATAACATCTGTCATTTCCATAAGCATATCATCAATAGTAACAACAAAATTATACGTTGGCATTCCATTACTTCTTGCAATTACAAAGTCATCAACAAAAGAAGCATCAAACTTCATTTCACCTTTTACACCATCTGTAAATCTAATTTCTCCAGTTTTTGGAGCTTTGATTCTAATAACTGGTTCAACACCTTCAGGGATAGGAGGTAAAACTTTTCCATCTTCAGGTCTCCATGTTTCATCATATCTTGGTGTTTGTTTTGCAGCTTCTTGTTTTGCTCTTAATGCATCAAGTTCTTCTCTACTCATATAACATTTATAAGCATTTCCACTTTCAAGTAATTTATTTATATATTCTTTATAAATTTCTGTTCTTTTTGATTGGTATTCAACTTCTCCATCATAAGATAAACCTACCCAGTTAAAAGCTTCAATAATTGCATTTAAAGCTTCTTGACTATTTCTTTCTAAATCTGTATCCTCAATTCTAAGTCTAAAAATTCCATTATTTTTTCTAGCCCATAAATAACTATATAATGATGTTCTAAGTCCACCAATATGTAAATATCCTGTTGGACTTGGTGCAAATCTAGTTACAACCATATTTATTTCTCCTCTTTTTTATTATGTATATAAAATCCAATACCACTTGCTAATACAACAACTACTATAAAAAGTATTAAACCTATTTCAAGAATTCCCATTTAATTCTTTCTCCTTTAATTGTCCACAAGCTGCACTTATATCCAATCCTTTTGATTCTCGAATTGTACAAATAACTCCTTTAGAGTTTAGAAAATCTTTAAATCTCATCATATCAGCCTCAAGAGGTCTTTGATATGAAGTTCCTGGATATGGATTAAAATATATTAAATTTACTTTCGCTTGAATACCATCTAAAAGCTTTACAAGTTTTTTAGCAGCATCTAAACTATCATTTTTATCTTTTATTACTAGATACTCAAACATAACTTTTTTTCTAGTATCTACTGGAAACGCTTTAACTGCATCTATAATTGATGCAATATTATAAGCTTTGTTCATAGGTATTAATTCACTTCTTAATTCATCGTCAACAGCATGAAGAGAGATAGCAAGTTGAATTTGTAAATCTTTTTCACCTAATTTTTTAATTTTGCTCGCAATTCCTGAAGTTGAAACAGTTTGTCTTCTTCTACTTATTGCTAAACCATCAAGTTCAGAGAAAATCTCAACTGCTTTTACAAAATTATCAAAATTATCAAGAGGTTCACCCATTCCCATATAAACAATATTTAAAGCTTTATTTTCAGCTATATCGTTATCTCTTTTTATATGTATTATTTGAGCTATGTACTCACCAACTGTAAGATTTCTTACGAATCCACCTTTTGCTGTTAAACAAAAACTACATCCTACTTTGCATCCTACTTGACTTGAAATACAAACTGTATATTTTTCACTTCTAACAATTTGTCCATCTCCATCAATTTTTTTATCTTTCATTAAAAGTAAAACTGCTTCGATTGTATGGTTATCTCTTAATTTAAAAAGATATTTTATACTTCCATCACTGCTTTGCTCTTTTTTTACTTCTTTTAAAATATCAATTGAATAATTTGCTTTCAAATCTTCAATCAACTCTTTTGGAAGATTTTTCATATCATCGTAAGAACTTGCATATTTTTTATAAAGCCAATTATAAACCTGTTTTGCTCTAAAAGATGGTTTTAATTTCTCTTTTAATTCATCTAGTGTATAGTCATATATTGATGACTCATCAAATTTTGCCACTATTTTGCCTCTTTTATTATATTTTTATCTTCTAAATATTTTACTAATATTCTCATTGCCTCTTTATGATTTTTAATAAAATCACTATGAGCACTTTCATTTGTATAATTCGTAACTACAAAAATCCCAAAAGCTGGAATTTCAAACTCTTTTGCAACACTTAAAACTGAAAAAAACTCCATATTTTCCAAATCTATATTAAATTCTAAAAAATCTTTTGATAAATTACTGTTTGTACTTATGTAGTTTGAACTATTAACTACAACTTCACTTGTTGTTAATTTCGTATCAATTACTACTGCATTGTCTATTGGAGTATATGAAAAGTTTTCTAAAAAACTTAACTCAACATTACTAGAATTTTTTGATTCTACAATATCAAATATATTATATCTCCCATAACTTCCTGCACTTCCTATAAATAAAATATATTCTGGTCTATTAAATAAACACAATTTTGTAAGATTAATAGCACTTTCAACTAATCCTACACCTATTGGTCTAGCAAAAGGAAAAGTTTCATTCTTTCCTGCACTTACTATCATTTGCAATCCAAAATATAATTTGTATTTATTTTAATATTTTGTTCACTATTTAATGGTGATATATCTGTATTAACAGAAGTTGATACACTATCCATACTAACACTTAACATTCTATTTTTTGGTGTAATATATCCATAATCTTCATTTATATTTACGTTTTTAACTTCACATTTTTTTGAAACTTTTTGAGATAATTCTCTTGCATAGTTTTCTACCCAAACCAATGATTCTAATCTAAGTTCATCTATAACTTTATTTTGTAATTTATTACTTAGTTCCCATGATAAATTTGAAATATTTAATTTCAAATCATTTGATTTTAAACTATCTTTTAACTCCACTAAATCGTTCAGAAACTTATTTATATTTGTTGCATCTTCAGATTTTATACTAAATCTTGAATCTCCAATATAGCCTTTAAAAATTGATTTATTATTTACATACTCATATTTTGGAGTCAAATTATAATTCATATTTTCTATTGTAATATATTTTGTATTTTTTAAAAAATTATTGAATTTTTCTATCTCACCATTTACACTTTTTTCATCTTGTTTCACAACTGTAATATTTACATTACTTACTAAAATATCAGAATTTACATTTTTTGAAAATGATTTATTAAAATTCATTTCATAAGAAAAACCTAATATTGGTAGAAATAGTGCTATTTTAAGTAATTTCTTTTTCATTTCATATCCTTACATTTACACCATTTTTTTGTAAATATCTTTTTAAATCCATAATATCTACTTCTTTAAAGTGAAAAATTGAAGCAGCCAATGCAGCACTTGCACCACAATCAAAAGCCTCTTTAAAGTGTTCCATATTACCAGCTCCACCACTTGCAATTACTGGAATATTTAATATTTTAGATAAATTTTGTGTAATTTCAATATCAAATCCATTTTTTACACCATCTGTATCCATAGAAGTTAATAGTATTTCTCCAGCACCTCTACTTTCAACTTCTCTTGCCCAAGCAATTGCATCAAGACCTGTATCTTCTCTTCCACCCTTTACAAAAACATGATATGAACCGTCTTGTACTTTTTTTACATCAATAGCTACTACTATACATTGGCTACCAAATCTTTTTGCACCATCATCAATTAAATTTGGAGTTTTAACAGCACTAGAATTTACTGATATCTTGTCACATCCAACATTTAATAATGCATATATATCATCTAAATTTCTTATTCCTCCACCAACAGTTAAAGGAATAAACACTTCTTTAGCAACATTCTTCACAATATCTACAATTGTTCCTCTATTTTCAACACTTGCGCTAATATCTAAAAAAGTTAATTCATCTGCACCTTCATCATTATATCTTTTTGCAATTTCAACAGGATCGCCTGCATCTTTTAGTCCTACAAAATTTACACCCTTTACAACTCTTCCATTATTTACATCTAAGCATGGAATTATTCTCTTTGTTAGATTATTCAATTGAAATTCCTTAAAAATTAGTTATTAATATTACCTAAATGTAAGTTAAAATAAAGTATACTCCTATCTCATGGATAAAGTAAAAGCAAAAAAAGAGTTCGGACAAAATTTTTTAAAAGATGATTCAGTATTAAATAAAATCATCCAATCGATGCCCCATAACAATAATCATATTGTAGAAATTGGGCCTGGATTAGGTGATTTAACTAAAAATTTAGTTAAATACAAAGATGTGACAGCTTATGAGGTTGATACCGATTTAATTGGTATTTTAAAGTCGAAATTTGCAAAAGAATTAGAGAGCAAAAAGTTCACGCTAAAACATATAGATGTTTTAAAAGCTTGGGATGAGCTGAACTCTTTGCACAATGGTAAATATGACTTGATAGCAAACTTACCATACTATATTGCAACAAATATTATATTAAGAGCTTTTGAAGATGACCTTTGTGAACACATTATTGTAATGGTTCAAAAAGAGGTGGCTGAAAAGTTTACAGCAAAAGTAAATGATAAAGAGTACTCATCTTTAGGAATAATTACCGAAACTATCTCTAAAGATTCAAGAATACTTTTTGATGTTCCACCTGAGGCATTTGACCCAATGCCAAAAGTTATATCTTCAATTCTTTATATAAAAAAAGATTTATCAAAAAAATTTGATAAAGATTTTAATAAGTTTTTAAAATCGTGTTTTGTTCAACCGCGAAAAAAACTATCTAAAAATCTCAGTTCAATTGTTGATAAAATCAAGATTTCAACTATATTTGAAGAGTTAAATCTAAACGACAATCTTCGACCTCATGAAGTTAGTGCATCTTTGTATAGCCAAATGTATACAAAGGTAAAAGATGGAAGAGATAATTAAAGACGAAAATAGACAAGAAAATAAGGCAGATTTTAAACAAACTAAACAAGAAAATCAAGAAAATACTGGTTCAACTGAACAAAACCAAAGTAAAAAACCTCCTTTTAAAAAGAGAAAACCTAAACCTAAATTTTTAAATAAAGATGTTCCAACAAATGGAGAGGGATGGACAAACGATTTAAAAAGAGCATATGTTATAAATGAAAAAATCCACAAAGATAGACTTAATCCTCACTACAAATTAAATTTAAACACTAATGCTAAAATTAGAATTACTCCTCTTGGTGGATTAAATGAGATTGGTGGTAATATGATGGTTGTTGAAACTGAAAATGAAGCAATCATTGTAGATGTTGGTATGAGTTTTCCAGATGGTGAAATGCATGGAGTTGATATCTTGATTCCAGATTTTTCATATCTAAGAGAAATAAAAGATAAAATTGTTGCTGTTATCATTACTCATGGACATGAAGACCATATAGGTGCAATGCCATATTTATTTAAAGAAATGCAATTCCCTATATATGGTACATCTTTACCTCTTGAAATGATTGGTTCTAAATTTGATGAACATAAAATGAGAGAGCATAGATCACTATTTAGAGCTATATCAAAAAGAACTCCAATTAAAATTGGTAATGATTTTGAAATAGAATGGATGCATATTACTCACTCTATTATTGATTCATCTGCAATTGCAATTAAAACAGCAGCTGGAACAATGATTCACACTGGAGATTTCAAAATTGACCATACACCTTACGATGGATTCCCAACAGATATTCACAGACTTGCTCATTATGGGGAAGAGGGTGTTTTAGTTTTAACTTCTGATTCAACAAACTCTCACTCACCAGGATTTACAAAAACTGAAAAAGCAGTTGGACCAACTTTTGAAAGAATTTTTTCTACTTCTCAAGGTAGAGTTATTATGTCAACTTTCTCTTCAAATATTCATAGAGTTGCACAGGCTATTGAAAAAGCTTTAAAATATGGAAGAAAAATTTGTGTTATTGGTAGATCTATGGAAAAAAACCTTGAAATTGCAATGAATTTAGGTTATATCAAGTTCCCTAAAGATCAATTTATTGAAGCTCATGAAGTAAATAAATATAGTGATAAAGAAGTTATGATTGTAACAACAGGAAGTCAAGGTGAATCTATGAGTGCATTGTATAGAATGGCAATTCATGAACACAGACATGTAAAAATCAAACCTGATGATCAAATTATTTTATCTGCAAAAGCTATTCCTGGAAATGAAGGAAGTGTTTCTGAAATAATAAACCACCTTTTAAAAGCAGGGGCTAAAGTTGCTTATCAAGATTATACAGATATTCACGTATCTGGACATGCTGCACAAGAAGAACAAAAATTAATGTTAAGATTAATTAAACCAAAATTCTTCTTACCAGTTCATGGTGAATATAACCATGCGTTAAAACATGGAGAAACTGGTGTTGATTGTGGTGTTTTAGAAAGAAATGTTTATGTAATGGCTGATGGCGAACAAATTGAAGTTAATCCTAAATATCTTAAAAAAGTAAGAACTGTAAAAAGTGGTAAAGTTTATATTGATAATCAGCTAAATAACAAAATTACAGATGATGTAGTAATTGATAGACAAACTATGGCTAAAGAGGGTATTGTTATGATTGTTGCTCAAATCAATGAAAATGACAGATCTTTAGCTAGTAAACCAAAAGTTGCTTCTTTTGGATTTATTTCAGATAAGCAAGATAGATTCTTTACAAACGAGATTGAAGAACTTTTAAATACATTCCTTTTAAATGCTAAACCAGGAATTTTCAAAAATAGTAGAATTTTAGAAGATGAATTAAGAAAAGTTGTAAGAAAACATTGTGTAAGAAAATACAAAAAATACCCAATGATTGTTCCTACTATATTTGTTCAATAAGGAATTTTTATGAACTACAAAGAGATAGTAAAAGAAGTTTTACTAACTGAAGCAAAAGAGTTAGAAAGAGCCTCATACTCTATCTCTTTTGATATTGAAAATATTGTAAATCTTATAATAAAATCTAAGGGCAAGCTTATCGTTACTGGAGTAGGGAAATCTGGTTTAGTTGGTGCTAAAATTGCAGCAACTTTAGCAAGTACAGGGACTAGTTCTTTCTTTCTTCATCCTACTGAAGCTATGCATGGTGATTTAGGAATGATTGGTAAAGATGATGTTGTTCTTGCAATATCATATAGTGGAGAGAGTGAAGAACTTATACAAATACTACCTCACTTAAAAAGATTGAATGTTCCTTTAATTGCTATGGCAAAAGATTCTAATTCTACTTTAGCAAAATATTCAGACTATTTTATGAATATTTTTGTACAAAAAGAGGCTTGTCCTTTAGATACTGCTCCAACATCTTCAACTACTTTAACTATGGCTATGGGAGATGCTCTTGCTGTTTGTTTAATGAAAAAAAGAAATTTCAAAAAAGAAGATTTTGCATCATTTCATCCTGGAGGAAGTCTTGGTAAAAAACTTTTCATTAAAGTTCAAGATCTATTAAGAAAAGATAATCTTCCTATTGTTTCACGTGAAACAAAACTAAAAGATGCAATTATTACAATGAGTGAAGGGCGATTAGGTTCTGTTATAATTATAGATGAAGAAAGTAGGGTAGTTGGTATACTGAGTGATGGAGATTTAAGAAGAGCACTTATGAAAGAAAATTTTTCTTTAGATTGTAATGTTGAAGAAATTGCAACACTAAATCCAAGAACATTTGACGATGAAAATCTTCTTGCAAGTGATGCATTACAAATAATTGAGAATTATAAAATTCAAGTATTAATTATTACAAATAAAGAGAAAAAACTAGTTGGGATATTACATATCCATGACTTAATTGAAGCAGGTATAAAATGAAAAAAGATTTAGATAAAAAAGAAATTTATGAGATAGTTAGATTAAATAAATTCATATCTCATAATAGTAATTACTCAAGAAGAGAAGCAGATAAAATTATTGCTGATGGTCTTGTAAGAGTAAACAATAAAGTTATTACAGATTTAGCAACAAAAGTTAAAACAACTGATAAAGTTGAAATAGGTAAAAAGATTGTAAAAGAAGACAAAAATAGAATGTACACTGTTATTGTTTATAACAAGCCAAAAGGTGAATTGGTTACTAAGAGTGATCCACAAGGAAGAAAAACTATTTATGATGGTTTAGAAGCAAAATACAAGCACTTTTTAAGTGTAGGTAGATTGGACTATGCCAGTGAAGGATTATTGCTTTTAAGTGATAGTGTAGACGTTGTAAATGCATTAATGCATTCAAATTTAGAAAGAGTATATAAAGTTAAAGTTAATGGCTTTATCACACCATCTGTTGAAGAAGCAATGCAACATGGAATAGCTATTGAAGATGCTAGAAAAGGTGCATTTGCTAAAACAGCTATTAAATCTATGACTTTTGCTCCATTTTTAGCTTATGATATACAAACAAATGGTGAAAAATTTTCGAAACTAAAAGTAGTAATAAGTGAAGGTAAAAATAGAGAATTAAGAAGATTCTTTGCACACTTTAATTTAGATGTTATGGATTTAAAAAGAGTAGAGTATGGTGGAATTAGCCTAAATAATCTTCCAACAGGTAAATCAAGATTTTTAACAAAAGAAGAGTATAAAAATTTAAGAATCTTTTTAAACGAAGAAAATGATAGATCTATCTAATAAATATAGACCAACATCTCTTGATACATTTGTTGGTCAATCTCATATTATAGGTAAAGATAAAGCCCTTTACAAACTTATAAAACAAAAAGATATCCCCCATCTTTTTTTCTATGGTAAACCAGGAACTGGTAAAACAACTTTAGCCAAAATAATTGCAAAAGAGATAAATACAGATTATTTTTATTTTAATGCAACAACTATAAAGGTGGAAGATTTAAGAAAAGTATTTGATAGATATAAAAATAGTTTTGTTAAGCCTTTAATTTTTATTGACGAAGTTCACAGACTATCAAAAAATCAACAAGAAGTACTTTTACCAATAATGGAAAATTATGATGCAATAATAATTGGAGCTAGTACAGAGAATCCATTTTTTACATTAACAAGTGCTATCAGGTCAAGATCATTTTTATATGAGTTTCTACCATTTAATTATGATGAATTACTTGATATACTTAATAAAGTTTTCAAAGATGTTGATATAAAAATAGATAAAGAATCGATTGATTACTTAATCTATTCAAGTTCTGGAGATGCTAGAGCAATGCTCACTTTATTAAATTTTGCATATAAAGTAAATAATCAAGTTGATATAAATATTTTAAGAGAACTTAGAAAAAATATTATTGGAGATGGAGTTAGTTCTAGCAGTTCTCACTACGATTTAGCAAGTGCAATGATAAAATCTTTACGTGGATCAAATATAGATGCTGCATTATATTACATGGCCAGATTGATCGAAGGTGGTGAAAGTGTTGATTTTATAACCAGAAGATTTGTTATATTTGCTAGTGAAGATATTGGAAATGCAAATCCTAATGCATTAAATCTTGCTGTTTCAACTATGTTAGCTTGTAACAAAATAGGGTATCCAGAATCAAGAATTATACTTTCACAATGTGCAATTTATTTAGCATCTAGCCCAAAATCAAATAGTGCTTATAAAGCAATCAACAGTGCCTTAGAAACTATAAAAAATGGTAAAATACTTGATATACCAAAACATCTTGATTCTCAACATATTGGATATTTATATCCACATGATTTTGGTGGATATGTAGAACAAGAGTATATCAAGGAAAATATAGAATTTTATAATTCACTTAATATAGGTTTTGAGAAAACGCTAAATGAATGGATAAATAAAATAAAGTCTGTTAATAAAGGAGATAAAGATAATGGAGTATTATAGTTGGATTTTGACATTTCACGTTGTATCATTTATGTCATGGATGGCTATGTTATTTTATCTACCAAGATTATTTGTATATCATGTTGAAAATATTGATAAAAAAGAGTTTGTTGAAGTAGTAAAAATACAAGAGTACAAAATATATAAATATATTGGTAATCCAGCAATGTGGACTACTATCTTAAGTGGTATAACCATGCTTATTTTAAATAATTCTCTTTTAACACAAGATTGGATGTATGCAAAGATCTTTATGCTTATTTTACTGGTTGCTTATTCATTATCACTAGAGTATTATAGAAAACAACTAGAGAAAAATGAGTGTAAGAAAAGTGGTAAATTTTTTAGAATGTATAATGAACAACCAACTATGTTAGCAATATTGATTGTTGGATATGTAATAACAAAAAATTTTTCAATACTATTTTCTTTAATAATAATTGCACTTTTTACATTTATTTCATATATGATTCTAAAACCAAAAAAGGCTAAAAATTGAAATTTGAAAAATATTATCTATTAGATACAAACATACTATTGGAAGATGCTACAAATATATTTAGATTAAGTGATGAATCAAAAAATCTAATAATATTAACAGAAACTGTTTTAGATGAAATTGATACTAAAAAAAGTGGGTTTGAAGAGATAAATTTTCAAGCTAGAGAGTTTGCAAGAATATTAGAAAATTCAAAAATAGTTAGTTCTTCAAAATTTAATGATAAAAAAATTATTAGATTAAATATATTAAATGAATACAATACAGTAGTTGATATAGTATCAAAAGATGAATATATTTCATCATCTAAAAACATTTCATTAAACATATTAAATGATAGAAAGATTTTAGAAATAGCAAATGAAATACAAGAGTATTATGAAGAGAAAATTATCTTTATTTCTATGGATATTATGGCTAGAACAAGAGCAATAAGTCTTGATATAAAAAGTGACGCACTTCATGGTAAAGAATCTATAGATTTTGATTATAACTTTATCAGAAACATAGAAATAAACTTTGAAGATCTCGAATTCTTAGACAATAAAGATATTAACAATTTTGATAAAGAATATAGTGTAGATCAATTTTCTTATTGTTTTAAAGTAAAAAATTCAGATCAAGTTGTACTAGCTTCAATAGAAAATAAAAAGATAAAAATTCTAGATGAAGAAGAAGTTAGAAATCAAATAATCACACCTTTAAATAAAGAACAACTATTTTTCTCAAATGCGATAATTAGTCACTTCTATAACGTTTTAATTATAGAAGCAAAAGCAGGTAGTGGTAAAACATTACTTGCTCTTAGCGGCGCATTAAAACTTGTTAAACAGAAACTTTATCAAAAAATTATATATATAAGAAACTCTATTGAATCATTAGATAAAGGTGAAGATGTTGGATATTTGCCTGGTTTAGAAGAAAAGTTTAGAATATATAATCACCCTTTAATGGATAGCTTAGATTATATTGTAAGAAGTGAACACAAAAGAAAAAGAAATAAAAAACTAGATACCCCATATACACCACTTGAAGATAGTGAAGTTAATGCAAGAGTTGAACAGTTAATTTCAACATATGGAATAGAAACAATGTGGGTTGGTGAAATGAGAGGAAGAACATTATCTAATAGTTTTATTATAATTGATGAAGCACAAAATATGTCAAATAAAACTATGCAAATGGTATTATCAAGAATCGATAGCAGTTGTAAAGTTGTAATTCTTGGTTCTAACAAACAAATAGACAATTTCTATGTAAATAAATATACAAATGCTCTAACAACATTGCTTAAATCAACAAAGAATGAAAATAACTTTGTAAATATATTTGCAATTAAACTAGAGAAAGTTCTCAGAGGTCCAATAACAGAATGGGCAGAAACAATATTTTAAAATAGTTCTAATAAAATACTAAAGTATTCCTAAAAATTATAAATGTGATATAATACACAATAAAATTTGTAAAGGAATACAATGTCACTTCTACAATATAGCTCAAAAGAGATGTTTTCAGCCACTGATTTAGTTAGAAAAAATAAATTCATTTTTGATAAATTAAATAATAAAGAAATAGAAAAAGCCGTAATATTAAGAGATGGTAAACCATCAGCAATTCTTCTTGATTTTAATGAATATGAAAGAATTATTGAAGATTATATAAACTTTAAAAATAATAAAGATTTTGTATCAAACAAAAAAACTTCTATTACAAAAAACAATGATATAAGTGATGATGAATACAAAGCAGCTTTACTAGAAATAGAAAAAATAGGCAAAAATTCAGAAGATGATAAAAAAGTAGATAAATCCGAGGCTTTAAAAGATTTCTGGAATTAACTAAGAATGTTTCCCGTGAAACATTCTAATTATTGTAAATAAGTTTTTCTATACCACAAAGAAAAAATAAATAAAGAATATAAATGTTGTTTAAACTTATTTGAACTAGCTAGTGAATAAATATGTCTCAAATAAACTTCATTGAAAAATTTTGTTTCTTTATTTACTTCCAATATTATTCCTAATATTGAATCACCAAATTCACTTTGTAACCATTCATTATAAGGTGAATTAAAACCTTTCTTAACTCTATTAATTATTTCAGTAGGTATATATTTTTGTGCAATATTTTTTAGTAAATATTTATTTGTATTACCAACTTTAATGTCGCTATTTATACTAAAAACATACTTCAATATATCATTATCTAAAAAAGGTGTATGAATCTCTAAAGAATTAGAACTAGATGCTATATAAGCTTTTGTTAAAACTGGATTAGAAACCCAAAGTTTTAAATCTATATAACTCATCCAATCAACTGGATCTTTTTTAGGATTTTCACTTTTGAATGTTGGTACATTTACAAACAATTTTTTCTTTTGTATATCGTTAAATATTTCACCAAATGAATTATAAACTGTTTGCTTTTTAACAACTCTTCTTAAATATTCACTCTCTTTAGTATTATTTTGTAAAGCTCCAATAATTTCATCTAAAAATGAAAATTGTTCATCACTTAAAGAATCTCTAAATTTATAATATTTAAGAAATTTTGAATAATTATCATAACCTAAGAATAACTCATCTGCACCTTCTCCAGATAACAATTTATTAACACCAAATTGATTTACATTTTTTAGTAAAATATTTAAAGGAATTGATGCACTATCACCATGAGGTTCATCAAAATGATCTAATGTACTATAAAAATTATCTATATATGTTTTTTTATCAATAATAACTTCGTGATGATTTGAACCAATATATTTTGAAGTAATCTTTGCAAAATCTAATTCACAATAGTTTTTATATTCACTATAACCTATAGAAAATGTATCGATTTTTTTACCAGAAATTTTTGTATAAATTGCAGAAACTAAAGAACTATCAACACCACCACTTAAAAGTGCACTAGGAGATGATATTAGACGTTTTTCAATAGAAGTAAATAAAAGCTCTTCTAAATCATTTAAAGCTCTATTTTCATCATTTATGGCTTTATATGTGTTGATTTTAAAATACTTTTTCTTTATCAACTCTTTATGTGGTTCATAAACTAAATAAGTAGCTTCTTCGAGTTTATAAATATCTTTATAAAATGTATCTTCACCAAAAGTTGAGAAATACTGCATATACTTACTAAGCGCAACTTTATTAATCTTAGGTATATATGAGATTTGACTTAGAATTTCTCTAATAGAAGATGAAAAAATAAATTTGTCATCTTTAATAGTATAAAATAAAGGAATATTTCCAAACCTATCTCTTGCACAAAAATATATGTTTTTAACTTTATCTAAAATACAAAATGAAAAAACTCCATCTAATTTTGATACAAAATCAAAACCAAAATTTTTATATAAATGTTCAATAATTAGAAATTCATCATCAAAACTAAAAATATTTTTATTATAAATTTCACCTTCAAAATATATAACTAAATCATCAAAATCAATCTTTTTCATAAAATCACTTTATAATATAATCTATAACTTCTATGTAAAAATGTAATAATCCAACAAAAATTGCTGATGAAACTAAAATAGTTGCAGCAACATCACTAGGTTTAGTATTGTAGACTACTGAGAAATTTACATTGTTTACAGCAAGTGGCATCATTAATTCCATTATCAAAATAGATGCAACCATACTATTTAAATTTGTAAAATAAACAACTATACATATAGAAATAACTGGAAGAAGAATATGCTTAACAAAACTGATTTGCAATGATAACTTCCAAGGCATTGCTTTTACTTTAACACTATACAAATATGTACCAAAAATAATTAATTGTAGAGTTAAAGATGTATATGCGCCCATTTCTAAAGCGAAATTAAATTCCTTAGGAATTGGAACTTGAAAATAATTTACCAAAAGAGCAAAAACAGCAAACCAAATTACTGGTATTTTAAAAATAGATTTTATAGAATCTCTAAAATTAAATTTATCTCTCGCAAAAAAATATATGGAAATTGTATACATAAAAAAGATATTTGCAATGTTTATTATACTTGTATATGGAACACTTTGTTCTCCGAAAAGTGCAATACCAAGTGGTATTCCTAAATTTCCCGTATTACCAATTAAAGCAGTTGCTAAAAAAATATTTTCATCTGTTTTTGAAGAAAATATAAATTTTGAATAAAGTAACATCAAAAATAATGTAGATCCCATACAAATAAGAAAAAATAATGGAGAAATTATAAATTCATAATTTATAGGTTCTTTTGTTAATCCCCAAAAAATCATAATTGGTTGGAGAAAATATAAAGAAAGTAAAACTAAAGATTTTTCATCTATTTGGGTTTTTAACTTTTTTTTAGCAATAAAACCCAAAAAGATAAAAAAATAAATGGGAAGTACAGAAAGTATCGCTTCTATTTTTTATCCTTTTGTAGCAGCAAATTAAACTGCTACAATTCCTTTTATCATATAATAAATTCCTGCTGCTATTAAAGCTGAAGCAGGCACAGTAATTAACCAAGCTGCAATAATTTTTTTAACAGCTTCTCTTTTTACATATTTGGCACCTTTTGCCTCTTTGAAATCTTTTTTCTCCTGTTTTACTTGAGCTTCAATTTCATCGATTTTTTTAAATAAATCAACAATTTTTATGTATGTTGCTTTATTTTTATCTTTAACAGCTTCCAGTTTAGCTAAATCTGCTTGATTCTTTTCAAGTTCTTTTTTATGTTTTTTAAACTTTTCTCTAATATCTTGAACATAATTTTTTTCAGTTCTATCCAATGCTTCTCTTAAGAAACCTACACCAAATACTCCACCAATTGCAATATGTGTAGAAGAAACAGGTAATCCAAGTTGACTTGCAAGAATAACTGTAACAGCTGTAGCCATTGCAACAGAGAATGCTCTCATTTGATCAAGTTCAGTAATTTCACTACCAACAGTTTTAATAAGTCTTGGTCCATATAATATCAAACCAATAGCAAGACCAATTGCACCAACAAGCATAATCCAAAATGGTACAGAAGCATTTATGCTAGCACCATCATGTAAAATAGCATCATTAATAGCTGCTAGTGGTCCTATTGCATTAGATACATCGTTTGCACCATGAGCAAATGATAGTAATGCTGCACCAAAAATAAGAGCTGGAGTAAATAATTTATTAACACTAGCTCTGTCATTAGATAAATTTTCTAAATTACTTTCTATACTTTTGTTAGTATATAAATATCCAATAATAGCCAAAATTAAACTAACTCCAGCTGCGGTAAAGAATCCAACATTAAATAATTGTTTTAAACCTTTTAAAATTAAATAAGTACAAAATGCCCATGTCATAATTCCAATAAGAATAGGTACAAATTTTCGTGCTTGACCTATCATATCCTCTTTATAAACAATCTGTTTTTTTATGAAATATAAGAAACCTGCTGCAACTATTGCACCAAGTAAAGGAGATATTACCCAAGAAGAAGCAATCTCAACTAAACTAGTCCAATTTAATATAGAAAATCCAGCACTTGCAATTCCTGCTCCTATAACACCACCAACAATAGCGTGTGTTGTTGAAACTGGTGCTCCAATTGAAGTAGCAAAATTTAACCAAATAGCACCAGCTAAAAGACCTGCTGTCATAGCCCAAATAAATGAATTCTTATCAGAAATTAGGTTAATATCTATAATTCCACTTTTTATAGTATTTACAACATCTCCCCCAGCAATAATTGCACCAGCACTTTCAAATATAGCTGCTATTATAATGGCACCCGTTAAAGTTAATGCTTTTGCACCAACAGCAGGTCCAACATTATTTGCAACATCATTTGCACCTATATTTAATGCCATATAAGCACCAAATATAGCTCCAATTATTAAAAAAGTATTATCAGGTACTTTACCATGAGAAGAGTATGTCCAAAGGAAAACTGCTAATAAAAATAGCAAAGAGAGAGTTAATTTTGCAAAACTTGAAAGAGACTTTTCGGTGGCTTTCTCAAGAGTATGTATGGTCTTCATATCCATGATTTTGTCCTTATGTAATTAAACTGTAATTTATTTATATTATAATTTAAAAGGACTTATTTGTAGATTATAAAAGAAGAGATTAATCTCTTCTTCTACTTCTTTGAGTTTTTGCAGGTCTATCACCACTTGGTTTAGCAGATGAACTTGAACTTCTTTGTCTAGGTCTAGAAGAGCTACTAGATTCGTCTCTATCACTTCTTTTTCTATCTCTTCTGAAGTTATCTCTTCTTCCACCTCTATTTCTAGAACCATTTCTATCATCACCTCTATCATTTTTAGAAAGAAGTTCTGTAAGTTTTTTGATATCAATTTCACTTTTACCTATGTTATTATTACCTTTAACATAAGTTTTAGAAGCAATAATTGAAGCAAGTTTAAATGCTATTGTAGAGATATCAAACTCTTCTTTTAAATCTTCAACTAATGTAATCGCATAATCTTTTATCTCTTGATCCAAAATTGTTTGTTTAAGTTCATCAATTTTTTTCTGTTTAACAGTTGATATATTTGGAACAACTCTTGATTCTAATTTAGTACCAATTGTTTTTTCAATTCTTTGAAGAGTTCTAAATTCATGTGGTGTAACTATTGAAATAGCAATTCCATCTTTTCCAGCTCTTCCAGTTCTTCCAATTCTATGAACATAAGATTCACCATCAAAAGGAAGATGATAATTAAATACGTGAGTTACATCATTTACATCTAGTCCTCTTGCAGCTACATCTGTTGCTATTAAAACTTCTAATTTTGAAGATTTAAATGCTTTTATAGCTTCTTCTCTTTGTTTTTGTTCCATATCACCATGAAGAGCTTTTGCCATAAATCCTTGAGATACTAAAAATGTAGATAATCTATCAACATCTTTTTTTGTTCTACAAAAAATAATAGATTTTTTTGGATTTTTATAATCAAAAAGTCTTATTAATGCATCATCTCTTTCTTTTTCGTCAACAACATAAAAAGTTTGAGTAATATTAACATTTGTTACATTAGCTTGTGTAATTGTTATAAATTCTGGCTCTTTTAAAATAGTTTTTGCTAAATTTTTAATAGCTACTGGCATAGTTGCTGAGAAAAGTAAAGTTTGTCTAGATTCAGGAAGGTATGTAAAAATATCTTTAATATCATCTAAGAATCCCATATCCAACATTTCATCAGCTTCATCTAAAACCACAAAATTTGGTTTTATATTAATTTGTTCATTTCTTAATAAATCAAGAAGTCTTCCAGGTGTTGCAACAATAACATTTGAGTTCTCAAGTAATTTTATCTGTCTTGAGTATGATTGTCCTCCATAAACTGTTGCTGTATTAATTCCTAAATGTTTTCCAAATCTGAAAAGTTCGTCTGATACTTGCATCGCAAGTTCTCTTGTAGGAACAATAACTAATGCTTCACCAGCTTTTTTTCCTAACTTATTTAAAATTGGAAGACCAAATGCAGCTGTTTTACCAGTTCCTGTATGGGCTTGCCCAACTATATCTTTACCTTGTAAAACATGTGGAATTGCTTCAACTTGTATAGGGCTTGGTTCTTTAAATCCAGCTTCTTCTATTGCTTTTTGTAGTAGTTCTTTAAAATTGAAATCTTTAAAAGTCACTTTTTATCCTCTAAGTATATATTTCAAATATACACTCTTATATTGAAAAAACCTTTCTATTGAATGTATTATCAAGCATAAAAAATTATGTAAGTTTTTTAGTATAAAATTACTAAATTTTAAAAAAGATAGGCATATAAATGTGTATAAATCTGCGGATTGTAACTAAGTTTATATTAAGTTTTGCTTTAAGAAAGAAAATCTTTCTTAAAAGCATTAAATACTATCCAAACCTTTATAGTTCTCTAGATATTTAGTATCATATTTATTTTCAATGAAATCTTTATTTTCCATCATTTTTTTATGAAATGGAATATTTGTTTTAATTCCTTCAACTTCGAATTCACTTAAAGCTCTTTTCATTATATTTATAGCTTTTTCTCTATCTCTACCCCAAACAATTAGTTTTCCAATCATTGAGTCATAATAAGGAGGAACTATATAATTAGTATAAATATGTGAATCAACTCTTACATTTCTTCCACCAGGAACCATCCATTGAGTTATTTTTCCTGGACATGGTAAAAATGTATTTGGATCTTCAGCAGTAATTCTACATTCAATAGCATGACCTTTGAATCTAATAGTTTCTTGTGCTGGTAATTTTTCACCTTCAGCAACTTTTATCATCCATTCAATAATATCAATTCCAGAAACCATTTCAGAAACTGGATGTTCAACTTGAAGTCTAGTATTCATTTCCATGAAGTAGATATTTTGTTTATCATCAGCTAAAAATTCAAAAGTTCCTGCACCTTCATATTTTAAATATTTTGTAGCTTTTACAGCAACATCAAGTAATTTAGCTCTTGTCTCTTCATTTAATAAAATTGCTGGTGATTCTTCAATAACCTTTTGATGTCTTCTTTGTAAAGAACAATCTCTTTCACCTATATGAATAGCATTACCATGACTATCTCCAAGAACTTGAACTTCAATATGTCTTGGATTATTTATGAATCTTTCAAGATACATAGTACCATCACCAAAAGCAGCTAATGCTTCACTAGAAGCTGCTAAATACATGTGGTCAAATTCAGCTTCTTCTTTAATAAGCCTCATACCTCTACCACCACCTCCGGCAGAAGCTTTAGCCATAATTGGATAACCAATTTCTTTTGCTATTCTTTTACCCTCTTCAAGAGTTCTAACTGCACCTTTACTTCCAGGAACAACAGGTACTCCAGCTCTTACCATCTCTTCTTTTGCTTTAGATTTATCAGCCATTTTTTCCATAACTTCAGAAGTAGGTCCAATAAATTTAATATTATGTAATTTACAAATTTCAACAAAATCTTGATTTTCAGATAAAAAACCATATCCTGGGAAAATTGCATCACACCCTGTCATTTCAGCTGCAGTGATAATTGCTGGAATATTTAAATATGATTCACTTGATTTTGCTCCACCAATACATACTGCTTCATCAGCATGTTTTAAATAAGAGGCATTTTTATCTCCAGCACTATAAATAGCAACAGATTTTTTTCCCATCTCTTTAATAGTTCTAATAGCTCTTTGAACTATCTCACCTCTATTTGCTATTAAAATCTTTTTTATTTCTGCCATAATTTACTTCTTATATTTTTTCAACTATGAAAATTGGCATATCATATTCTACTGGAGAACCATTTTGAACTAAAATTTCAATAATTTTACAATCAAATTCTGCTTCAACTTCATTCATAATTTTCATAGCTTCTAAAATACATAAAGTTTGACCTTTTCTTACTGTGTCACCAATTCCAACGAATGCAGGTGAATCAGGAGATGGAGAAGAATAATAAGTTCCAACCATTGGAGCATTTATAGTAATTCCATTTAAAGATGCTGATACTTTATCTTCACTATTTACTGGTGTAGAAGCTACAGAAGTAGAAGCTGTCGAAGTTTGAATAGGAGATTGAGCTTGAACCATAGGCGCTGCAGCAACAGCTGTCACTCCACCTTCAAATCCTCTTTGCATAGAGATTTCAAACTCTCCCTCTTTAATTCTTAGTTTATTAAGTTCGCTTTTATCGAAAACTCTAATTAACTCTTTGATATCTTTAAAATCCATATTTAGCCTTTTATTTAGTAAAATTTCTATCATAATATCAAAATATTTCTAATATTTATATTTTTATTTGTAAAAATAAGCAATTTTTAAGATTACAAATTAAAATAACAGTTTTGATATAATCATAATAAAATTTTATAGGATTAAGTTAATGTTCAATGATAAGAGTTTTATAAATATAGCTAAAGAAATAGCCAAAGCATCAAAGTGTGTATCCAAACAAGTAGGTGCAGTAATAGTAAAAGATGGAAGAATATTATCAACTGGCTATAATGGAACACCTCCTGGTTACCAAAATTGTTGTGACTACTGGAATGGTGAATATACAAAAGATCATCATGAATGGTCAAAAACATATGAAATACATGCTGAAATGAATGCAATTATTTGGGCGGCAAGAAAAGGAATAGCAATTGAAGATGCGACAATTTATGTAACATTGGAACCTTGTAGTGAATGCTCAAAAAATTTAATTGCAAGTGGAATAAAAAGAATTGTTTATGAAAAATCTTATGAACATACAAATTCAAGTGTAGTTTCAAAATTTTTGAAAGACAATGGTGTTAAAATCGAACAAATTTCATAAAGGAATAAAAGATAAAACCTTTATTTAAAAAAATTTCGATAAAATATTAACTTTATGTAAAGAAAGGACTATTATGAATAAACTTCTACTATCTCTATTTATTGGTTCAACACTATTATGTGCAGCGCCAAATGGTATTGCAATTATAGTAAATGACGAACCAATTACAATTTACGATATTGAAAGAACAATGTCAGTAAATAAAATTACAAAGAATGAGGCTGTTAGTTATCTAATAGACAAAGCACTTTATGATCAACAAGTTGAGAAATATAATATATCAGCAGATGTTTTTGAAATAAATGACTATATTGAAAAACTTGCAAATTCAAATGGTATGGATGTTTATACATTTAAATCTATAGTAAAACAAGAGTACCCTAATTATGAAGCTTTTGAGAATGAAGCAAAAAATGCTGTAATTAGACAAAAACTAATTCAACAAATTGTAAAAGGTCAATTAGCAGTTGCAACTGATGAAGATATGGAGTTATACTATGAAAAAAATAAAAATAAATATTCAAGTGCAAAAAATTTTGAAGTAATTCAATATGTTTCAAAAAATAAAAGTAGCTTAAATCAAATTATTCAAAATCCAATGATGAATCCAGCTGATGTAACAAAATCAACATTGAATTTAGATGCTACAACTCTTCCTCCTCAGTTTCAATATATTTTAAATAATACAAAAAATAGTGCTTTTACACCAATTTTTACTGCTGATAAAAATTTTGTTACTATGTTTATATCAAATAGAAGTGGAACAACAACTCAATCTTTTGAAGCGGCTAAAGCAAAAATATTTAACGATATTATGATGCAAAGAGAACAGGCATTTTTAAAAGAACATTTTGAAAAACAAAAATTAACAGCAGATATTAAAGTATTAAGATAAGGATTATATATTATGTCAAGTATGTTTGAAACGGTAATAGGTTTAGAAGTTCATGCACAGTTAAATACGAATAGTAAACTATTTTGTTCTTGTGCAACAAGTTTTGGAGAAGAAGCAAACAGTAATACATGTCCTACATGTTTAGCTCTTCCAGGTGGTCTACCTGTACTTAATAAAGAAGCTGTACATAAAGCTATTATGCTAGGAACTGCTTTAAAATCTAAAATAAATAAAGTATCAATTTTTAATAGAAAAAATTATTTTTATCCAGATTTACCAACTGGTTATCAAATATCTCAATTAGAAATTCCTGTTGTAGGATTAGGAGAATTAACAATAGATTTTCCAGATGGAAGAAGTAAAACAATAGGTGTTACAAGAGCTCACTTAGAAAATGATGCAGGAAAAAACATTCATAGTGGTAACCATTCGCAAGTTGATTTAAATAGAGCAGGAACACCTCTTTTAGAAATCGTTAGTGAACCTGATATGAGAAGTGCAGAAGAAGCTATTTTATATCTTAAAAAACTTCACTCTATTGTTAGATATATTGGTATCAGTGATGCAAATATGCAAGAGGGAAGTTTTAGATGTGACGTTAATGTATCTATTAGACCAAAAGGTGACACTAAATTTTACACAAGATGTGAAATTAAAAATATGAACTCTTTTAGATTTATTGAAAAAGCTATAGCTTATGAAGTAAATAGACAAATTGAAGCTTGGGAAGATGGAGAATATGAAGAAAAAGTTGTTCAAGAAACAAGACTTTTTGACCCAAGTACTGGAGAAACTAGATCAATGAGAGGTAAAGAGGATGCTGCTGATTATAGATATTTCCCAGATCCTGACCTTTTACCTTTAATTATTACTGATGAAATGTTAGAAGAGTATTCAAAAATTCCAGAACTTCCTGATGAAAAAAAAGCTAGATTTGTTAAAGATTATGGAATTAAAGAATATGATGCTTCTGTTATAACTTCATCTTTAGAAATGGCAAACTACTTTGATTCAATGATGAATGAAGGAATTAGTGCTAAAAATGCTACAACATGGTTAACTGTTGAACTTCAAGGAAGATTAAAAGAGGGTGTAACAATTGAAGAATCACCAATCGATGCGAAAACTTTAGCAACTATTGTAAAAAGAATTGAAGATAGTACAATTTCAGGAAAAGCAGCTAAAGATGTTTTAGATGATTTAATTGCAAATAACTGTAGTGATGTAGATGCAACAATTGAAAAACTAGGACTTAAACAAGTTTCAGATGATGGGGCACTATTAGCTATTATTGATGAAATTTTAGCCTCAAATGCAGATAAAGTAGCAGAATATAAAGCAGGAAAAGAAAAAATGTTTGCGTTCTTTGTAGGACAAACTATGAAAGCTTCAAAAGGAACTGCAAATCCAAATAAAGTAAATGAACTAATCAAAGAGAGATTATCATAAATGAAAATGGGTGCAATTGCAGTTATTGGTGCAGGTAAATGGGGACAAGCTCTTCATTTTGCACTAAGCTTCAATCAAGAGTGCTATATTACTTCTAGAACAAAAAAGAATATAAAGAACTTTGTTGATTTAGATTTTGCTCTTGATTGTGAATATTTGGTAATTGCAATCCCAGCTCAAGAAATAAGAGCATGGTTAAAACAAAATTTTAAATTTAAAGGACAAAAAATCCTTGTTGCATCAAAAGGTATAGAAGCAGATACAGGAGCTTTCTTAAATGACATCTACTCATCATTTATACCTGATGAAAACATCGGTTTTATATCTGGACCATCTTTTGCTGCTGAAGTAATAAAAGCTCTTCCTTGTGCTTTAGTAATAAATTCTGTATCAAAAAATATTTATGAAGAGTATAGTAAATTTTTCCCAAATTTCATAAAAACATATTATAGTTCTGATGTGATAGGCGCTGAGGTTGCAGGAGCTTATAAAAATGTTTTAGCAATTGCAAGTGGAATTTGTGAAGGATTAGAACTTGGTAAAAATGCTCAAGCTTCTTTAATTGCAAGAGGTTTAGTTGAAATGTATAGATTTGGAAAACATTTTGGAGCAAAAGAGTCTTCATTTTTGGGTTTAAGTGGAGCAGGAGATCTATTTTTAACAGCAAATTCTACAATGAGTAGAAATTATAGAGTTGGTTTAGGTCTTGCAAAAAATAGAACATTAAAAGATATTTTAGATGATTTGGGAGAAGTTGCAGAAGGTGTTAAAACTGCATTTGCAATAGATAAATTATCCATTCAACATGATATATATTTACCTATTGCAAAAGAAGTTAAACTAATTTTAGAGGGTAAAAATCCAAAAGATAGTTTGAAAGATTTATTAAACAAATAAGGTTAAAACATGAAAGCATTTTTAGTAGAAAAAGATAATAATGAACAGATTAAATCTGGTATAAAAGATTTTGAAAAACCAGTTTGTGGTGAAAATGAGATTTTAATAAAAGTTAACTATTCAAGTTTAAATTATAAAGATGCATTGAGCTCAGTAGGACATCCAGGAGTTACAAGAGTATTTCCACATATAACTGGAGTAGATGTAGCAGGTATAGTTGAAGAATCTAAATCATCAATATTTAAAGTAGGGCAAAGAGTTGTGGTTACTGGATATGATTTAGGAATGAATACAAATGGTGGGCATGCTGAATATGTAAAAGTTCCTTCTTCATGGGCTATAAGAACTCCTGATTCAATTAGTGATAAAGTGATTATGACTTATGGAACAGCTGGTTTAACTGCTGCTTTAAGTATCCAAGAACTTATAAAAAATGGTATAAATCCTGAAGACAGTACTGTATTAGTAACTGGTTCAACAGGTGGTGTTGGCTCTATTTCTATTGCTATTTTAAATAAACTTGGGTTTAATGTGACTGCTATTACAACAAAAATAGATAAAGAAGCATATTTAAAAAGTATTGGGGCAAATGAAGTAATAATTCTTGATGATTTTATGATGAATAGTTCAAAACCTCTTTTAGCAACAAAATATGATGCTGTTTTAGATACAGTGGGTGGAGATATTTTGGCGCAAAGTTTAAAACAAATAAAATATGATGGTGTTGCTACTTGTTGTGGATTGACAGCATCTTATGAATTAAACACTAATGTATATCCTTTTATTTTAAGAGGTGTTAGGCTTATTGGTATTGATAGCGTTGAGTGTAGATTAGAAAAAAAACAATCTGCTTGGGAAAAACTTGCAGGACCTTGGAGTGTTGAATGTTTAGAAAATATTGTAAATGAAATATCATTAAATGAAATAAAAGATGCATATTCTAAACTTTTAGATGGAAAAGCAGTAGGAAGATATGTAGTTAAAATAGCTTAAGCTATTAAGCTATATTTATCTCTTTATTTTCAACTTTTTTACTATATATAGTATCATCACCAGTAGCTAATATTTTTGCTTGTTCAACCCAAGAAAATTCTTCTATTGAATTTTCTGCATTAATTGAAGAACCAATAGTTGTACAATCTTCTTTCGTCCACTCAGATATTTGTTTAAAAGTAGTTATACCCATTTTATTTAGCTCAAACTCTAATTTTGAATCAATTCCCTTAATCTTTTTTAGATTGTCTTTTGTAGACTTTTTAGGCTCATTATATTTAATTCTAAAACTATCATCTTTGGGAGTAATGTTAACCTTTGCAATAATGTATCCTATACATATTCCAATAATTAGAGCAATAAAAAGATTTAAAACTATCTGCGAAGCAATTTCAACCATCTATTTAACTTCCTTCTCTTTTAAAATAATTTCAACCCTTCTATTCTCTTCAGAAAGACCTAACTCATCTTCTTGAGCTATTGGAAACTTATTCCCATATCCAAACGATTTTATACTATCTTTATTTATTCCAAAATTTATCAAACTATCTTTAACACTTTGTGCTCTTTTTTCTGATAAATTTTGATTTAAAGTGGGATTTCCTTTAGAATCAGTATGTCCACCAACTTCAATTTCATATTTATGATTTTTTAAAATCTTAGCTATCTCTTCAACAGTTTTAATTGATTCAGGAGTCAAATTTGTGCTAGCTCTTGCAAATGTTATTTTATTCGTTTTTAAAATATTATTTACTTGCTCTTGAATATTTTTTATTGTTGGCACTTGTTCAACAACAGCAGGAGCAATAACTTCTTCTTTTTTATCATCTTTTTCAACTATACTTTTTATCTCTTCAATCTCTTTACTTAAAGCTTTTTCATCTTTAACTAAAACTTTCATATTTAATGTAGCAAATAAATTATTTTTAGAGTTGATTTCATTTAATGCTTTAATACTTTCATCACTTTTTAAATCAGCAATTACATACAAACCATTTGAATTATAAATTATTTTAGAACCATTTATTGAATCTTCTTTAAATTTCTCAATAAAAGGTTTAAGTTTTTCGATTAATAAACTATCAATTGAAGTATTATCATCATAGATAATATTATCACTTTTATCAATTTTTAAGCTATTTAATACAATTTTTGAATCATTCTCATTAGGGAATACCCCACTTATATTTAAAATATTATCCTTTTTTTCAATAGTAAAATTAAAAGGAATATTTTTATTTCCCCCCGTAATATAGTCATAATTGTAAATAGTTATAATATTTAGAATTACAAAAATAATCAAAAAGTAAGTAATTTTCTTAAATAAAGTCATGTATGTTTCCTATTAAAAATCGTCGAAATCTATACTACCCTTAGAATAGTTTACAACATTTCCTTCAAAGAAGTTCGTTCTTTGGTCATTAAAACTTGCATATCCATCAACCCAAGGAATTGGATGTTTTACATTATATTCTGGTTTATATCCAACAGCCTCTAGTCTTCTATCTGCTAAATATTCAATATATTGTCTAATTATTCCATCCGTAAAACCTAAAATTTGACCTTGAGTAATATAAGCCCCCCATGATGACTCAAGTTCAACAGCTTTTCTGAACATATCTCTAACTGTTCTTTCCAATTCGTCTGTAAACAAATCTGGTCTTTCTTTTCTAACACTATTTATCATATTTTGGAATAACAATAAATGTGTTACTTCATCTCTTTGAATAAATCTAATCATTTGAGAAGAACCTAACATTTTCCCAGATTTACCTAATGCATAAATTGCTGCAAATCCTGCATAAAAGTATAAACCTTCAAGAATTTGGTTAGCAAACAATGCTAAAAGTAACTTTGTATCTGTTAATTCTCCATGTGAAAGATTTTTATAAACACTTGCAATATAAGTATTTTTTTCTTTTAATTTAGCATCATTTTTCCACATATCATAGATTAAATCTGTGTTATCAGAAATTGATTCAACCATAACAGCGTATGATTTACTATGATTTGCTTCTTCATAAGATTGTCTAGATAAACAAGCATTTATTTCAGGAGCTGTAATATATGGATTTATATTATCCATTAGATTGTTTGTTTGTAAACTATCCATAAAGATTAACTGAGATAAAACTAAATCATACATTCTTTTTTCAGCTGGAGTCAGATATTTATAATCTTTTGCATCTTGCGTCATTTGAACTTCTCTTGGAAACCAAGTATTCGCTTCCATCATATCCCATAAATTTAAAGCCCATTGATACTTCATTCTAGTGAAATTTATCATCCCATCAGGATTTCCACCAAAAACTCTTCTATCATTTAAACTTTCTTTTGATTCAGGATTATAATTAGTTTTTCTTTCCATATCTTTCCTTTTTTATTAAAAAGCATCTGGTTTATTGACAACCAGCACACTCCATACTTCTATCTTCTACATCATTCTTTGCTTCTGGACTTTGACTTCTTAGATAATAAGTTGATTTAAGACCTAATTTCCAAGCTAAAGTATAAATTTCATGTAAATATTTTCCACTTGCTTTATCAAGACTCATAAAGATATTTGTACTTTGACCTTGATCTATCCATTTTTGTCTAATTGCTGCTGCTCTTATTAAATCAAGTTGATCTATTTCAAAAGCTGGAGTATAGTATCCCCAAGTATCTGGACTTAGTTTTGGTACAACAACTGGTATTAATCCACTTAAATTCTCTTCAAACCATTTTCTTTTATAAACTGGCTCAATTGCTTGAGTTGTTCCAACTAAAATTGAAATAGAACTTGTTGGTGCAATTGCCATTAGGTAACCATTTCTCATTCCATCTTTTTTAACTTTTTCTCTTAAGCTTTCCCAATCACAAGAAGAATCAAATAAATCTTTCTCAACTAAAGCATTTACACTTTGTGGAGCAAAATCATGTGGCATAATACCTTTACTCCAATTTGAACCATCAAATGTTGGATAAACACCTTTTTCAACAGCTAAATTTGAGCTTGATAAAATTGCATTATAAGATATTGTTTCCATAACTTCATCAACTTTTTTGAAATGCTCTTTTGATCCCCAAGTTATTTTAGAAGAAGCTAACATTTCAGCCTCTCCCATAACTCCTAAACCAATACTTCTAGATTTTAAGTTTGTAGCTTTTACTTTTCTTAGCGGATAGAAATTTAAATCTATTACATTATCAAGCATTCTAACAGCTATTGGGACAACTCTTTTTATATCTTCAGTAGTATTTATTCTTGAAAGATTTATTGAAGCCAAATTACAAACAGCTGTATCACCATCTGTTTTTTCTTTTTCTACAATAAATATTTTTTTACCACCTATACTATCTAAAGCTGTCACTTTATTTGCTTTTTTCTCTAAATCTCCATCAACTTTTACTAAATCTTCTTCTTCAAAAACTTTAATAGTTCCATCTTCAAATTCAATTTTTATTTTGTAGTGATTTGGATTTGTATTTTGGAAAATCTCTGTACATAAATTTGAACTTCTAATATGCCCAACATGAGAATTTGGATTTACTCTATTTGCTGTATCCTTGAAGCATAAAAATGGACTACCACTTTCAAAATATGAAGTCAAAATCTTTTTCCATAAATCTTTTGCTTTCATTCTATCTTTTGTAATATTCTCATTTTGTTCATATGCAACATATTTAGCCTCAAACTCTTCGCCATAACATTCACTTAAATCTTTTACTTCTACAGGGTCAAAAAGTGTCCAATACGAATCTTCTAAAACTCTTTTCATAAATAAATCACTAATCCACAATGCAGGGAATAAATCGTGAGCTCTTCTTCTCTCTTCTCCAGAGTTTTTCTTTAAATCGATAAAATCAATGATATCCATATGCCATGGTTCTAAATAAACAGCAATTGCACCTTTTCTAGTACCTAATTGGTCTACCGCAATTGCAATATCATTTGTGATTTTTAAAAAGGGTACAGTTCCACCAGCTGCACTTTTGTGACCATCAATTGCTCCACCTAAACTTCTAATTTGGTTCCAATCCCAACCAATACCACCACCATATTTAGATAATAGTGCCATTTCTTTATAACCATCAAAAATACCTTCGATATTATCTGGACTTGAACCAATATAACAAGAACTTAATTGATGTCTATTTGTTCTAGCATTTGATAAAGTCGGAGTTGCAAGCATAACTTCAAATTTAGAAATAACATCATAAAACTCTTTTGCTCTTTCTTGCTTATTCTCTTCATTTTGAGCTAAGAACATAGCAATAGCCATAAACATTTGTTGTGGTAACTCTATTGGCTCACCTTTATTATTTTTAATTAAATATCTATCATATAAAGTTTTTACACCTAGATAATTAAATAAAAAGTCCCTTTCTTGCTTTATATAACCATTTAAATCATCTAAATCATAACCTTTTGCTAAGTTTGGAATTAATCTTCCAGCTTCAATTCCAAATTTAATATATGATTTTAAATGACAATAAGGCTCACCTTTTATTCCATGTGTTGCTATACCAACTCTATGATATAAATCATATAAGAACAATCTAGCAGCTACAAATGTCCAATTTGGGACATCAATATCTATTTTTTCTACAGCAGTTTTAATTAACGCATCTTGAATATCAGAAGAACTCATACCATCAATAAATTTTATACGAGAATCTAATTCTAATTCACTTTGACTAACTCCATCAAGTCCTTTTGTAGCTTCAATAGTCATTTTTTGGATTTTTGTAATATCCAGAACCTCTTTTCGACCATTTCTTTTTTGAATCATTATCGTCATTTATTTACCCCTAAAAAATTATTTAAAAACTCTGTTAAAAATTTTATCTACATTTTTTGTGTAATAATCAAAATTAAAACACTCTCTTATTTTTTCTTCGCTTAAAGATTTTCTTAACTCATCATCTGCTAGTAGATATTGAAGATATAAAGATTCTCCTTTGTCATTTGTAGTAGGTTTTCCTTGTTGGATTTCTTGCCAAACTTTCATCGCATTTCTTTGAACTATTTTATAAGCATCTTCTCTACTTACACCTTGAAGTGGAAGTTCTAATAAAACTCTTTGAGAGAATACTAATCCTCCAGTTAGATTTAAGTTTTTCATCATATTTTCAGGCATAACTGTAAGATTTGCGATTACACTATTCATTCTATGAAGCATGAAATCTGTTGTAATAAATGCATCTGGTAACCAGAATCTTTCTGTTGAAGAGTGAGAAATATCTCTTTCATGCCATAAAGCTACATTTTCCATAGCAGGAATACAATAAGCTCTAATCATTCTTGCAAGTCCAGTTATATTTTCTGTTAAAATAGGATTTCTTTTGTGTGGCATTGCTGAACTTCCTTTTTGTCCAGCTGCAAAATACTCCTCAGCTTCATAAACCTCTGTTCTTTGTAAATGTCTTACTTGTACAGCAAATTTCTCAACACTAGAAGCTAAAAGAGCTAAAGAAGTTGCGAGTCTTGCATATCTATCTCTATGAATTACTTGATTAGAACAAGGTTCTGGTTTAAGTCCTAACTCAGCCATTGCATACTCTTCAAGTTCTAATGGTGCATGAGCGAAATTCCCCATAGCTCCACTAATTTGTCCAACTACAATTACTTCCATAGTATCTTCAAGATTTTTTAAATGTCTTGCTACTTCATCATACCAAACTGCAAGAGTAAGTCCAAAAGTAATAGGCTCACCATGAATCCCATGACTTCTTCCAACCATTAAAGTGTATTTGTGTTCTTCAGCTCTTTTTTTAATAGATTCCATAAGCATTTTCACATCTTTAATGATGATTTCTAAAGAATCTCTCATTTGTAATGCAACACCTGTATCAACAGCATCTGAACTAGTCATTCCATAATGGAACCATCTTGATTCTTCTCCTAAGCTTTCAGATACACTTGTGTTAAACGCGATTAAGTCATGCTTTGTAATAGCTTCAATCTCTTCTATTCTCTCCACAGAAAATTTTGCATTTTTTACTATTTTTTCGCAATCTTCATCTGGAATAAGACCTAACTTGTTCCAAGCCTTAACAGCTGCCTTTTCAACTTCTAACCAAGCTGCATATCTTGCTTCTTGAGTCCATTTTGAGCTCATCTCTTCTCTTGCATATCTCTCAACCATAAAAAATCCCTTATAATCATATTTCTATAAATTTTATACTATTATTTTGTTAAAATTAAGGGATATTGTATCCATTATGAACTTAAAGTAGGAAGGCTATTTTGGCATTTACATTAAAAAAATACAAAGCAATAAAAGATAAAAAAATACAGTTATTTTTAATAAAAGACTTAGGCTTAGACCCAAAAGTAGGGCAAAGATTAACTTCTAAAGGAAGAATATTTGATGAAAATATGAATACAATAAATACAGGCGAAACCATCCCAACTGAATATATTTTTATTGCTGTTTTTGAAGGTACAACGAGAGGGCTAAAACCCTTACTTGAATTTAATGATTTTGCTATTTTTGATAAACCAACAAACTTAATGGTTCATCCAATTTCAAAAAACACTCCTTATTCTCTTCTTGATGAAATTCGTTACCATTTTGGTGAAAATGCAAATCTAATTCATAGAATAGATGCTGAAACATCAGGTCTTGTAATTGTTGGGAAAAATAAGAAAAGTGAAATCGAGCTAAAAGATATGTTTCAAGAAAAAAAATATCATAAATCCTATTTAGCAATAATTCAAGGAGAAATAAAAGAAGAAATTACAATAAATAGAGGATTAGATAGAGAAGGGCTTGCTATTGGTGTAAGAATGAAAGTTTGTGATGATGGAAAAGAGTCAATAACAATAATTAAACCTATAAAATATAATAAGAACAGAGATTTAACACTAGTAGAAGCTATTCCACTTACTGGACGACAACATCAAATTAGAGTTCATTTATATTCTATTGGTCATACCATTTTAGGAGATCCAATTTATGGGATTGATGATGAAAATGCAGAGAATTATTTAAATAAAACATTAAGTGAAGAAGATAGATTTAAAGTAACAAAATCACACAGGCTTTGGCTTCATGCAAACTATTTGGAATTTTCTTATAAGAATATTACGTACAAAATATTTTCAAAAAATGATGAAATTTATAGGGAGTTTGACAAATAAAAGCAAACAAAAGTTTGCTTTTAAATAATTATTTTACAAAGTTTGCTAATTCTTCTTTTTTAGAAATTTTATCTACTTTTACAACTTTTCCATTTTCTAAACTATATACAATAATTTTTCCATCTTCTTTTGTAAAATTATCTTTATTTGTATCATCTAAAAGAAGGATTGAGAAAGGATATTTTTTCATTTTTGGTAAAGCAATGAATTTAGATATAAGACTTGGCATTCCAGAAATATCCGCAACATAAACTGCACCATTTTTCTCTAAAACATTCTCTTTTTCACTTAATGGTAAAAGATAATCTCTTAACATATCACTTGAACCTTTGTCGCTTGCAAAAAGAATAGTTTTTACTTTTTGATCAACTATGTGTTCTTTTTCAAACTGATCTTTGATTTTTATCTCAGTTATAGTTGAATCAACAGCTAAAGGTGCTGCGTTTAATCCTAAAGCTAAAAAAGTAGCTAATAATAATTTTTTTATCATATTTTTCCTTTGAAATTTTTCGAGATTTTATCTGTAAAAAGTAAACAGAAAATTAATTTTCTTTTGATAAAGTTGGTAAATGCCATTTTTTATAGTACGCAAGAACTCTTAAAACAACACCAAATATAAATACAAGAATAAGTGAAAATAAATTTCTTAGTTCAAAAATCTCTAAAATATAAACAATACTACCAATAATCAAAGCAACTGTTGCATAAAACTCTGAAACTAAAATAAAAGGCATTCTATTTATTAGAACATCTCTTATAGTTCCTCCACCAACAGCTGTTATAAATGCTAACATTACAGCACTTAGAAAGTTAAAACCACTCTCAATAGCAATAATTGCCCCAGTTATTGCAAATGATGAAAGTCCAATAGCATCAGATATCACAAAAGCCCATTTACCTTCAAGATTTGTAATTTTATGAAGTTTAAAAAGCATTGCAATTAAAACAGTTACAATAACAAGACTAAGAGGTAAATTTGAAGTAAAAACATAAGGAGTTCTATCTGCTAAAACATCTCTTGTCATTCCACCACCAAAAGCAGTTAAAAATGCAGAAATAAAAACTCCTAAAATATCAAGTTTGCAGTGTACGGCAATTAAAAAACCACTTAATGCAAAAGAGATTATTCCTATGATATCAGCAATCTCTAAAGCACTCATTTTAAAAGCTCTTGCATTGCAATTGCAGTTTGTCTAATCTCCCATTGAGCATGTTCATCAAGTCTTAGTTTAAAATAGTTATCTAGCTGTTTTGGCATAAATGCACCCCAAATTTGAGTATAACCCATTTGAGGGATAACTCTTCTAGCTTCTTGAGGTTTAATTCCTTCTTCAAGTAGCTCAAAATATAAATCTTCACTTTGTTTAATAAGGTCTTGTACTTTTTGATTGTCTCTTAATTTTTCACTTACATAAAATTCAAAAGGTACTCTTTTTGCACTTACATATCTTCTACTTAACTCTTGCCATGATACCCTATGTCTTACCATTTGACTTCTTGTTGGGAAATCAACTTTAAATAAAAATACTTTGAAGTAGTCTTTTATAATATCACACTCTTCTTTCGTATTAAAAATTGTTCGAATATCAAAACTAAACTCTTCTTTTAAATTCTCAAAATCATAAACTAATGCTCTATAATTTGTTAATAAATATCTATCATCTAAATTTTCACCAAATTTTTTACAATTTGAATACTCTAATTTTAGAATCTCTTGATGCTTAGGGTTCTCATAATCAAGTAACACAGGTACAAATTCAAAACTAGAACTTGGTAAACCCATACTCTCTGCCATAAGCCTATTATATAAACTTTCACTTCCTAAAGCTTTCGGATTTTGATAACAAATTGAAGCTACTTGAGTTATAGCTAAAATTCTATTTTCTTCATTTAAATTGGCTCTACTAAAATCCCAATTCTCTACAAAACCAATATTATCGCCTAAAATATTTTGTTTTTCATTTATTTTTTCTATCACTATTTTGCCTTTATAAAAAATTGAATGTTGATTATACAAAAAAGTTTATTATGATATAATTTCGACTCTATTTCTACCAAGATTCTTTGCTTTATATACAGCTTCATCTGCTCTTTTTATAGTTTTAAATATATCTTCATCATCTTTATATATTGTTGCACCAAAGGAACATGTTCGTTTCCCAATTTTTGGGAAATTATAAATTTCTACTTTATGTCTTAAATTTTCTAAAATCTTCAACAAATCTTTTTCATCTTTTAATTTAAGAACTAATATAAACTCTTCTCCACCCCATCTAACAAAAATATCATTACTTCTTAAATTAGTACAAATAACTTTTACAAAATCAATTAAAACTAAATCTCCAACATCATGACCAAATGTATCATTAACATATTTAAAATTATCTATGTCAAGCATAACAACTGCTAATTTTAAATTGAATTTATTAATACTTATTATCCAATCTTTGTAATATTTATCAAAATACTCTCTGTTATAAGCATTTGTCAATTTATCTTGAGTTACTTTAATTTCTAATTTAATTTTCTCTTTGATTGTATTTGTAATATCAGTAAATCCAACTATCATAATATCTTCATCAAAACTATTTACAGTAACAAAAAATTTATGTTCTTTTGAATCTTTTCCTTTCATAGCAACAATTCTTTTTGAACCATCAAGAATTTTTAATTCATTTATCCAATCTTCAGGATTTTCCAATTTCTTCAAATGGAAAAATTCATCATTTTGTATGAAAAATTCACAAATACTTTTATGAGATTTTTTAAAATCTGAAAGATTTGAAAAACCAAAGAAATCAAAAAACTTATTATTTGCATATTTTGTGTTTTTCCCATTTGTTAAAATAATCATATTGTCTTGTAAATCTATAAGCTTTTCAATTCTTTTATAACTTCTTTTTAATCTATCTTCAATCTTTTTTTCTTTAGTTACATCTTTTATTATTGAAAAAAGAATTATTCCACTTGTTGTTTCTATAGGAGAAGAATCTACTTCTACAATTTTGATTTTTCCATTGTTTAATTTATGCTCAAAAACAAAAGAATTTGTCTTAAGTTGCTTTGCTTCTTGATAAATAGTATTTAATTCTTCTTGAGAAAGTTGATTTATTTCATTTACATTCATAGATTTGAGTTTTTCTAAAGAATATTCATAAAAACTAACTGCACTATTGTTTGCATCTAATATTTGACCATCTTTAGGGTCTATTAGTAACATAATTGAAGAGTGTATCCTAAACATATTTTCAAATCTATCTTTTTCATTATTTAGCTCTTTTAGTAATTTTTGTTCATTATTAAAATTTCGCTTCATAACTGAGATAATAATTATACTAGCAAAAATAAACAGCCCCAGAAAAATAGATTTTACAATCAAATTATCTTTCCAAGATTTTAAATATTCATCTTGAGAAAGTGCTACTTGGATATAAAAAGGAAACTTTTCCATAGTTATAAAACTTGCAAATCTTTTTATATCATCAGTAGATGCTGTGTATTCCAAATATCCATATTTGCTTCCAGATTTTATTAATTTAGAAATTTCATTATCTTTAGGCAAAGGTTTATTTATAAAGCCATCATCTAAACTAGGATATCTAGTTATTAGTTTTGTTGTTTCAGAATTTCTGATAAGAGCAACACCATTTTGACCAATATCTATAGATGACAGAATTTTTCTAATAAAACTAGTATTTATAACTGCTGCTAAAATACCATCTAAATTCTTATTTTCATCTCTAATCGCATGTAATAAAAGAATTGATTCTCTGCCACTTAATCTTGAAATTACTACATCAGAAAAAGATTTGTTTAAATCTTTATTGTTTTTTAACTCTTTAAAATATTCTCTATCAGAAACATTTACATCTTTTGATAATCTATTTGAAGCATATTTTATATCTCCATCTTTATCAATGTAGATTAACTTTTCAATTTCATCAAAACTATCAGCAAAACTCTTTAGTTTGATTGAGATAGTATCATTATATTCTTCTAAGATCCTATTGTCATAAAAAACACTATTTTTGTCTTTTGTAAAAATTACCTTTTTTGCAAGTAATAAAATATTATCAACTCTTTCAAAATCATGTTCTATTTTTTTTATTAAAAGTGTGGAAAGATTATTTGTTTCTTTAGATACCTGTTCAATAGCTTTTTGATAATTTGATACTTCTTGACCTATAAATAAAAAAATAATTAAAAATACAGAGACCAAAAACCATCTATGACTAGAAAAGTTAAAATCCGTAAGCACCTTAAAATTCAATATCAACCAACCTATATATTTTATAAAAGTAAAATATTATATTTAAATCAACTTCTAAAAGCAATCATCTAAATAAATAGTTACAATAATTTATTTAAAAATGATTCTAAAAGTATTAAAATCATTTTCATAAGTATATGTAAGTTTAAAATTATGTCTATCAATAATCTTTTTTACAATACTCAATCCTAAACCAAAACCATCTCTTTGTACAAGTTCTTGAGTAAAAGGTTTTAAATAGTATTCAAAATCTTTTGATAATTTTTCACCATTATTTAAAACCGAAATTTCATCTTTACAAACTTTAATAACAATAGGCAATGAAATAGCATATTTCAAAGCATTGTCAATCAAATTTTTTAAAGCAACAGACAAATAATCTAAATCTGCCTCTATTTTGAAATCTTCTGAAATTTCTATATCTACTTTAGTTTCATCTTCTAAATAGAGTTTTCCTAAAGATTCCAAAACTAAAGTTTCTGCACTAAATATTGTTAAATTTAACTTTGTAATATTTAATTTTTCAAGTTCTATTAACTCATTTGTCAAGCTCTCTAAATCATAAAAAATCTTTTTAAGTAGCTCTTTTTGAGAAAAATTATCTATTTTTTCAATAGCAAATTTTCCTTTTGCTATTGGAGTTCTTAACTCATGACCAATATCTCGAAGTAATTCTTCTCTTGTTTTTATAGAGTTTTCTAAAGAACTAGCCATAGAGTTAAAGCTATTTGCTAAAGTTCCAATTTCATCATCTGATTTTATATTTATTCTTGTTGACAAATTACCATTTGCAAAAGTTTTTATATCTTTTGTTATTGTTTTTAAGGGAGTTAATAATTTGAGTATATATAAAAATATAAGTAAAAGTACAGAAATATCTAAAAATACTAAAGCATTTAATATAGTTTTATCACTTAAACTCTGTTCATCTAAAGTTTTAAAAATATATTGTTCATCTAAATATCCTATTTTTAAAATATAAATATTTGATGATTTATATTTTAATATCGATATATTTCCAAACGTAGAATCTTGAAAATAGATAATTTCTAAACTATTTTCATCTAAAGAATTTACTTTTTCTAAACCATTTTTTAAAATCAAAGAATCTAAATAATTTTTATTTTCTATATTTTTAAAAATATCATCAATAACTTTTAAATACTTCTCTTTTGCAAAATTATCTACTCTTTTTGAGTTTATATTATCAATCCATAAACCAATTATGGTCATTAAGACAAAACTTAAAATAAAAAGTAGAGTTAGCTTTTTGAAAATTGACATTCTAACCTACAAACTTATAACCAATTCCCCAAACAGATTTTATATATTTAGGGTTCTTAGGATCATCACCAATCTTTGCTCTTATATTTGATACATGCATATCAATAGTTCTATTTTTTGTGTTGAAATCCAGAGAAGTTGCATTTAGAATCTGTTCTCTTGAAGATATTTTATTTTGATTTTCAACTAAATATATAAAAATTTCAAACTCTATTTTAGTAAAATCAACAGCATAACCATCCACTAAAACTGTTCTGTTATCTTTATCTATTAAAAAATCTCCAATTTTAAAAGATTTATTTGAATTTCTTTTTAAAATAGATTCTATTCTTAAAACCAACTCTCTTGGTTCATAAGGTTTTGCTAAATAATCATCAGCTCCCAGTTCAAAACCATGTATTTTATTACCTATATCACCTCTTGCAGTTGAGATAATTATAGGTACATTTTTGATAGCTTTTAGTTTGTTAAATAGATCAAATCCATCCATAAAAGGTAGCATCAAATCTAAAATTATAATTGAATAGTCATTGTTTGTTTTAAAATCTTCTAAAACATCTTTGGGATTATCAAAAGCTTTAACAACAAATCCATAATCTTTTAGATAATCAACTATTAAAGATTGCATTTGCAAATCATCTTCAACTAGTAAAACCTTTTTATTCAATTATCCACTCCTTGAAATGGTCTGCAAACTCATCTCTTTGTTCTTCATTTAAAATTTCTAATATTTTTTTTATTCTTTTAGCTTCTAATATTGTAGCTTTTTTTTTCATTTCCATTGTCTTTTGAATATATAATTTTTCATCAAAATTTGATTCTTCTATAATATCTTCAATTTCATCTTCAATTTCATCTTTATATTCATAAAACTTTTTATAATCATCTTTTAATTCTACTAAAATATTTTTTATAGCTTTTACTTGCTTCTCATCCAAATTCAAATAATCCAAATTTTTATAAGAATATTTATGTTCATGCTTACTATCAGCATTTAATATCAAAGTAATACTACATAAAATCAGAAATATCTTTAATATTTTCATCTTCAATTAATCCTTTTTCAATATCACTATGACAAGCCTTACAATTTGCAACACTCTTTATTTTCTCATTTTTAAAAACATTTTTTGGTATATCTTTATGTCTTTTTTTCCAATATTCTGTTTTACTTAGAGCAATTATATCTTTATTGCCTATGGAATTTATAAAGTTCCAACTAGCTTCCATAGTTGAAGTTTCTGCACTATTTTTTATTAAAAAACTCAAAATATCCTGATTTGTTTCTTCATCTAAACTCGCATCATCACCAAAATGATTTTCCAAATCACTCATAATTAATTCCCAAGATTTTTTAGGCAATAAATTTGGTGGGATAAAGAGTATGACAACTTGCACACTCGTTTACAAAAGCTACATTTTGTGTTTTGTAATCAATTGCTTCATACTTTGAAGCGACTAATGCATTATCTGGTTTATACAAATTAAAAATCAAAAAAGCTATAAAAACTATAAACATAAAAATAGCAAACAATTTTTGAAAAAATGAAACTTTTATACTTTCATCTTCAACAGTCATTTTATAACCTGTTGCTATTGAATTTAAAGTTTCATGTTTTTTATGAAGTAATCTATCTACAGCAATTCCTGCTAAGTGTGCAACAATTAAAAATATAAGAAAATTTGCAAAAAATTCATGAATCTCTTTAAAAAGTTTCATATTCTTAAAAAAGGAGTCATTTAAAAAAGATGCTATTCCTTTTCCTTCTTGTATTCCATAAGCTAATACACCTGTAACTATTACAATAAAAGTAACTACTAACATAGTTATCATTACGTAAGAAGCTAATGGATTGTGACCAATATATTTTTGTTTGTCATCAAAAATATTTTTTAAAAACTCTTTAGCTTCATTTTTATTTGCAGGAAAATCTTTAAACAAAGAGTATTTTGGGCCAAAATATCCCCAACAAACTCTAAAAACTAATAAAATTAAAATAGAATAACCAATTATTGCATGGTAATTAAGAAGCTTATCATCATCTGTTAGAAAAGCAAGTAGAATAAACAAAGCAAACAAGAGGTGAAAAACTCTTGTTGGTAGTGACCATATATATGATTTTTGCATATTAATCATCCTTTTCCCATTTTCCGTAATTTGGAATATTTACATCTTCTTCACTAAATATACCTTTTTCGGCATTTTTGTGGCAAGCTGTACAGTTAAACAAACCTTTAACCTCTTTTTGAGTTATTAAATTTTCTTTAATTTCTTTATGTTTTTTCTTAATGTATGGCATTTTTGAAATAGAATCTGGGATTGTTCCATTTAAATTTTCTACTATTTTTCTACTTCTTTTATAATTCATACTTTTTTCAGCACTATTCTCATTTAAATAGCTAGATAATGTTTGAAAAGTTTTTTCATCTACACTAGCATCATCTCCAAAATGGTTACTTAAATTAGACATCATTTTATTCCAAGCACTACTTGGTAATAATCCTGCAGGATAAGCAAAGTGACAGCTTCCACACTCATTTTTATAAATTTCATTATTTACAGGTTTAATAGTTACATCCATTTCACCAGCATACATAAAACAAGCAGTCAAACCTAAAAAAACTAATTTTTTCATTTTAAACTCCTTACTTGTTTATGATGTAAGTAACTACATCACCTTTTTCAAGTGCTGTTCCTTCACGATTATAAACGTCATTGAAGTTTCTTTTTAACCATTTCTCAATTTCAGCTCTATCTGTAAATCTTTTTGGATTTGCTTTTGGAGAAAGAGCATTTATTGTTTTACCTGTAAAATGATTTTGATTCGATTTATTTAAATCTGTACCATGACAAGAAGCACAAGATATTAATTCACCTTTCTTACCAACATGTTTTGATAAAAATATATCTTCACCTCTTTTATAATCAAATCCTTTAAAACTTGTATCTTGTTTTAAAACTTCTTGTTTTAAAGAGTCTAAAAAGTCATCAACTGTCGCACTAAAACTTAAAGTTGCTACTAAACCAGCTACTAAAATTGCTTTCATAATCTTACTCCCAAATATTATTTTATATTTAGAATGTTACAAGAATAGTTTCAAGATACTATGTTTTAAAGATTGACAATTTATTTACAAATTTATTTATAATTAATATAATTAACCAAGCCAATAACATTGTAACTAATGTATGACTTAAAAAGTGGTCACCAATTAATATTTTATATCCTCCAGTTAATACTCCAACTGTTATTGCAAAAGTTAAGGCAATTTTTTGATTTCTTGGATTTTTAAAGAAAAAGTATAGAGCCATCAAAGAAAACCCCATTGTTGCATGACCAGCTGGCCAACATCTAAATTTTTTTTCTTGAACATAATCTTTAGGAAAAGATTCTAAGATTCTTACATCAATAGATTTTCCACCAAAATCCACAATTTCATTAGGACAAGGTACATTAGTAATACTTTTTAAAGAAGCCAATGAAGGTACTAAGATTGTACTTAAAGATAAGATTACTAAACCTTTTTTATAACTGTGAAGTAATTTAAATCTTTTTATAAAAGAAAGAATTGCTAAAACTAAAATGATATTGGAAAAAATAATAAACAATTTTTTGAATCCATCATAAAAGAAAAATTTCAAAATAGCATCTTTTCTGTTAATAAACCAAGATTTTGTTTCAAAATCATAAAAAAGTGATTGAAATTTTACATCAAAATCTGTAAATTGAAATAGTAAAATCACAGCGCAAAGAAGTAGCGCTGTATATATAATTTGCTTAGTGCTCGATTCTAGATTCATTTAAAATATCCAATTCTTTTTTATATACTTCTGTTTTTACTTCAAAAAGTCCTAAAAGAGTATCAAATAAATTATCATGTGAATACTCTTTATCTTTATTTTGTTTTATTTTACTTCTATCATACTCATGAGCCATCTGTCCATTATCTAACCAAATTAAAGAAGCAACATGTGTTTGTGCTTTTGGAGCTATTGCATAAGGCATACCATGAAGATATATTCCATTTTCTCCTAAGCTCTCACCATGATCAGATACATATAACAATCCTGCTTCATGAGTATTTGAATATTTTTTTAAGAAATTTATAGCTTTTGATAAAAAATAATCAGTATATAAAATTGCATTGTCATAGGCATTACCTATCTCTTCTTCTGTACAGTTTTCTAACTGATTTGTTTTACATACAGGTGTAAATTTCTCAAACTCTTTTGGATATCTTTTATAATAAGCGGGTCCATGGTTTCCCATTTGATGAAGAACAATTAAAATATCTCTACCTTTATTCTTTTCAATATAATCTTCAAGACCAACTAGCATACCTTCATCTCTGCACTCATCTTCGTTGCAAATTGTATTTTTTTCCGGTGTTTTATAATCTTCGTAATCAACTCTTAATGCAACACCTTTTGAATCAGAGTTATTATCTCTCCACAAAATAGCAATATCTTGAGTGTTACTTAAAACATCTAAAACATTTTTTGTTGTTGCTCCTTTTTTATAACTATAGTCATCTTTTGGGAAAATAGAAAACATACAAGGAACAGAATGAGCTGTTGATGTTCCACATGAAGACATATTTGTAAAACTTACAAGTTCTTCTTGTTTTAATAATGGATTTGTCTCTTTTGAATAACCATTTAATGAAAATCTATCTGCTCTTGCAGTTTCTCCAACAACTAAAATGATTAATTCTTTTGGTTCATTTTTTTCTTCAACTACTTTTGAATCTAAACCAATATCTTTTATTTGTGTAGGTGCTGTATCTAAAGTTTTATTAGCATAATTTCCTATGCTATACATCCAATAAATAGGATTTATATTATATCTTAGAGGTTTATGTTCTCTAAAAAAAGATGTATAAAATTTAGAAAAACTAAAAACAATAACAAGGATAACTACCAAACATAAAATTATAGTTTTAATTTTAGATAGTAACTCACCTTTAAATGATTTATAATTTATTCTAGTTTTATAAACAATATATGCTGGCAAAATAGCCAAAAAGATTACATAAAGTACCAACCTAAAACTAAATAAATCAGCAGATTCTTTAAAACTTGTTTGTAAACTGTTTCTAATCATCTCCGTATCAATAACAACACTATAGCTATCCATAAAATAAGCTGTAAAAGCTGAAACTATAAAAAGAGTCATTAATATAGGTTTTGTTGTATATTTTGAACTAAATAAAGTTAGCAAAAAGATAATTAAAGAAGTTAATACAATAGCAGTCGATAAAAAATATAAAATATTTGAACCTGAGAAGCCATAAGTATTAAACAAATCTTTAAAAAATTTGTAATTATAAAATAGAGTAAAATATATTGCACTAATAACAATTAATTTACTTTGAGAAAGTCTTAACACGCAGTTTTCCTTATAAAAATATAAGAATATTAGCAATAAATAATTAATAAAAGCCTAATAAATTGTAAAGTAATTGTCAAGAATTAAATGAAGTAGTAACATTACTACTTCATTTTTGTAAAAGATATCTAATAGTTGGTCCATCACTATCTATTAAAAGTACTTTATATCCATGATTTTTTGCATCTATTGGAATATTATTTATACTTTGTGGACAATCACTAATAATCTCTAAAATTTCACCTGCATTTAATTCTTTCATAGCTTCAAGTGTATTAATTGCAGGATATGGACAAGGTTCACCTTGCATATCGATTCTATAATCTGGAATTATTTCTTTATTTTCCATATGTTTTCCTTATCTATTTCTTGATTTGTTTAAATATTTTTTTTCTAAAACTAGAATTACTATAAAAAATAGTAGAAGTAACCCATAATTTGCAATTAATCCACCATAATTACCAAAACTTTGAAGAAGGTTTATTTTTGGCCAAGATGTTGCAAGAGTAGGGCTTATATCATCCCAAACAAAAGCTAATAAAGTTGCACCAATTATATTTCCAACTCCAACAATTGCAAAATGAACTTGTCCTTCAACAGCTCTATACATCCATCCACATTCACAACCACCAGCAATAACTATTCCAAAACCAAAAAGTAATCCACCAATAACGACATTTGGTCCTGTCCAAAATATCTTAGGTGCTGCACCCATATTTAAATATGTGAATACTCCTAAAGTTGCAACAACCATCCCTATAATAATTGCAATAGCTAATTCACTTCTTCCTGTTGTAAATATATCTCTAAATGCAGATGTAAAACAAACTTGTGCTTTCGCAATAATAAGTCCAAATGATGCTCCAAAAAGTGCTGCCATACCAAGTTTTGGACTATTTGCAATGAAAATTAAATACAGTGCATAAAGGATTATTAATATAAATGCGATTGTTCCTAATGTAAAAAAGTTTTTTACCTTCACTTCATCATGAGGTAAATTTTTTGAACAAGAAACTTTTTGCATTTTAATCTTTGACTGTAAAAATGGACTTAATGCAACTTTTACTCCAAAATAAACTCCTACCATCATAAAAGCTGTAAAAATCCAAGCATGAAAACTAAATTGTGGTATTCCTGTAAAAAAGCTAGCTAAGTTACATCCCATACCAAGTCTTGCTCCAAATCCAGCAATTATTCCACCAATAAGAGCTTGATAAACTCTAATTCTATTTACAGGCATTCTAAACTTTACATTATTTCCCCAAAATGCTGCAACAATACAACCTGCAAACATTCCAATAATCATTACCCCATCTACTCTTGTGAATATATTCCCTTCTATACTCATAAGCTTATAATATCCCCAAGATGATACATCAACTCCAAAAAGTTGTAAAAAATGTCCACCCCATCTAGTAAACTCTCCAGTAACTGCCCAATAAGTACCAGTTATTCCAAAATAATAAGCACTTAAAATTCCAAGAGCTATAACAGCTGGAACTGGTTTCCAAAACTTTGTAAAATAGTTTTGTCTTAGATTTTGCAAAAATTCCATATTTTGCTTCCTAACAATAATAAAATAAAAGTGATTGACTCTCTTCGTAAAAGAAATGAAATTTATATATGAAGTCTAGTCTGTTTGCTCCGCAAACCTTAAAAACGGAGTTTAACAAACTATATATTAATTTGTTCTAAAAAGAGTAAAAATATTTTTACCATATTTATTTTTTGTTTAACCATATTTTAAGCTATTATAAAAATCTAAGTTTTTTTTAGATATAATCCGCGAAAATTTTAAATAAAGAAGAAGTATGAGAGACATTAGAAATATAGCAGTTATTGCTCACGTTGACCATGGAAAAACTACTCTAGTAGACCAACTTTTAAAACAAAGTGGTACATTTTCAGCACACCAAAATGTAGATGAAAGAGTTATGGATAGTAATGCAATCGAAAAAGAAAGAGGTATTACAATCCTTTCAAAAAATACAGCAATTGACTATGAAGGTGTAAGAATTAATATTATTGACACTCCGGGACACGCCGATTTTGGTGGAGAAGTTGAGAGGGTTTTAAAAATGGTTGATTCTGTTTTATTACTAGTTGATGCACAAGAGGGAGTAATGCCTCAAACAAAATTCGTTGTTAAAAAAGCATTATCTTTAGGGCATAGACCAATTGTTGTAGTAAACAAAATAGATAAACCAGCTGCTGAACCAGATAGAGTTGTTGATGAGGTATTTGACCTTTTTGCACAAATGGATGCAACTGAAGAACAATTAGAATTCCCAGTTATTTATGCAGCTGCAAGGGATGGTCTTGCAAGATATGATGTAAATGATGGAAATATGGATTTCAAACCATTATATGACACTATTTTAAAAGAAGTTCCAAAACCTCAAGGAGCTGATGAAAATGGATTACAACTTCAAGTATTTACTCTAGATTATGATAACTTTATTGGAAAAATTGGTATTGCTAGAATTTTTAATGGTACTATTTCTCAAGGTGAAACAGTTTTATTATGTAAAGCTGATGGAGAAAAAATAAAAGGAAGAGTATCTAAGCTTATTGGATTTAAAGGAATGGATAGATTCGATATTAAAACTGCTGGTTCTGGGGATATTGTTGCAGTTGCTGGATTTGAAACTATTGATGTTGGGGATTCTTTATGTGATCCAACAAATCCAATGCCACTTGATCCTATGCATATTGAAGAACCAACTTTATCTGTTACATTCTCTGTAAATGACTCTCCATTAGCAGGAACTGAAGGGAAATTCGTAACTTCAAACAAAATTGATGAGAGATTAAAAGCTGAAATGAACACAAATATTGCTATGAGTTATGAGCAAATTGGTGAAGGTAAATTTAAAGTAAATGGAAGAGGTGAGCTTCAGGTTACTATTTTAGCTGAAAATATGAGAAGAGAAGGTTTTGAATTCTGTATAGGAAGACCTGAAGTTATCATTAGAGAAGAAAATGGTATTAAAATGGAGCCATTTGAGCATTTAGTAATCGATACTCCAGATGAATTTAGTGGTGCTATTATTGAAAAACTTGGAAAAAGAAAAGCTGTTATGACAAATATGGTTCCAATGGGAGAAGGTTCTACTAGATTAGAGTTCGAAATTCCAGCAAGAGGATTAATCGGTATTAGAACAGAATTCTTAACTGAAACTAGAGGAGAGGGTGTTATGAATCACTCATTCTTAGAGTTTAGACCATACTCTGGTACAGTTGAAAGTAGAAAGTATGGAGCACTAGTTTCTATGGAAAATGGAGAAGCGTTAGCTTACTCAATTTTTAACTTACAAGATAGAGGAGTTATGTTTATAAAACCTCAAGATAAAGTATATATTGGTATGGTTGTAGGACAACATGCTAAAGATAATGATTTAGATGTAAATCCTATTAAAGGGAAACAACAATCAAATGTAAGATCTTCTGGAGCTGATGAAGCTATTAAACTTATCCCACCAAGAACTATGTCTTTAGAAAATGCTTTAGAGTGGATTGAAGAAGACGAAGCTGTTGAAGTTACTCCTGTATCTATAAGAATAAGAAAAAGAGAACTTGATCCAACAGTTAGAAAAAGAACTGCAAAAAAAGAGAAAAATTCATAATTTTTTCTAAATAAATTTTACGAAAGTAAAATATAAAAAAAAGGAGAGAAGCAAATTGTTTCTTTCCTTTTTTTATTTGTAATATATTCTTGACACAAAAATAAAAATCAAATATAATTTATCAATTAGGTAGGTGATAAATATGAAAGTATCAAAAAAAACGGATTATGCGCTAAGAGCTCTATTTGCAATAGCTGCAGCAGATAATTTAATATCAATAAGAGAATTATCTGAATCAGTTGACGTTCCAAGAAGATTTTTAGAAAATATCATGCTTGAAATGAATAAAGTAGGGTGGGTTAAAAGTATTCCTGGTCGTTATGGAGGTTATGTTTTAGCAAAAGATGCTAATGAAATAACTTTAGGAGAGGTAATTAGATATTTTGAAGGAATGATAGCAATGATATCATGCGTTTCAGTGTCAAGTTATGAACCATGTAGTCAAGAAGGTAAGTGTTATTTTAGAAGAGTATTCTTAAATATTAGGAATTTAACTGCTCAAATCTTAGATAAAACAACAATTGCTTCTTGTTTAGGGCAAGCCCCTGTAACAAAAGAAGATGTATTAAAAGAAGAATTTGTAGGTGGATTGGGAATTTAAAAATTATAAAGTATCTTTACCTTAGATACTTTGTAATTAATTTCCTCATTTACTTTAGTTATTATTGAAATAAAAGGTTAAATTCATTATAATTTCACCAATTTAGTAGATGATAGATTTTCTAACAAAAAATTGGTAAGATTTATATAATCTTTATAAATAATGTTTTATTAATTGAAAAAATGCACAAAAATACATTTTGATAATCTTAGAACATTTGATTTAATTTATAGATACAAAAATGGAAGAAATAACAAAAAATAGTCTCTTTTCAAATAGAAAAGAGTTTATAAATGATATTGACAAAAAATTATTTAATAAACTAGTTATATTTGATATAAGTGGATTTGGGAACATAAACCATTATTATGGTTACCAAATTGGAGAAAAAGTTTTAAATTTGGTTTTTCTAAGACTAGAAGACAAATTTTTAAATAGTAAAATATATTATTTAGGGGCAGATATCTTTGCTGCTGCATCTAGTATTGAAGTATCAAAAGATAGATTTATTCAAACCATTAAATCTATAATTTGGTATTTTGGCTACTCTCCAATAGAATTAGAGCATTACAAAATCTACATACCTTTAAGAGCTGGGGTTGCAATAAATTATTCAAATCTAATTTTTAGTGCAGAATTTGCTTTAAAACAAACAAGAGTATTAAAACACAATTTAGTAATTTATGATAGTGAACAACATCAAATTTCTCATCCAAACTCATCAACAATTGAACAAGACTTATACTGGGAAACTCAAATAATTCAAGCTGTAAAAAAAGATAAATTTGAAATATTTGCTCAATCAATTAGTAATCAACAAGAAAAAAAATATGAAATATTAGTAAGAATGAAAGATTCAAAAGGAGATATTATATCTCCATATTTTTTTATTGATAGAGCGAAAAGAATTAATCTTTATAGTGAAATCACAAAAAAAGTTATTCAAAAATCATTTGAATTCTTCGAAGGTAAAAGTATTGAATTTAGTATAAATCTATCAATTAGTGATATATTAGAAAAAGAAGTTGTTGATTTTTTAATACAAAAAATATATGAATATGATATTGGGTACTTTTTAACTATTGAAATAACAGAAAGTGAAGGTATAGATAACCTTGAAGAAGTAATTTCTTTTATTAAAATTGTTAAAAATTTAGGAGTAAAAATAGCCATAGATGATTTTGGAACTGGATACTCAAATTTCTCTTATTTAGTTAAACTTCAAGCAGACTTTATAAAAATTGATGGTTCAATAATTCAAGATATAAATAAATCAAAAACAGCAAAAGCAGTTATAGAAGCGATAGTCTTTTTTTCAAAAAAAGTTGGAATGAAAACGGTTGCCGAATTTGTATCATCAAAAGATATATTTAAAGTTTGTAAAGAATTAGAAATTGATTATTTTCAAGGTTATTTGTTTGATGAACCAAAAAATATTGATAGCTTAAAAGAGTTTATAAATAATAAAAAATAAATTATTTTTTAAATTCTCTTTTTCATCTTGACAAAATTAATAAAATATAATATACTTTCACCAATTTAGTAGGTGATAGATTATCGCCTACATTTTTTTTGATATTTTTATATATCATCTATCTTATGAAGATTATATTAGGAGTTCTTATTATGAGAATTAATTTTGGAATATTAAAAAGAACCAAATCACCAATACCTGGTTTTGGTCTTACTATGGGATATACAGTTTTTTATCTTAGTATTATTGTAATTATCCCTTTAATTGCTCTTTTTACAGAAGCATTCAGTTTAGGATGGGATGCTTTTATAAATGCGACAACTGACCCAAGAGTAGTTGCAAGTTATAAACTAACATTTGTAACTTCATTAATAGCAGCAATGGTAAATACTTTTTTTGGTTTGATTGTTGCTTGGTGTTTAGTTAGATATACATTTTTTGGAAAAAGAGTTTTTGATGCAATAGTTGATTTACCTTTTGCGCTACCAACAGCTGTTTCAGGTATTGCTCTTACAACACTTTATTCATCTCAAGGATGGTTTGGACAATTTTTAGAGCCTCTAGGAATAAAAATAGTATTCACACCTATTGGAATAACAATTGCATTAATATTTATTGGTCTTCCTTTTGTAGTAAGAACTATCCAACCAGCTCTTGAAGAGATTCAAATAGAGCAAGAAGAGGCAAGTGCTAGTTTGGGAGCATCAAGATGGCAAACATTTTATAAAGTTATTTTGCCAACAATATTTCCAGCACTATTGACTGGTTTTGCTCTTTCGTTTGCAAGAGCTTTAGGTGAATATGGTTCTGTTGTTTTTATAGCTGGAAATATGCCATTTAAAACAGAGATAAGTACTCTTTTAATTATTACAAAACTTGAACAGTATGATTTTGCAGGTGCTACAGCAATTGCAGTTGTGATGTTATTAATCTCTTTCGTAATGTTATTATTGATTAATATACTCCAAAGATGGAGTTCAAGAAGAAGAGGAATGGAGGCAATATGAAAACACGAAGTAATTCAAAAACATCATTAGATGAATCAAAAATTGTTAAATATTTATTAATAGGTACAGCTATAACTTTTTTAATGGTTATGCTAGTTATTCCACTAATTACTATATTTGCAGAGGCTTTTAGAAAAGGAATAGAAGCATATTTTATCTCTTTTGAAGATGAGTATGTTTTACAGGCCATTAAATTAACTTTAATAACAGCAGCTATTGCTGTTCCACTAAATTTAATTTTCGGAGTTTGTGCATCTTGGGCAATTGCAAAATATTCATTCTTTGGAAAAAGCTTTTTAATAACTTTAATTGATTTACCATTTGCCGTAAGTCCAGTTATTTCGGGTTTTGTATATGTTTTACTCTTTGGAGCACAAGGTTGGTTTGGACACTGGTTAATTGAGAATGATATACAAATTATATTTGCAGTTCCAGGAATTGTGTTAGCAACTATATTTGTAACTTTTCCATTTGTTGCAAGAGAATTAATTCCTTTAATGCAAGAACAAGGAAATGATGAAGAACAAGCAGCACTTCTTTTAGGAGCTAGCGGTTTTCAAACATTTTGGAAAGTTACCTTGCCAAATATAAAATGGGGACTTCTTTATGGGGTAATATTATGTAATGCAAGAGCAATGGGAGAATTTGGAGCTGTTTCAGTTGTTTCTGGACATATCCAAGGAATTACAAATACTATGCCATTACAAGTTGAGATTTTATATAACGAATATAACTTTGTTGCAGCATTTGCTGTTTCAACACTTTTAGCAATACTTGCACTTTTAACTTTGGTATTAAAATATATCTTAGAGTGGAAAGTTCAAAGAAGAATAAAAAAATTAGAAAATGAATAGTAGGATAAATTATGAAAATTGAAGTAAAAAATTTAACAAAATATTTTGGAAACTTTACAGCTTTAGAAAATATAAATTTAGACATAGTTGAAGGTGAACTACTTGCACTATTAGGACCATCGGGAAGTGGGAAAACTACACTATTAAGAATGATTGCAGGACTTGAAACAGTAGATGACACTGATAAAGGTGAAATTTTATTTAATAATATTGATGTTGCAAAAAAAGATATTGGGGATAGAGATATAGGTTTTGTATTTCAACACTATGCACTATTTAAACATATGACTGTTTTTGAAAACATTGCTTTTGGTCTTAGAGTAAAACCTAAAAAAGAGAGATTAAGCAACAAAAAAATAGAAGAAAAAGTGACAAAACTTTTAAAATTAATCCAACTAGATGGTTTTGCATCAAGATTTCCTTGGCAACTTTCAGGTGGTCAAAGACAAAGAGTTGCACTCGCTCGTGCACTTGCAGTTGAACCAAAAGTTTTATTACTTGATGAACCATTTGGAGCACTTGATGCAAAAGTGAGAACTGATTTAAGAAGATGGCTAAAAGAGCTTCAAGAAGAGCTTGGAATTACTACAATTTTAGTAACTCATGACCAAGAAGAGGCTCTTGAGGTTGCAAATAGAATTGTCGTAATAAATAAAGGGAAAATAGAACAAATAGGAACTCCTGAAGAAGTTTTTCATAATCCAAGTAATGAATTTGTGATAAACTTTCTAGGAAATGTAAATCTATTTCATGCAAGAGAAATAGAAAATTCATCTGCACTAGAAGAACCAACTGATAATAAATATTTAATTAGACCTCATGAGTTAGAAATAGTTTCTGTAAATGACAAAGATGCAATTATTCAAGCAAAAGTTAAATATATTCAACTAGCTGGTTCATTTGTAAAAGTTGAATTAACTTATTTAAATGATGATAAAAGAGTTGTTTTAGTTGAAATGCCTCATTATGAATTTAATGAAAAAAATATTCAAAAAGGCGATATTGTAGGAATTAGAACTAGAAAACTAAGAAGTTTTGAAGATGGAGCAGGAATCTAATTGATTTTTATCAATATAAATTTTATAGTTATTCAATAAAATGTGAAAAAATTTTAGGAATCAAAAATGTTAATAGATAAAAATGTTCTACCTTTAGTTGATGTTGATTTTATGAATAATACTCACTTTGAAGATATTGATTTAATAAATGAAATTTATTTAAATATAGAAAATTTTGAACAAAATCAAAATATTGAAAATTTTGACAAATTAAAAAGTATCTATAATCAATGGGTAGACCATACTATTCAACACTTTGCAACAGAGGAAGAAGAGATGCAAAAAAAAGGTTTTTTTGCATACCCTTTTCATAAAGGTGAGCATGACAAAAATCTAAGTGATATCAAAGCTCTATGGCAAGAGTTTGAATCAAACAAAGATATTAAAGCTTTGAAAAACTATATAGAATATGATTTAATAAACTGGTTAATAAATCATATTAAAAGTATGGATACTGTAACTGCTAGATTTTTTAAGACAGGAATGAGCCCTTGTGGTATGCTTTAATTAAGCCAAAAAATTTATAAATATTAAATAAGAGGCAAAGAGTTAAGCTCTTGCCTCTTTTAAATTTAAAATAGTTATCTCACTACTAGCACCAAGTCTCATTGGTGGTCCCCAAAACCCTGTTCCTTTATTTACATAAACTTGAGTTGTTTCATCGTGTTGATTTAAACCTTTTACATATGGTTGTTCAAGCTTTACTAAAAAATTAAAGGGAAAAATCTGCCCACCATGTGTATGTCCACATAAAATTAAATCAATATTATCTGTATTTTCTAAATCTTTTATATATTTTGGTTGATGTGCAAGAAGTACAGTAGGTGAATCAACACAATCTTTTAATGCTTTAGTGATATCTGGTTTATAAGAACCATATCTAAAACCAAATCTATCATAAACTCCTGCTAAATTAAAACCACTATTTTTATCGCCAATATAAACTGATTCATTTTCTAAAACTTTTATTCCTAGACTATTTACATAATCTATTATTGGTGAAACTCCATGAAAATATTCATGATTTCCCACAATAAAATATGTACCATAAATTGATTTTAAATTTTTTAATTCATCTAAAGCATCTTTTGCGAACTCTAATTTAGTATCCACTAAGTCACCAGTTATTACAACTAAATTAGCACCTAAGATATTTACCTTTGAGACTAAATCTTTTATAAAGTGTTTATCTATCAAACCACCAATATGAATATCACTTAGTTGTATAATTTTATATCTATCTTTTAAGTTTTTGATTTCTACATCAACTACTTCTAATTCTATATTTCTAGCATTATCCATCGCTTTTGCATTAGTAGCTAAGATAACTGAAGTTGCAGCTATATCAAGTGATTTTTTAAAGAATTCCCTACGATTTTTTGTATATTTTGTTTTTTTAATACCAAATGAGATGATTTCGTGAAAAATGGCAATAATAAATGTTAAAAAAATCACCCCAATTGGTAGGGAAAGGAGAAAATAGAGCCAGTTAGGCACCACAGGAAAGTATCTAGCCAAAGGGTACATCAAAGCACCAAAAAATGTTAAATATAATACAAAGCTAAAATACTTTCTAGTTTTATAATTAAAATCTAGTTTATTTATAAACCTTGTTTTTATAATATAGGTCTGAAAGGAGAAGGCTATAAAATAAACCAAGAAAAAAATCATAAAACTCATAAAGAAATTATAAAAAGTTTTAGTTAATAGTTTTTAAATAGAATATTAATAGTTTGTTATCATTATATAAAATATATGAGATTTTAAACTAAATTACTCTTTATTTCATCAACTAAAGCCTTTATATCCTCCTTTGTTTGCATATAATGAACTCCAACTCTAAGCCACCCTGGCCGATTTTTCATAGATACTTTTTTAAGACCTAATAAATCATGTCCATATGGTCCTGCACATGAACATCCAGCTCTAGTTTGAAAATTACCGTTATTTGAAAGCTTTTCACAAAGAGAGTATGGATTAAAACCTTTTATATTAAAAGATACTATTCCTATATTATCAACTTCTTGATTTCCATAAATAACTAAATTTGGAATAGATTTTAACTCTTCTAAAAGATATTTTAAAAGCTCATCTTTTCTTTGCTTTATAAATTCAAATCCAATTTCATTTCTAAGTTGATAAGCTAAAGATGATCTAATTAACTGCAATATAGGTGGTGTTCCTGCATCTTCTCTGAGTTCAATCTTATCTTCATAAATTTGAGACTTTTTATTTACATATTTTACAGTTCCACCACCACTAAATGTAGGTGCTAATGAAGTATCTATCAAAGATTTTTTAATTATAAGTAACCCACAAGAAGAAGGCCCCCCTAAAAGCTTATGAGAAGATACAAACATAGCATCATAATATTTACAAGGAATATTCATATAAGGACTTGAAGCTGCGGCATCAAAACATATAAGAGCATTATATTTACGTAAAATTTTTGATATCTTTTTGTATGGAGTTATTATTCCACTCACATTTGAAGCTATACAAAAAGATGCAATTATTTCTTTATCTTTATTATTTTCTAAAATCTTTTTTAAATGTTTTAAATCAATTAAACCATCATCAGTTAATTTAACTCTTTTTACATTTGCCAAAGATTCTCTAAAAGATAACTCATTTGAATGATGCTCATATGGACCAACTATTATTAAAGGAACATTTTTTTTATCTTTTTTATAACCAAATCTCTTTTTTGTTGCGGGTGGGATATAAAGTCCTAAAAGCTCTTGAAAATGTTTTATAGCTGCAGTTGAACCACAACCACTAGGAAGAATTGTAAAATCATCAGTTAATTCAAAATTCTTTGCTAAATTTTCTCTAGCTTGCTCATAATAATGTGTTGTAACTTTGGCATTTGAAGACTCTTTTGAATGAGTATTTGCATAAGTTTCTAAAACCTCATGAACTCTATTTTCTATTTGTCTAAAAGCTAAACCTGATGCTGTGAAATCAAAATATTTATCTTTATTTTTACCTATTGTGTTATATCTTAGAAAATTTAAAACATCTATATTTTCATTTAAAAACGGTCTAAAAATATCTTTTTGCATAAAACTCTTCTTGTTAAAATTATTTATTATATTTATATAAAAGATAATTTTATCTTATTTGTATTTTAGAACTATTTAATCAAATTATAAATATTTATTTTATAGCTACTTAACTCTCTTTTTATAATATCATTAACACTATTTCCAAAAATTTTTGGAAGGTTTTCACTCAAAATTACACCATTTAAAAGCTCTTTTTTCATATATGAATAAAAAATAAGAATTCCTGCTCCAATACCTGTTGGATATGATACATAAGTAGAACCAGAATATGGAGTTTTTAAAAGTTCTGGATATTTACTAAAAGATAATCCAATTGATTCAATACTTTTAATTTTTTTCTTTTTATCTGGATGTGAAATTTCTAAATATATATCAGCAATAGCACTAAATTCAGCATATTTTATAGTCTTCTTTTTTATATAATCTTCTATAATTTCTGGACTTTTCATCTTTGGTACAATATTTTTTATAATGCTATTTATCGAAATCTTTTCATTTTCATCTTCATAACAATATTTATTTGAAAAAAGATTCAATTGATATAAATTTTTCATTAATTCAAGCTCATTTCCACCAATATTCAATTTAAGATTTTCAATTTGTGGAAAACTTTGTTTTAAAGATATTAACTCCTCTTGAAAAACTGGATATACCTCTACAACATTTCTAAAATAAGGAAATTTATAAAACTTCGATTTAGAAAAAGGTTCTATAATTTTTGGATTATTTTTCTTAAAAAAAATAGGAGAAAACGCTAATTCATCAATAGCTACTTTCGGTGACCATGAAAAAATTAATTTTTTAGATTGTATCTCTTCAAGAAGATTCAATTCTAATTTTGTGATTTTTACTTCATAAGGAAGATTTTGTAAAGAGTTAATTCTTTCACCTATTAAAAAATTTGTAATTCCTGGAGAAACCCCTAAATTAATCAAAGCAAAAAGATTTTTATTTTTAAACTCTTGTTCAAGCTTTTGTTGTTCAAATTTTAAAGAATCTATAACTTCATCTTTATAAATATCACTCGCTAAATCAACATAGTTTGAATTAAATTCCAAAGCTAAATTCATAATTTCAATATTGTATGATGGTGTTGAACTATTAATGAATATATCATAGTTTTCTAACTCTTTTTTATATTTAATTGGATGATGAAAAATTTCTTCAAAACTTGATACTTCTAAAAATTTTGAATTTTCTAATAACTCACTATTTTTATAAAAATGTAATCTCGCTTTTTTTTCATCTCTCACTATAAATAAAAACTCTACACAATTTTTCAAGTTTTTACTTGATTGCTCACACAAAAGTGTTGAAATAACACTACAAACAGCACCTACACCAAAAAAAGCTACTTTCATAAATCCCCCAAAAATTATTTAAAATATGATAACATTTATCTATTTTATTTCAAAGGTACTTAATATGCACAAACAAAAACCTTATTTAGATAACTTTCCTAATGAAAATGGATATTTTGGTAAATTTGGAGGAGCATATATCCCACCAGAATTACAAAAACCGTTCAAAGAGATTGAAGAAGTCTATCAAAAACTATCAAAAGATTTTGAATTTTTATCTGAATTAAAAAAAATTAGAAAATATTATCAAGGAAGACCAACACCCGTATATTTTGCAAAAAATTTATCAAATATCGTTGGTGGAAATATATACTTAAAAAGAGAAGATTTAAATCATACAGGTGCACATAAATTAAATCACTGCATGGCCGAAGCACTTTTAGCAAAATATTTAGGTAAAAAGAAATTAATAGCAGAAACAGGAGCTGGACAACATGGAGTTGCCCTAGCAACTGCAGCTGCATATTTTGGATTAGAGTGTGAAATACATATGGGTGAAGTAGATATAAAAAAAGAACACCCAAATGTTGTAAAAATGAAAATTTTAGGTGCAAAAGTAGTACCAGTAACAAAAGGACTTAAAACTTTAAAAGAAGCAGTTGATAGTGCATTTGAAAGTTATTTAAGTGATACAAAAAACTCTATATTTGCAATTGGTTCGGTTGTAGGTCCTCATCCATTTCCAAAAATGGTTAGAGATTTTCAAAGCGTTATTGGATTTGAAGCAAAAGAACAATTTTTAGAAATGACTGGTAAACTTCCTGATATGGTAACAGCTTGCGTTGGTGGTGGAAGTAATGCAATGGGAATATTTAGTGCATTTATTGAAGATAGTGTTGAATTATATGCTGTTGAACCAGCTGGGAAAGGTCAAAATTTAGGTGAACATAGTGCAAGTTTAACTTATGGAGAAGAGGGAATTATGCATGGATTTAATTCTATTATGTTAAAAGATGAAAGAGGTGAAGCTGCACCTGTTCACTCAATTGCAAGTGGAATAGATTATCCATCTGTTGGACCTGAGCATGCTTATTTAAATAGTATTGGAAGAACTAAAATAGGTCTTTGTACAGATGAAGAAGCTGTTGATGCATTTTATACACTTTCAAGACTTGAAGGAATTATTCCCGCTCTTGAATCTTCTCATGCTTTAGCTTTTGCCATGAAATATGCAAAAGAGAATAAAGGTAAATCAATTTTAGTAAGTCTTAGTGGAAGAGGGGATAAAGATATAGATTTTATTATAGAAAATTTTCCAAGAAATTAAAAGTTTTAGCTTATGCTAAAACTTTTTTGAATGCTTCTACAATAGCGATTTTTTCTAAATCTTTTATTTTTGTTTCTAAAGTTTCAGCTGTTTCATTAGGACTTAATTCTAACTCTTTTATTAAAATTGTTTCTCCTTCATCGTAATTTTCGTCAATATAATGAATAGTTACTCCAGATTTTTTTTCACCATTTTTTACAACTGCTTGATGTACAAAACTTCCGTACATTCCAGCTCCTCCATAAATTGATGGTAAAATTGCAGGATGTGTATTTATTATTTTTTTAGGAAAATTTTCTAATAAATTCTTTTCTATTTTTTTCATAAACCCAGATAAAAAAATATAATCACATTTATATTCTTTTAGAATTTTAGTTATTTTTAAATCAAGATTTTCATCTGGATAAAACTTTGAATTTATTACAAAACTATCAACTCCATATCTGTTTGCTTTTTCTAAAACTCCTGCATTTGTGTTATTTGTAATTACCACACAAACTTCAGCATTTAAAACTCCATTTAAAATTGCATTTTGAATAGTTTCAAAACCACTACCATTATATGAAGCTAAAATTCCAATTTTTTTTCTATTTTCCATTGTTTTCCTTCGTATAATACATTTATCAATCAAAGTTTAAAATATTGATTGAAGTTCTATGAAACTCATAGCTCTCACAAAGGCTAATAATAAACAAGTTTTTTTCCTTTTAGGATTTAAATACCTACATATAAAACGTCTTGTGTTAGCTTTATTAAATCATCTATAGGATGCTCGGGAGAAAAATATTTTCTACCTGTTATAACACGAAGCTATGAGATTTTAAACTATCACATTATGGAGGATTATTATGTATTATGTTGGAGTTGATATTGCTAAAGACAAACACTATGTTTGTATTTTAGATGATGCAAAAGAGTTAGCTTGCAAACCTTTTTGGATTTATAGTGATATATTAGGATTAAGAGAACTACTCAAACGATTAGCTGAACTATCATTAGATATGAATGACTTTATTATTGGTATAGAATCAACTGGAGCATTTAGTGAAAATTTCTATAGTTATATTACTGATGCAGATTATAAAGTAATACTTTTAAATTCTTATCAAACTTCTAAGTATAGAGATTTCTCTACTCTTAAAAAGATTAAAAATGATTCAATAGATGCTTATGTTATTGCTGAATTACTTGCTAGTGGTAAATACAAAGCTAGTTATATTAGCAATGAAGATTATCACAATTTAAAAGTTTTAAATCGATTAAAAAAATCATTAGATGATAAAATAAAAACTATTAAAAGAGAGATAACAACTGTTGTTGCTACTGTTAATCCAGAGATTGAAAAAGTATTTCCAAATATCTTTACCAAAACTGCAATAGCGATCATTAAATCTTACCCAACCGCAATGGATATTTCAAAAGCTACGCCAGAAAAGCTAACTAAGATTTTTCGACATATCAAAGGTAATAGCTTTAATCTTGAAAAAGCAAAATATCTTATAGAACTTGCTAAATCTTCTATTTATACAGGTCGTGCAAATGAATCTAGAGCTTTAATGATCAAGACTAATATTAAGATATTAGAGCTTTATATTCAAGAAAGAGATGAAGTTGAAGAACAAATTCAAATTCTTATAGACAATCAACTTGATGATGATTCAAGTAATATTGAAAATCTTAAATCAATTCCTGGAGTATCTAATAAAACTGTTACAGCAATATTAGGAGAATGTGGAGACCTTAGAAGATTTGAATCAGCTAAAGCTTTCATAGGTTTTTTAGGTCTATATCCAACTTTATATCAATCAGGTAAATCTTTATCAACTGGAACTTTAGCTAAAAGAGGAATACCCATAGCTAAACATGCTCTTTATATGGCAGCAGTATCAGCTGTTAGACATAATAACGAACTTCATAAACTTTTTAGAGACAAAGTATCATCTGGTAAATCCAAAAAAGAAGCATTGATAATTATTGCTAAAAAATTAGCATCTATTATCTATTCTCTTTTTAAATATAACCAAGCATATAATCCATATAGAGTACTAATCCAACATAAAAAGTAAACTTGTTAGTTTAACACTTGTGAGAACAATGAGTTTTCATAGAACTTTGACCAAAATGTATTATTATTTTTAAATTTGATCATTTGAACATTTCAAAAAATGCTCAAAAAATCAAACCATAAAGCACGCCTTAAAAAATAGCCTAGTCGTTTAAGCTATTCTTTATAGGATGGTTTTTATAATCTTTGAGCATGAGTTAATGCAATTGCAATTGCATCTGTTATATCAAGAGGTTTTATCTCTTTTTTTATTCCTAAAAGCCTTTTAACCATAAATGAAACTTGCTCTTTTGTAGCTTTTCCATTTCCTGTTACTGCTTGTTTAACTTGAAGAGGAGTATATTCTGCAAAATTTCCATAATTTTGTAAAATTTTAAGGCTTATTGCTCCCCTAAATTGGGCCAATTTTATAACGGTTTTTGGATTAAAAGCATAAAACATATCTTCAATTGATACTTGATCTATTTTATGTGTTTTAAAAATAAGATCTATACCTTCTGTCATCTCAACAATTTGTTCTTGTAAAATTGTAGTTTTTATTTTAATTAAACCAGCTTCAATAAGCTTTAAATCTCTTCCATTTTTTTCGATAATTGCATAACCACAGTTTCTAGTTCCTGGGTCAATTCCTAATATTTTCAATATTTCACTCTTTTGTATACTATTTTATTCACATAAATAAAAACCCGATTATATCGAATTTTTAGATACTTATTTAATCTAAAGATAAAAATTATTCACTAGTTATTCACTATGTGAACAATATATTATTTTTTAATATTCTATACTCTTTTTGCTTTCTTGAAGCTATTTTATATAATATTTAGATATAATATTTAGCATTACAAGAAAAGAGTTTAGGATTAA